>JAIXOR010000063.1 GCA_027486655.1 Verrucomicrobiaceae bacterium | reverse complement strand
ACCCGTCCCGAAGGCCTCGCCGCGCTCGATGCCCAGCCATTCGACTACGCCATCATCGACGAAGTCCACCACGCCCAGGCCCCCAGCTACCGGCGGGTCATGGCGCGGCTGAAGGCCACCTTCACCCTCGGCCTCACCGCCACTCCGGAGCGCACCGATGGCGTGGACGTCGCCTCGCTCTTCGACGACGTGCTGGCGTGGCAGGCCACCGTCGGCGATGGCATCGCGGAAGGCTCGTTGGTTCCCTTCCACTACCTCGGGCTCAAGGACGATGTGGACTTCGAGCAAATCCCGTGGCGCAACGGCCGCTTCGATGCCACCGCGCTGGAGGAGAAACTCGAAAACAGCGAGCGCATGGAGCGCCTCTGGACTGCATGGCAGGCCGATCCCGATGCCCGCACGCTCGTCTTCTGCTGCTCCCGCCGCCACGCGCTCTACACCCGCGACTGGCTCCGACGCCGCCAGGTCCGCGCCGCCGCCGTGTTCTCAGGCTCCGGCGGCGATCCGCGCAGCGACAGCCTCACCGATTTCATCGACGGCAAACTCCAGGCCCTTTGCGTGGTCGATCTCTTCAACGAAGGCCTCGACGTCCCGGACGTGGACCGCGTGGTCATGCTGCGCCCCACCGAATCCAAAGTCATCTTCCTCCAACAACTCGGCCGCGGCCTCCGCGCCGCCGATCACAAGCTGCGGCTGAAAGTCATCGACTTCGTCGGCAATCACCGCGTCTTCGCCAGCCGCCTCACCCACCTGCTTTCCCTCGGCAACCAGTCCGCCACCTGGGCGCACCTGAAAAAGTTCCTCAAAGGCGGCACCCCGGATCTCCCCGAAGGCTGCCTGCTCGACCTCGAAGTCGAGGCCAAGGAGCTGATGCTGCGCCTCCTGCCCAACACCGGCTCCGCCGTCGTCGAGGCCTACCGCAGCATGCGCGACGAACTCGGCCGCCGACCCTCGCCCAGCGAGTTGTTCCACCACGGCTACCTGCCCCGCACCCTCGCCGCCCGCTTCGGTTCGTGGTTCGGCTTCATCTCCGAGGAAAACGATCTCACCGATCCCGAGCGACAGGTCTTCGCCTCCTTCGAGCCCTGGCTCGCCATGCTGGAGGCCACCAACCTCAACAAATCCTACAAGATGGTCGTCCTCCGCGTCCTGCTGGATCGCGACGCGCTGTGGGACGGCATGGAAATCGAAACCCTCGCCGCCGCCTGCCGCGAGTTCCTCCTTTCCCACCCGACCCTCCGCGACGACCTGCCACCGACCCAGCAGTTCCCCGATCCTGCCCAGGCACCCATCGAGCGCTGGGCCAAGTGGTGGCTCGAATGGCCGCTGTCCCGCTGGATGGACGAGCAGGCCGGACGCCATTGGTTCAAGCGCGAGGGCGACCGCTTCCTCGCCGCCTTCCCGTGCCCGGAAAAGCTCCGGCCCGACTTCGAAGCCATGACCGCCGAGCTGGTGGACTACCGCCTCGCCCACTACGCGAAAAACCGCCTCCAAACCGCCGCCTCATCCTGCGCAGGCCGCTTCGTCGCCAAGGTCAGCCATTCCGGCGGCAAACCCATCCTGCGGCTCCCCACCGTCGAGGAACTCCCCGGCCGCCCCATCGGCCCGACGACCGCCACCCTGCCCGATGGCAGCCAGTGGGTGTTCAAGTTCGTCAAAATCGCCTGCAACGTCGCCTCACCGCTCGGCAGCGAGGAAAACCAGATCCTCCCGCTCCTCCGCGGCTGGTTCGGCGAAAACGCCGGAGCCCCCGGCACCAACTACCAGGTCGCCTTCACCCGGACCTACTCCGGCTGGTCCGTCGAACCCGTCGCCGTCGCCACCACCTTGCGAATCGTGGACGCCAGCCCCGACACCGGGGAAAGCGACGAACCCGAAACCCACGACCTCCCCGGCTTCACCGAGGCCCCCGCCGCCAAGGAAAAATTCACCCGCCTCGTCCCCGTTTACAGCCTCGAAGCCGCCGCCGGCCTCTGGGGCCCGGAAACCACCCCCGAGGAAATCGGCTGGGCCGAAGCCGCCGGAACCTCTATCAAACCCGGCATGTTCATCGCCCGCGTCCGCGGCCATTCGATGGAACCCAAGATCCATGACGGATCTTGGAACCTCTTCCGCCCCTGCCCGGCAGGCTCCCGCGAGGGCCGCATCGTCCTCGTTCAGTTCAACTCCATGGGCGACCCGGAAAACGGCGGCCGCTTCACCGTGAAAAAATACCACTCCGCCAAGACTGTCGCCGAAGACGCCTGGCAGCACGACCGCATCGAACTCCTTCCCCTGAACCCGGATTACGAGCCTATCCCGGTCGCGCCCCACGAAGGCCCGGAAATGGTGGTGGTCGGCGAGTGGGTGGCTTCAATCGACTGAACCACGAAACGGAAAAGGAAACCAAGGCCCTTGTAGCTTTGCAACGAAAGGATGTTGACCTTGGATTTTCGGGGAACCTAGGCCCGCTTGCGCTGCAGGTAGGCATGAGCAAAAGAGGATACATTCGTTCCAATCGGGTTTCGTGACATTTATTGCGGAATTTTCGCTTAAAATTTGACAAGACTTCGAAAATTGGAAGATTTGGCGCATGCTACTGCAATTTTCCGTCTCCAATTTCCGCGCGCTTCGGGGTTTGCAGACGCTGAATCTGGCGGCGAACAACCACGATAAATCGCTGCCGGAGAACACGCTGAGCCCGGAGTTTCCCGGCCTTAAAGGGAAGCGCTGGCTCAAAGGACTAGCGCTCTACGGAGCCAATGCCAGTGGCAAGAGCACGGTCATCGAGGCCATGGAAGCGCTTTCCGACTGGGTCGGACAATCCGCCAAAACCACCGATCCCGAGGAGCCAATCTCATTCATCGACCCTTTTGCGCTGGATACTGCGTCTTCAGAAGAGCCCACCGCCTTTGCCATCGTATTTGCCGTGGGCAAAGTCCGATTCGAATACCGTGTCGCAGCAACAAAGGCACTGGTGGTCCACGAATCCCTGCGGGCATGGCCGTCGAGCAGGGAGCAGATCTGGTTCGAGCGGGATTGGAACTCGGAGAGAGGCTCCCATGATTTCTCCCCAGACAATCCAGTCGGGCTGCCGAGGAACCGGGACATCGAGCAGCGCACGCTGCGTAACATGCTTTATCTTTCCAAGGCGGTTGCGGAGAACCGCAAGGAAGTCCAAACGCCTTTCCGCTGGCTGGTTAGTCGGATCAAGTTTATGGACTTGAGCACGCGCTCTGGAGTTGGCGGCGGATTTACGCTCAGTCAGATCGATGGCAAAGGTGAGGCGCTGAAGAATAAGATCATGAAGGTTCTCAAACATGCGGACCTTGGAGTCGTGGAAGCGGTGGCGATCGAGAAGGAGCCGCCTAACGTCGAGACGATGAAAATTCTGCAAGTGGTTGCTCCTGACATGGTCAAAGAGCTAGAAAAGAGCGGGGAGAATCGCCCGCGGTTTCGAGAACCACAGCTTGTCCACCAAGGCCCAGGCAACGCGAGAGTGCCTCTGGAATGGAAACGGGAATCAGCAGGCACCCATCGCTTGTTCGCCTTGATTGGACCTTGGCTCGATATTCTTGAAAACGGCTACACAATCTGTATCGACGAGATTGAGACGAGCATGCACCCGATTATGGTCCGTGAGTTGCTCAAACTAATCTTCAACGAGAACGAGAACACCGGTGGTGCCCAGATCATTTTCACCACCCACAACCCCTTATTCCTTGATGGTACCCTGCTGCGCCGGGACCAAGTTTGGTTCACTGACAAGGATGAAGAAGGTGCCTCGCATCTCTATCCTCTCACGGAATATCAGCCCCGCCAGGACGAGTCACTTATTAGAGGCTACATGGCAGGCCGCTACGGTGCAGTGCCTTTTGTTCCCCGTGGCCTACTGGGGACATTTTCACACGTGGAAAAAGTCGCACCGGATAAGGAGGGTCAGGATGGCTGATAACCTTCCTTGGTATAAGGCCAAAGAGTTTAGCCTCGAGCGCAAGGCCGTAGCCGCGTTGCGTCCTGCATGCGCATCTCCGGGTGATTCATTTCTCATCGTTACCGAAGGGACAGTAACGGAGCCTGTGTATTTCGAGTTGCTCCGTGAGTCGCTACAACTTTCGACAGTCACCGTCAAAGTCATACCAGGGCAGCATTCTGACCCCCGACATGTCATTCAGTCGGCTGCCAAGGAAGTGAAGGCGCTGGCCCGCCGGGTGAAGAAAAAGAAAGTCGCGGTTACCGAACTTGAGTCGTTCGACCACGTATGGGCGGTGATCGATACCGATGTCGCGAACCGGCAGGGATTCTGGAATGACGTCGTTCAGAAAGCAAGGGACCTGAACGTGCGGCTGGCCCACTCGACACCTTGTTTCGAATATTGGCTGCTGCTTCACCTCCGTATGACAACCCGGAGTGATCTGATCGACGGAGGCACCACTAAGAACGCTTTCCGCGCTGAGCTGGGCCGGGACTATTCCACCAACCGGGAGACGACCGAGGAGGCCTTAAAGTTTCTGCTTCCGAATTGGCCTACCGCTGTGAAAAACGCCCAACAGGTGCGGCAGCATCATGAAACTGGGGGAACCCCTTCCCCGGCGAACCCTTCAACGGAAGTGGACCGGATAGTCTGCGCTATGAACGATTCGCTGCCGCCACATCTTCGGAAGATCCCATGCCGGGAGGCATGAATCAGGGCATCAACTCTCGGCTCAGGCCACGGCGCATGCATCTCCCGTCATCGTTCCCAGTCTCTCCGTGAACTCATTCCTCGCCGAAGCTGTGATCAACAGCCGTTCCTTGGCCCGGGTCATGCCAACGTAGAGGAGCTTCATGTTCTGGGCGGCCTGGGTTTCGGAGGTGTCGACTTGGCCGATACCGATGAAGATCACGGAGCGGAACTCAAGGCCCTTGCTGCTTTGCACAGACAGGATGTTGACCTGGGTTTTCCGGGGATCGTAGGCCCGCTTGCCGCGGCGGTCGGCCATGAGCAGATGGGGGATGCCGAGCGCTTGGAACTGATGGGCGAATCATTTTCGGTGGGTAGCTGTCCTCGCCTCGAAAGATTCGGCTTTCCATCGCGACCGATACGGACTGAAGTAGTCCCGGGAGCGGCAGGGCGTTTGGACGATCAGATCCGACTCCGACAATATCGCCCGCTTGGTCGGTTCTTCTCGATAATCACGATATTTTCCGATGCGTTTCTGGTGGGTAAATCACAAGCAGACGTTCCGCCATGAGGTGGAGAACGGCTACATTTGGTGTCCCAAAGTGAAGAAAAACGGTGTGCGGAACCATTACTACGAGACTCTGCGGGAAGTTCGGCAGGGCGATTTGATTTTCTCGTTTGCGTTCGCACAGCTGCAGGCCGTAGGCCCTGCGAGGCTGGCGTGCTATTCCTGCCCAAAACCGAACGAGTTCGGCAAGGTGGGCGAGGCGTGGAACGACCTTGGTTGGCGGGTGGACGTGGGATTTCAGAAGTTCCGGACTCCGCTGCGGATCAAGGATGTGATTGGTAAAATCGCCCACCTTCTGCCCAGGCAATATTCGCCAATCCAGGAGAACGGCCACGGCAATCAGGTTGCTTATCTTTCCGAGATTCCTCGGGCGCTGGCTGCAGCACTTATTGATTTAGCGGAACCGTCACTTAATGTCCTCTTGGGTGATACATCGCTTGTCCGGGAAGAAACTGCCCCCATGACTCCCGAACCCGCTATTCTGTTTGAATGGGAAGAAAGAATTCAGACAACCATTCTTGAACGAGTGGATTTGCCGGAGACCACCCGGAAGGCATTGATCGCAGCCCGGCGTGGGCAGGGGCGGTTCCGGCAGGAAGTCCATCGTATCGAACGGGAGTGCCGGATCACCCATGTAAAAAACAGCGAGCATCTGATTGCAAGCCACATCAAGCCGTGGCGTGAAGCAACGGATGCTGAGCGACTCAGCGGAGCCAACGGATTGCTACTGACGCCGTCGATTGACCACTTGTTCGATCGAGGGTTCATTTCGTTCGGTGACGAAGGAGAAGTGTTGGTTTCGCCAATTGCCGACACCGATTCGGTTTCGAAGATGGGCATTTCACTAGATCGTCCGATTTTTGCCGGTCGATTCAACGAAGATCAAAAACATTTCTTGGACTATCACCGGAAGCAGATTTTCCTAAAGGCCGCGATTTAAACTTAGGATGATCGCTGGACATAATGCAATCAGATAGCCTGGCCCAATCAGGCTGCGCTCGAAAGGACGACGCCGGCTTTGAGAAGCTCTGCGCGGAGCCCGGGAAGATTGTAGGTCCATGCGAACGGAACACGCAGCAGGGGCAGGTTGTTGGCGGCGAAGAGTTCGTTCACGAAGTCGTCGCGACCGATTCGGTCGGCGCGGTTGTGCGAAGAGTCGTCGAGTTCGATGGCGCACAAGATACGGCTGGTGGTCGGTTCGGTGAGGACGAAGTCGATGTGCTTCCGTGAGATCTTGTTGAATGCAGCTTGCTGGCCGCGGCCGGGAATGACCGAAAAGAGATCAGCAAGGCGAACTTTGGTAGAGATGGCGCAGGAGTTGCGAACGAGGGGCTCAAGCACCGCGTGGAACGCTTGCTCGGCTGGAGTAAGAAGATGGCTGTTGGCCCTCATGAGATCCATCTCGGAATAGGGCGGTTCCTTGGGAAGAGGTGGAGGTAGCGGCGCGGAGGATCTTGTCGGAGGTGGGGCCACGGCGCGGGACTTCGATTGTGGACGAGTGGTCCGGACCAGCAGTTTGGCAAGAAATAGGAACAAAAGAGGAATGCCGATCACGACAAGGGCCACCACGATGACGATGCGGATCATGCTGATCGCAAACTTCGCTGCCAAGGAAGCCGTGGGGCTCGGAGTTTGTGGCTTTTCGGCTTCAGTGGATACAGTTGGAAGCGCCCGGTTAGCTGGGGCAGGCGTTCCAAGTAAAGGAACTATGGCATCAGAATCCGACTTGGTTCCGGTGGGAACCAGGCCTGGATTTCCCCGGGCCGAGAAGGCGACCAGATTCGAGAGCGTAGGTGCATGGGCAGTCCATCGGCCATCCGTGCCTCGGACGACTTTGATTGCTGCCGGGAGAAACAAGTTTCCTCCCTCGTGCCAAGCCGACCACTTGGAGATCGTTGGGTCGAAGTTTCGGGACATTTCTGCGTCCACGCTCACGAGATAGCTTTCCGCGATGCCATTGGCTTGATCGGCGTTGGACACCGCCTGAGCGGTCACACGGTTGAGATTGAGTCCCTTCGTTTCCAGCCACCTACCCGCCGTTCCGGTGCTGAATTTTGACAAATGGTTTCCATCGTGCGCCTTCACATAGCGGGAGAGAAGCTCAGCCGCGGTGGCGCGCGCCTTCGACGCGGTTTCAGTTGGAACCTCAGAGAAAGCCTTGTACGCGCCGCGCAGCCCGAAGGAAATCGGGTCTTCCGCAAGCCCAGGGAGAATCAGTAAAAGCACCAAAGGTGCAATACGAGATAGCATTTTCACCTGCGGTGATTGTTAGCAGCGTCGTAGCATCGCCACAATCACAAGCCTTCGCAGAACTGCTACGCGATCACGTGGGATCAGCGTGTATTGAATTCAAGGTGATGGCGGAACTTTTCGAGAGTTTTTAACTTTATGCCGTGCACTCTGAAAAGATCTTCCGGTTTCTCGAATGGGGCGTCATCGCGAGCTTCAATAATTCGATTCGCGGTTTCCTCGGCGACACCGGGTAGTTTCATTAACTCATCGCGAGAGGCGAGGTTGGGATTGAGTTTTTCACCGGGTTTCAGCTTATTGTTCCCAATGGCAAGCTCCGCCTCGTCATCGTCCTTGCGTTGCGCGTGGCGCTCGACGGGCAGCTTGTCCCAATTGGTTTTGGACCAGATACCCAACCCTCGTTTTGCGGATTGGAGTTCGAGATCAATCAAAGATTTCTCGTATTCTTCCGCACTTCGTTCACCCGGACCGTCGTCGAAAGTGCCGAAGGCTCGGGCGATCCCTGATTTTACCAGCTCCGCCGCGAGATCCGCACCATCGGCACATTCGACGAAAGCAAAAATGCGCAGGTGCTTTCCATCGCCGAGAGCGTTACGGAAGCGGGTGTGAACCGTGAAAGGCTTTGCCAGAAGAGCAGCCGTCCTATCTGCGCCAACCTTGCCAAATCCCTTGGCCATTTCGATAGCATCAGCGGCTTTCGGAGCGGCCTCAGTGATTCCGAAATAATGGCGCTGGGCGCGAAGTCTTCGAGCGTCCGTGTCATCGCCGATATGCCATTCCATGCAATCGGCCCCGTAGAGGCGGACGGTATGCTCCTCTCCAGTGGCTGTCTTGATTCGGAAGCTGTCGCCATCGGCCCACTCGGTGGGAATGAAGGTGCAGTTTTCGAGCTTCACGAACGGCTTGGGCTCTGCCGCTGAGGCGAGGAGGCTGCTGGTGAACACGATTGCTAGCGAGAGAACGATCCGCATAGCAAGAAGGTGGTTGCAAGCGGGCTGCATCGTCAATGCGAGAAGCGTCAGAACCCGTGCCTCGCCCGGTGCCAGGCGAGGTGCTCGGGATCGGGTCGGTGCGTGGCTTGTGGGAGGCGTTCCAGGGGTTTTCCGTCCTTGGGTTTGAGGCGCAGGCCGGGGTCGCCGGTTTCGTGGAAGTGTTGTTGTTTGACGAGGACGTGGAGGTCGTCGGAGAGCGACCAGAACCCGCGGTCGAAGAGCCAGTGGGCGGTCTTGGAGAGGGCGAGGCCGTTGCGGACGATGCAGGGTCCGCCGTGTTTGAAGCTGTGGATGTGGGCGGCGTCGAGGATGGTGGTGCCGTCCTCCGCGACCATGCGGTAGCCGGTGAGGGCGCAGGTGAAGTCGTAGGCGGGCAGCACCTCGAAGGCGAAGCGGGCCTCGCGCTTGCGGTTGGCCTTCGGAGAGGCGGGAGCCGGTGCCGGGAGCTCGGCGTCGGCCGTTTCGAGGTCGATCCCGAGCAAGTCCGCCAGGTTCGCGCGGATGCTGCCGGAGAAATGGGTGAGCAGGATCGTGCGGCGGGCGGCGGCGCGGAAGCCGGGATCGGCGAGGCAGAGCAGGTAATCCGGATGGAGCCGGGCGACGCGTGCAAGGTCGCGAGCGGCGGCCTCGCGTCCGTCCTCTTCGTAGGGAGTCCAGAAGCCGTCCGTGCGCGTGTGGTAGAAGGGCAGCTTCACATCCGGCCGCGAGCTCCGGCCGATCGCGCCAAGCGACCAGTAGGAATGGAAACGGAAGGCCAGCTCGCCATCACGGCGGAACTCCCCGCTGGCAAGCTTGCCGGATTCCATGAGATCGATGACGACCAGATGGAGCAGCGGCTTGTGCGGCGCAGTGCCGCGAGACCGGTCCTGGTTCAGGTCGGTGAGTTTGGAAAGCCAGGAATGGGAGGGAGTTTGCAAGTTTTCAGTGTTCAGTTTTCAGGGGGGAGAGCTTCGCGCTGGGCTAGGGCGGGCAGGCTGGGGAGAAGTGAGAAGTGGAAGAGGAGCGGGAGTTTGCTTTGGGGGGGATGCGTGGGAGTTGTTCGGAAATTTGTTTGGCACGGCCAGAAGAATCACGCAAACCTCTTTCACAGTCCGGGGACGGCTCCTCTCTCCGCTGAAAGGCGGATGACGAATCCCCGGTTGGATTTCCAGTGGCTCAGGGTCCGGCCATTTTCGTGACGCCACGAAGATGATCGTGGGGAGAGCTTTCCGATTTCCGATTTCCGATTTCCGATTTCCGATTTCCGATTTCCGATTTCCGATT
>JAIXOR010000051.1 GCA_027486655.1 Verrucomicrobiaceae bacterium | reverse complement strand
GGCTAGGGGCAGCATCCTCTCATGGCTCGGCAGCCACGATTCCAATATCCCGGCGCGGTGTATCATGTCATGGCCCGTGGCAACGGTGGTGATGCGGTGTTTGTGACCGACGATGACCGGAAGGCCTTTCTTCACCGTTTGGGACAGGTGTGTGAAAGCCACGGATGGAGGATTCACGCGTGGGTGCTAATGGGCAATCACTTCCATCTGCTTCTGGAAACCCCGCAGCCGAACCTGGTGAGCGGCATGAAATGGCTGCTCTCGGCCTACAGCCAAGGCTGGAACCGCGCCAGGCTGCGGCGCGGTCATGTGTTTCAGGGGCGTTACAAGGCCGTTCCGGTCAATGCCACGGATTCGGATCCGCACTACTTCAAGGCTCTCGCCGACTACATTCACCTCAATCCCGCGCGTGCCGGACTGGCTGGCGGCAAGCGTGGCGCGCTCCTGACTTACCGATGGAGCAGCCTCCCATCCCATCACAAGGGAAACGGACCAGCTTGGCTGGAGAGCGGAAGGATTCTGCGTGCGTTCCAACTCGCGCCGGATGGCCGTGGCCGGAGGTCCTATGTGGCATGGCTTGAAGCCCGGGCTGCCAATGAAAAGGGAAAAATCGACGATCAGGCCATGGAGGCGATCCGCCGGGGCTGGTATCTTGGCAAGGAGAGCTTCAAGGGTAAGCTGCTCAGGATGTTGGAGAAACCGAAGCTTCGTTCCGGAGCCCGCCGCAGGGCTGCCGGAGTCGAACGGGACCATGGTGAATCCGAGGCGTTGCGCCTGGTGCGCGAGGGAAGTCGGCTTCTGGGATTGCCGCCCGACTTGTCCGGCTTGCGAGCGCTAAGGAAAACCGACCCGCGCAAGGTCCAACTCGCGATCCTGCTGCGCACCCACACCAGCGTGAGCAATGCCTGGATCGCGGAACACCTTGCCATGGGCCACCCGGGCTCGGTCAGCAGGAGTGTTTCCGCAGGACGCGCCACCAAGGAAACGCTCAAGAACACTGATAAAATTGGGAGAATGTTAAAATGTGTAATCTGACCCCATTGAATCCCAAATGAAGATTTACAAGTTTAGAACTGGAGACAGTAAAAAGTTTGCGTATGCATATGGCTACCGACCGTTTGATCGAATGGGTTTCGAACAGGAATTTCCTGAGTATTTGAGGGAGCGGCGGAAGTTGGCTTCTGTTTTAGATCCTGGGCTACCGGGACTGCATGTGGGTGAGGCCGGCTCACGGTGGCCCGATCTAATGAGCTGTGGCAATCCGCCTCCGTCCTTTGTTTTCAGTCGAAAGATTGTGATGTCGTTGGAATCCCGCGACATCGCTCTTAGGAGAATCACCCCAATTCCGATAGGGTCTATTGAGAACAGCAAGCTTAGGAATATTCCCGCCCCTGAGTATTTTGTGATTGAAGCGTTACCGGGCATACAAGTCGACTATGCCGCCAGCGGGTATGTGGTCGATGTGGACGGAAATCCAAACCTAAATGCGGTGAGGAGCGACTCGACGTGTATTCTTCAGTATGACCCGCTGACTTGGTCAGGTGCGGATTTGTTTTGCCAATCGAATGGGTATGGAGCACCCCGCTATCTAGACCTTTTATGCACCGAACGGATCGTTGAGATCGCAAAAGAAGACGGCTGGGAAGATGCCGCTTTCCAGCGTGTTCGGGTCAAAGGTGTTAATCCGGTGACGGGACAGCCCGAATAGCGGTGTCTCTGGGGTCAGTGAATGAATGGGCTCAGGGGTGAATTGCACGGGATTAAGCGGCGGAACGGAGCGCTGGCTTCAGCTGGCAAGCAAAGTCCCGTTTGCCAAAGACTCGCCGACGAAAGTCAGCGCTCCACGGAGCACACCGCCTTCGTGAAACGCTGCTTGATCCCGTGCCATTCTACTCTGACCCTATTGACTTGATGGAGTTTTGAAACTATTCAAAGACATGGTCACCCGCGGGAGTCTCAAAAAACAACAATGAACTGAATATGAAATATCCAGCAGCGATACTGACTTTCTCGTTGTTATCCCTATGTTACTCTCAGGAGATACCGGATATGCCACCTGCCCTGGGCGACTACGCGATCATAAAAATCAGCCCAAAAGTGATTGATGAAAATGGCGCGCCCATCGAAGACGCCGAGGTACATGTGGCTGTTGGGAATCCCCTCGAATACAAGGATGGTTATAATGATTTTCGGGGCCGTTCAGACGAACAAGGCCTGTTTGTTATTGAATCAGAAATTCAAACAAACATTGTTATCAAAGTTAAAAAACTGGGCTATTATTCTAGCAGGATAATATATATTCCACCTCAAAATCAAATGCTTCACAATATTAAAAGTGGAGACAAAATCCAACCATGGAATCCCACCATTCCCATCATGCTCAAGAAAATCGGGAAACCGATTCCGATGATTGTCAGATTAGGATTAAGCGGCGGCGCTTTGTACATCTATCACCCGCCTAAACTTGGGGAAGAAGTAGGTTTTGACATGATCAAAGCGGACTGGGTGCAACCGAACGGCAAGGGAGAAATTGCGGATCTACTCATCCGCTTCGATTCGGAATTTCTGAGTCCGGAAAGCTACAAGACAGACGCAACGATTCGATTTCCCAACCCAGACGACGGCTTACTTCCGATCACTGAATTAATTGGAGAGGAAAGTGAACTCAAATACCCTAGAATCGCCCCCGAAAATGGCTACGAGGTGAAGTCACTCAATGTAAAAAGTCCGATTTATGAGGCAAGGTCTGAGGCAAAAGAAAAACAGCCGCTGGGCTACCTATTGAGGATTCGCACGGTCAGAGACAAGTCGACCAACAAAATCACATCAGCCCAATATGGGAAAATTGTCGGGAGGTCGAATGCTCAAGAGAACTCCAATCCTTTCGAATTCAATACTGTGAATCGTAATGAGAAGCGAGAACTCGTGTTAGAGCCTTCATTTACCTTCAGTTCCTACCTCAACCCAACACCGAACGACCGGAATTTGGAATACGACCAGCAAAACAACCTCGCCCCGGAAGCTGACAAAGGAGTGACTCTAGCTCCTTAGAACTACGCTCCGCACCACCAAGCATCTCCGGGGTCAGTAGTGAATGGCACGGGATTGAGCAGCGGAACGGAGCGCTGGCTTCAGCCGGCAAGCAAGGTCCCGTCCGCCAGAGACTCGCCGACTAAAGTCAGCGCTCCACTGAGCACACCGGCTTCGTGAAACGCTGCTTGATCCCCTGCCATTCGGGTAAGTCCCCGCATTGAAGCAGCAAGAACGGTTAGATCGCCCGGGATTTCTTCGGCTTTTCAGCCGCCTGACGCGAACTGCATCTACAGCGGGGCCACCCGCGACCGGCAGGGTTTTGCCGACAGGGGCCGACTTTTCGGTGATTCGGGAGAAAGGGGATGGAATGAGGGCGTGAAAAAGGGAGGGCTTTGGGGCCCTCCCTTGGGGTGGGATGGTGAGATGGGGTGGGGGAGCCTTACTTGGGCTCGAGGGTGTAGGTGATCATGCCCGCGGTGGTGATGGTCTGGCCGAAGACGGACATTTTGACGGGGCGGGTGAAGTTGAGTTCGCCGCCGATGATTTTGGATTTTTTGCCGGTGAGTCCGTTTTTGCGGATGGTGGCGGTGTCGGTGGAGGCGACGTTTTTGACCTTGTTGTAAACGTCTGCGGTGACGGAGGTGGAGGCGATGGGGATGGTGATGCCCTGGGGTCCGGTGACGCGGTTTTTGCCGATGTCGAGGCGGACGGTGTCGCCTTTCTTGAAGTTGGGTGCTCCGGGAGGGCGTTGGCTGTTCGGGGTGACGATGAGGACGTTGGTCACTTTGAACGCTTTTTCCACGGCGTGGAGGGGAGCGAGGGTGGCCACGGCGGCAAGTGCGGCGAGGACGATGGTTTTCATGGTTTCGATGCGGGGTGGGGTTAGGGGGGGGTGCAAAAAATGCACGAAACGAATGACAGGCCGGAGTGCCGGAGGCAAGCGGCAAACGCGGAGTCCGTGCGGCCGCGGGCTGTTCTTTGAATCTCCGGGATGGGGGAGGCTCCGGGCCTCAGGGGATGCGGAAGATTTTTTTGTTGTGGGGATCGCGGGCGAGTTGTCCGGATGAGAAGCCCTCGATGTTCACGACGTTGTAGGGTTCGTAGGGGCTGATGACCTCGTTGGGATTGGCGGTGCGGCGGGCGAGCGGGTATTCGCCGGGGCGGACGGTGGGGGGATCGACGGGAGGAGTGGTGATGGGCGGCGCGGGCTGGACGGGTTGGCCGTAGGCGTCGGTGGGAGGGGTGGTCGGAGGGGTGGCGGCGACGCCGGGTGCGGCGGGGGTTCCCGGGGTGGCCGGGTTCTGGGCTTGGCCGTAGGGGTCCACCGGCGTGGGGGCGTAGGGTGGGTTTGGCGTGAACTGCGGGGGTGGCACCGGAGGTGGCGGGCTGCAGGCCGCAAGGATGAGGGCGGAGGAGGCAAGGGTGGTGAGCGTGAGCTTGGACATGCGCTTCGGACGGGTTTGGGTGGATTGTATTCGAGCCGGGATCAACCGGCAATGAGATGCTTGAGAAGGATGAAGAGCTTGCGGGGGCGGGAGACGCGGTAGCGTTTCGAGAAGACGCGGAAGCCGTCCGCGCTCATGTCCGCGAGGAGTTTCTGATAGATCTCCGCCATGATGCGGGCCGGTGCGAGGGCCTTGCGGTCGGCGGCGGGGAGGAGGGCCTCCGCGTCCTGATAGAAGCGGCGGGCGCGGGAGGCGGTGAGCTTCATGAGCTCGTGGAAGCGCGGGTCGGTGGGTTTGCGGAGGAGGGTGGCTTCATTGAGTCCGGCCTGGTGGAGGTCATCGAGCGGGAGGTAGATGCGGCCGCCATTGTCGATGTCCTCGCCGACGTCGCGGAGGATGTTGGTGAGTTGGAGGGCGCGGCCGAGGGCCTCGGCGTAGGCGGGGGAGTCCGGGTGGGAGCAGCCGAAGAGGCGGATGGAAACGAGTCCGACGGCGCAGGCGACCTGCCAGATGTAGGCATCGAGGTCCGGCCAGGATTGGAAGCGGCGTGGCGAGAGGTCGGCCGCGCAGCCATCGGCGATGGCGGTGAGGTGTGCGGTGGGGATGAGGTGTCGCTCGCGGAGGGAGAGGATTTCCTGCTGGAGCGGGCTTGGGTTTTGGAACCCGTGGAGGAGCCCGTTTTTCCAGTCGGCGATGGCCCGGGCGCGTTGTTCGAGCGGGAGGCTGGGATCGTCGGCGAGGTCGTCGAGGGTGCGGCAGTAGGCGTAGAAGGAGATCATGTCCGCCCGGCGGTCCTTGGGCAGGATGCGGAGGGCGAATGCGAGATTCGATTTCGCGCGGCGGGTGATTTCCGAGGCCTCGGACACGGTGGGTCAGCGGATGAAACCCCAGTGGCCGGTGGTGATGGGCCAGAGGGAGAACAGCGCCGGGCCCACGAGATTGAACTCCTTGACGGGTCCCCAGTAGCGGGAGTCCAGTGAGTTGCCGGTGTTGTCGCCGAGGGCGGCGTATTCGCGCATGCCCTGGCGGGCCTCCTTTTTGAGGGTGAGGGTGTCCTGCGGGCGGGCGAGGAACTGGCTGAGGGACCGGCCGCGGCCGCCTTCCGGGGAGGCGAGGCCGTAGCCGTTGGGATTGATGTGGTATTCCCCCTGGCCGCGGATGACGCGTTGGATGCCGGGTTCCTGGGCGATGCGGCCGTCCACGAGGAGATCGGGGGACTGGATGCTGAGGGTGTCTCCGGGGACGCCGCAGAGGCGTTTGATGTAGTGGGAGCCGGCGGCCTGGTCGCCCGAGCGATCGTGGATGCCGCGGATTCCGAGGGTGTCGAAGACGAAGACCTCGCCGCGGTTCGGTTTGCGGAAGTGGTAGGAGAATTTGTCGACGAGCACGAGGTCGCCGGTGTCCACGGTGCCTTCGCAGATGACGGTGCCTTTGGGGAGGAGCCAGTTGTTTCGGGATCCGATGCCGAGGGCGTTGATCATGCCAGCGCCGAGGCAGGGGTTGACGGGGGCGGGCAGGGTGAGTGGCGGGGAGTCGGTGAAGTGCATCTCGCCGCGGCTGAAGAAGTGGAATTTCTGGACGTCGCGGAGGTCGAGGCCCATGGGGCCCTTCGGGTTGGGGGCGATGTGGCGGTCCCGGTCGTTGACCACCTTGACGTAGGACCGGCCGCGGAGGACGAGCTCGATCATGCGTTGGGGGAATGAGGGCCATTCGGCTTCGGGCAGGGGTTTGCCGATGATGCCGTTGAGGGTGGGCTGCATGGACCCGGTGGGGATGCGGAAGGGCTGGAGGTAGTAGGCGCGGAGGCCGAGGGCGATGACGATGGCGACGAACATGACCTCGACGTTTTCCTCGAACCAGCCGAGGGGTTTCTCGTAGGGGAGGGCGTTTTCGCAGACGGCGCGGAGTTGTTTGGAGGCCTCGTCCACTTTGGCGCGGTCGCCGGATTTCACGGCGGCGATGAGGTCGGAGCGGCGGGATTCGATTTCCGCGATGCGATCGGGCTTCAGGAGGTCGCGTTTGTAGTGCACGAACTTCCTGGCTCCCTTGGCGAGGTGTTTGGCCTCCTCCTTCCATTTCGGTGTGAACATGGGGCGGAGTGTCGCGGCAGATTGGCGTTCCTGCAAGCGCGGAGAGGGGTGCGGCGGGGAGGGATCCGGGCTTGCGTGGCGGAGGAATCCGGCGCAAGGAAGGGCGATGGACGAGGCGACGGTGATGAAGGTGTGCGGAGAGGAAGGGATCCGGCGGATGGTGGCCGCATTTTACCAGCGGGTGCGGGAGGATGGCTTGATCGGCCCGATGTATCCCCCGGACGACTGGGAGGGGGCGGAGGAGCGGTTGGTGGATTTTCTGTTGTTCCGGCTGGGGGCCTCGACGCGGTATATGGAGACGCGCGGGCATCCGAGGCTGAGGATGAGGCACATTCCCTTCCGGATCGGCGAGGCGGAGCGGGACCGCTGGCTGGAGTTGATGGCCGGGGCGATGGACGAGTGCGGCACGCCGGGAGAGGCGCGGGCGTTTCTGGAGCCATTTTTTTCGCAGGTGGCGGATTTCATGAGAAACCAGCCGCCGAGTGCCTGAGAGGGGTGGCTTTCAGAACGGGGCGTGGTAAACGATCCACTCCGGGACCTTGATCGACGCGTTGTAGAGGACGTGGAGGGCGATGCAGGACCAGAGCGAGCCGGTGGCGGCGTAGAGGAGCGCGCAGGACAGCCCGAAGATGCCGACGCTGGCCAGGCCGTAGCCGTCGTAGAAGTGGAGGATGGCGAAGATGATCGAGGAAACGACCGCCGCGGCGAGCATGCCGAGGTGGTTGCGCAGGGACTTGAAGAGCACGCCGCGGTAGAGGAGTTCTTCGGCAAAAGGGGCGAGCAGGCAGGCGGAGACGATGGAGAACGCGAGGCCCCACCAGCCGGCCTCGCCGACGCTGAGTCCGCCGCCGGGATCGGGGCCGCCGCCGTTGTCGAACAGGGCGCGGAGGATCTGATCGATGATCATGAGCAGGGCGAAGAGCCCGAGGATGCATTGGAGCTGTGGTGGCCGCCGGAGTCCGAGGACGCGGGTAGCGTGGGTGGGCTTGCGGAAAAGCAGGCCCACGGCGATGAGTGAGGGGAGCAGCCGGGCGGTGGAGTCCAGCAGGATGGCCATGGCGGGATGGAGCCCGGGCAGCGCGGTGATCCCGATTTCCAGCGCCAGGGTGAAGCCGATCCAGGCGAGGGTGGCGACGAGGAAGACGACCAAGCCGAGGTGGACCGTCCAGCGGCTGCTGTAGCCGGCCGGTTTGGCGGTGAAGGCGCGGCGCAGATGGCGGAGGGTGGCCGGGATGAAGGCGAGCCCGGCGAGGGCGGTGAGCCAGACGGCGGAACGCGCGACGATGGCGCGGGTGCGGATTTTGGCGGAGTCCTCGCCGAAGGTCTGCCGCCAGTAATGCGCCGGACGGGTGGTTTTCTCCCAATCCTCGATCAGGCGGGCCTGCCACCAGGTGCCGCGGTGGGTGGCGAGCAGCTCGCTGGTGGGATCGAAGTCCGATACATCCCGACCCTGCAAAAGCTCGTTCATCACCTGGCGGATCGGTTTGCCCAGTTCGTCGGATTTCAACACGCAATAAGCCTCCATGCCTGCCGGGGTGATCGATTGATCCTTGATGAGCTTCTCCAGCACGGTGATGGCGGAGCGTTTGGGCGCGGACACTTCCTCGGCACCGGCGAACCATTTGAGCCAGGGAGGATCGGCGCTCATGACCTCGGCGAGGCGGAGGTCGCGGTCGATTTTCACCAGGGCCATCTCCTCGGTGCCCGGGGCGTAACCGGCGGACTTCCCGAAGTAGTGATCCCAGAGCCAGATGCCGAGGATGAAGACAAGCAGCGCGATGAACGGCTCGGGATAGTCCCGCCGCAGGATCGCTCGATAGGGATTCCTCGCGGGACCCGGGCTGTGCCTTGCATGCTCGATAACGCGGGCAGTCTCCGGTTTTGAGGGTATTTTGCAAGCGCGGGTTGATGATCAAGCCACCCGAATCATGGAGGTAGACAAGCAGGAGCTTTTTTCCATTGGCGGGGCGGCGCGTCGCGTCGAAGGTCGCCGCAACGTGACATGAGCATGACGGACCCCACAGCGATCATTCTGACCGGAGCCTTTGTGCTGGCCTGTGCCATCGCGTTGGGCGGGGGGCTGTTCAAGGCCATGGTGGGCCGTGGTCCGGCAGAAGGCCTTGTGGAGGCGGGGTCGCAGGAGGACTCGCCGTTTGATCCGCCGCGGGAAGGAGCGCCGCCGTTGCCGCCTGCGGCGGGCGGGGTGCGGGTGGACTATTACAGGCCCTTTGATCTGTTAGGGGTGATCTTCGTGTTTGCGGTGTTTGGCGGGCTGGCGATGGCTTCGCTGACGATGAAGGAGAACGAGGCTGCGGCGCTGAGTCTGGATGCCTTGGTTTCGAGCATCGCGTTTCAATTCATCATGGCGGGGATTGTCACGGTGCTGGTGATTCCGCGGGTGGATCCGGTGGAGTGGCTGGGGCTGCGCTGGCGCTCGTGGCCGTGGGTGTTTCTGATCGCTCCGGGTGCGGTGCTCGGGATGTGGGTGGTCTTCGGCGGCTTGCAGCTTTCCGGCTATGTGAAATGGATGGAATCGCTGGGGGTGGAGACCGTGCAGGATGCGGTGAAGCTGCTGCGTGACACCGAGGATCCGCGGGTGCTCGGGTTGATGGCGTTTGCGGCGGTGGTGGCGGCGCCCCTATGCGAGGAGATCGTGTTTCGCGGGTATTTCTACCCGGTGCTCAAGCGCTTCACCGGCCTGTGGCCTGCGGCCCTGTGTTCGTCGCTCGTGTTTTCCTGTGCGCATGGCAATCTAACAGCCGCGCTGCCGCTTTTCCTGTTTGGCGGGATGTTGGTCTGGCTGTATGAGAAAACCGGTTCACTGTGGGCACCGGTGGCGGTGCATTTCTGTTTCAACGGAGCGACGGTGCTCATCCAGCTTGCCGCCCGGCATTTTGACCTCCCGATCCAGGGCGCGCCGTGAAGACCCTGCGAGACATCGGAGAGGACGCCCTGATCGAGCGCATCACCGCGCTGGTTCCGCAGGCGGCGGGTCCGGCTGCGGGGCCCGGGGATGATTGCGCCGTGCTGGATCCGGGACCGGGTTCTTCATCGCTGCAACTGCTAAAGACCGATGCCTTGGTGGGTGGCGTGCATTTCCTGTTAGAAGCCGATGCACGTGCCGTCGGCTGGAAGGCGGTCGCGCGGGTGGTCTCGGACTTTGCGGCGATGGGCGGGAGGCCCGGGCATTTCCTGATCACTCTGGCGTTGCCGGGAGATACCGCGGTGCAGTGGGTGGAGGCGCTCTATCAGGGCATGGGCGATTGCCTCAGAAAACATGGAGCGGTGCTGGCCGGGGGGGAGACTTCCCGTGTGCCGGCAGGCTCGGCTCCGGTCATCTCGGTGGCAGCGACGGGCATGGTGGAACGCGAGCGCCTGGTCCTGCGTTCCGGCGGACGACCGGGCGACGTGCTGTTCGTCACCGGCACCCTCGGCGGCTCCATCGAGGGAAAGCACCTGCATTTCACGCCGCGGGTGGCGGAGGCCGCGTGGCTGGTGGCCCATTGCAAGCCGACGGCCATGATGGATCTATCCGATGGACTGGCCAAAGACCTGCCGAGGCTGGCTGCGGCATCGGGCTGCGGTTTCCGGATCGATCCCGCCGCGTTGCCGGTCACTCCGGGATCCACGGCGGAAGGGGCGATGCGAGACGGCGAGGACTTCGAGTTGTTGTTCGCCATGGCTCCTGAGACAGCGGTATTTCTGTTAGATCAATGGGCCGCAGTGTTTCCGGACTTGCCGCTCACGGAGATCGGGCGGCTTGCCGGTGCGGGAGAGGGGGACTCGCTGAGCGGCGGATGGGACCACTTTGCCGCGTGCTGAGCGGTGCTCAATCCTTGCCGAGGCGTTTCACTTCCTCGCCGGCGAGAAGATCGTGGGCTTGGGCGAGAGTCTCGATGATGCGTTCCGGGAACGGGCTGCCGGAAAGGCAGGGGCGCAGGTCGTGTTTCCCGAGTTCCGCGGCATTGAGGCCGGGGAACCAGTGCCCGCCGTTTCCTAACAGATTGTAGCGCATCTTTGCGAACTCCACCATGTCGAGAGCGCTGGCGTGATTCCAGAGGCGGAGGATTTCCCAGATGTGGATGTTTCCGGGAACCTCTTCCCAATCCGGGATGCCGGTCTGCCAGTCGCGCATCCAGTCGGCTCCCAGCGAGCATTCCATTTCCGCGCGCAGGCGTTCCACGATCGGTGTCACCAGCGGCTCCGCCCGGTCGAGCAGGGCGAGGGCCTTCACATGCTCGTCGAAGTCACCGGGCCTCGATGCGCCGATGCTCAGTGTGTGCACCTCCGGGCGCATCAGGCAGTAGAGGTCGTTGAAAACCATCGGTGAGAGCGGCTCGCAGAGGCGGGTGAGCTTGTAGGGCGGCTGATAGAGTTTCCCGCCCTTGTCGTTGGGGCTGATGATGAAGACGCCCATGTCCTGGCGGGTGGCGTCGAGCACGGCGGGCCAGTTCACATCGTTCACCCAATACCAATGGAGGTTCACGTAGTCGAACTCCCCGGTGTTCACGGCCTCGCGGATGAGATCGACGCCGGCGTGGGTGGAGAATCCGATGTGCAGGCAGCGGCCGTCCCTGCGCAGTTGTTTCGCCGCATCAAGGCAGCCACCGGGGCGCATCGTCCAATCGAACAGCTCGCGGTGGTTGATGCCGTGGATGGAAAGCAGGTCGACGTGATCGAGATTCAGGTAGGCCATCGACTTCTCGAAGTTTTCGAGAAACGCGGCGGGGTCCGCGGTGGGGGCGACCTTGGTCTGGACGATGAGTTTCTCCCGTGGGAAGCGTGGCAGCACCCATCCGAGCTGCATTTCCGAGGTGCCGTATCCGCGGGCGGTTTCGATGTGGTTGATGCCGAGCTCGAGTGCGCGGTGGATCGTGCGTTCGAGGTTTTCCTGATTCGCCTTCGGGATTTCATCGGGCGGCACGTCGTCCCATTTGTGCTGATAGCGCATGCCGCCGCAGGTGAGGACGGGCATCTGGATACCGGTGCGGCCGAATCGGCGGGTGATCATGGGGCCCAGGTTATCAGCCCGGGAGCCGCCGCCAAGCCGCGCGGGGGATGAAACCGATCTTTTTTCGGACTCCGGAAAAAAATCGCAGGGGGCGTGTTACCTCCGGAATCGGACGGCTCAAGAATGGGATGTCAGAGCCGGTCACACAGCCGGCCGCACTCACCAAAACCAAAACCAACACAGAAAGAACAAGACCATGAAAACCAAGACCACCACCCTCGCCGCCCTCATCGCCGCCGCCACCACCCTCGTCTCCGGAGTGAGCGAAGCCGCCAACCGCGCGCTCATCCTGCTCCAGGAAAACAGCAACGGAAAATCCTACCTCGGTGAGGATGCGGGCGACACCACCGCCATCGACCGCATCATCGACACCTTCGTGGAGCTCGGCGAATCCGCCAAGTTCCGCGGTCTCGCCCAGGGCAAATATCAGCGGTTCATCGACCTCTCGGACACCCGCTGCACCCGTGAAAACCTGCTCCGCGAGCTCATCAAGCAGTCCAAGGACGGCTTCGTCACCGATCTTGCGGTGCTGGGCCATGGAAATGTGGACCTGCTCGGCCTCAATGCCGGTGCCGCGCTTGTCGGCTCACCCGGATTCCCCACGGTCGACCGTGAAGGCCGCCGGGATCCGCGGCACATCCGCAATCTTCTGGCGGATGCCCGCACCCGTGAGAACAACCCGGCCTTCAAGTTCAACCTTCGCCTCGTCCACATGTGCAACTGCTTCGGCGGCACGCTCAACGATGACTGGCTCGCCATCGGCGCCAAGGTCTCCGTCGGCGCGCCCACCATGGACTGGATGCCCGAGCCGATGAACACCTTCTTCTGGGAGGACTTCCTCAGGAAGGACAAGACCGTGGCCAAGGCTGCCGCCGATTCGCTTGCCGCCACCCGGCCGTTTTACTTGGTGATTCCAGACTACCACGTGGTGGATCCCGAGATCGGCCTCAACCGCCTCGATGAAACCCGCCAGACGGTTTCCGGTGATCGCAACCTGATCTTCCGCGACGAGTTCCGGATGGCTCTAAACGAATCCCGCACCTTCACCATCGGCGCCCGCAGCGAGCACACCTTCGTCCGTGTCTTCACCGAGCCCGGTCAGCGGTATTCCTTCAGCACCAACAGCGACAAGTGGAACGACGGCGGCTTCCTTTCTCCGGACGTCAGCGCCGCAGGCCACTCGAACAGCCCCTTCGGTCCCCGCCGTTTCCCGTTCTTCAATGCGATGAGCCTCTGCGCCGAGCGTTACACCACCACGAGCACCGGCCTGCTGAACTCCAACGCCATCCCTAACAGCGGCTTCCGCATCGGCACCAGCCACACACGGACCTTTGCCAACACCGGATTCCTCGACCTCTCCGCCAACGACAACGTCTTCGGCGACAACCGCGGCAGCGTGAAGGTCACCATCAAGCGCATCCAGTGATCCACCTGCGCCCCACGGAGCCCTCCGCCAGCCGGGGGGCTCCTTTCCCGCACCGATTCCCAGCCCTTCCCGCCATGAAAACCAAAGCCCTCGCCACCATCGCCCTCGTCGTCGTCACGGCCGCTGTCCTTGCCACCCTTGACCGCCAGCCATCGTCTCCCGGCACTTCGGAGGCACCGCACGTGACCCGCAAGGAACGTCCGAAGAAACCCCGCACCGCATCTCCGGCGGTGGAAGTCCTGGAGGAAAGATCCACCAGTTCCATGAACGGAGCCATACAGGATGAGAGTGAACTGGAGGAGAACCTCGATCGTTGGAGTCTCCGCTTCGAGCAACTCACCGCGGCCGGAGGGAACCGCGAGGAAGCCGTGGAAGTGCTTCGCGGCGAGATCGACGCGGTGTTCTCGCAATGGGTGGCGGATGGCATCGCCCCGCTGGCCGCGCTTCCTGCCGCCGAGCGATATGACGCGCTGGAGATCCTTTCCCAATCGGTGCGCGAGGGAGCCGCCGCGGTGATGGATCGCCTGGGCTTGCCCGGCGCGCGCCACGAATCGTTGATCCGCGGGGCGATGGAGAAAGTCCGCGCGGAAGTGGAATACGCCGAGGCCGCTCCGGATCACGCGTCGCGCCTGGCGATGCTGCGTCTCGACCGCGAACGCCAGCAGCGGCTCGTCGAGTTGGATGCCATCGGCGATGAAGCCGAGCGCGCCCGCAGGCTCGCCGGCATCGACGAGTGGTATGAAACCGGGCTGGCCTCCGTGTTTCCCGATGAGGCCTCGGACGCAGCCGGGGAATGAATCCCGATCTCCTCAAGCACCCGCAAGCAAGGAGCGCAGATGGAGCATTTCCTCCTCCAGATCATCGTCCGGACCGAGGGTTTCCGCGACCGCCTCGCGCAGGCGGTCGCGCAGTCGTTGGCGGAGGCGGCTGATGGCCATCTTCACCGCGGCCTCGTTCATGCCCAGCTTCGCGGCGGCATCCGCGATCGAAGAGGGCTTTGCATCGAGGTGGGTGAAGGGCAGCAGCGCGTCGTAGAGATCCTTCTTGCCCTCGCGCTCCATCTGGATGGCGAGGCTTTCCATCACCTGGCTCATCAGGCTTTTCGCCCAACGCCGCTCGAAGACGGCATCCGGGGTGAGATCATCCGCAGGTTCCGCGGCGTATCCGTGCTCGGCGATGGCCTGATCGATGGACACCGGTTGCTGGCCGCCACCGCGTTTCAGGCGGCCGGCATCCCGGCGGTGGCTGGAGAGGAAGTGCTTCACGCAGGCTAACAGAAACGAGCGCAGCTTGCCGCGATCGCGATCGGCGCTGGAAAGGTATTCGCCCTGGATCATGCGCATGAGGAATTCCTGGGTGAGCTCCTCAGCCTCCGCAGGGCGGATTCCGGTGCGGCGGATGAACGCGTAGATCGGCAGCCAGTAACCGCCGCAGATGTCCTCCAGCGCTCGCTTTGTCTCCGGGCTGGACTCCTCGCCCGTGGCCCGCCGGACGATGCTCCAGCGGGTGTTGGGAAACTGACCGGCAGCAGTGCGATCCTCGGCTTTCATGTCTCCCATCGTCTCATGGAGGGAACCCGGGTCAATTTCTAACTGAACTCAGAAACCCGCCTCATCGAGCGTCCGGGCGAGGGTTTGGACCGACCAGGAAACCACGCGATGGTCCTTGGTGAGCGCGATGACCTGCGAGCCATCCCGAGTCATGCAGGCATCCGCGATGCCCACCGGGTTTGGCAGCGTGAGGCGCAGCGGCCCGCCAGCCGCACTGGTGGTGATCACCTCGTTGCCGCGCACTTCGATCCCGCTGCCTCCGGGTGAGGCGGACGCATCCGCGGGAAGGGCTTTGTTAGAATCACCGCCCGGCCAGCGTTCACGGCTAGGGTTTCCTTCCTCGTCCGGGACGCTGACAAGCCAGTCGCCGCCGGGCTCCACGTCGAGCACCACGGCGCCAGGGACGCGGGTGAGCGGTTCCACCTGTCCCGGTCGACCATGGGGGTCCACCGCCACGCGTTCCAGTCCACCGGGCACCTGGAGGAGGATCGCTCCGTTGCCCAGCCACCAGCCGGATGCGCGATCGTCCACACGTTGGCTCTCGAGTGGGATGATCCCGGTTTGCGCCTGGTCATGGACCGACCAGATCGCCGCGCATCCTGCGCTGAGGGTGAGCAGGTGCCTGCCGTCCGGAGACAGGCAGATGCGGGATACCACGCCGTCGGATTTCGCGCGCGGGGTTTCCTTCCAACGATGAAACGAGGAGGAAAGCGGCTCGATGGACCATGCATCGGACTCGCCCTCTTCCGTGAGGGATCGCAGTTGTGATGGTCCTTCGAAGGACAGACCTTGGGACCGATGCGGAAGCGAGGAAAACACGAAGCCGTCCGCCGCGTCGTGGATCGTGAGCAAGCCATCGGTGGTGGTCACGGCCAGCAGCGAGCCATCCGGAGCCAGCGCGCTCTGCTCCGGAATGCCGCTGGTGGTGATCGTGGAGCAGGTGCGGCCGTCTTCCGCGGAAAGCACCAACACCTCGCGGCGGTCGCCCAGCGCGATGGCCACGCGAGCCCCATCGTCCGACCAAGCCGGGGCGCAGCGCGCGGGGGATCCGGCGAGTTTCCACGACGCGTCCGGTGCATCGATCCGCCCTACCCACAGCCCGTCCGGACCGGCGAGCGCGATCCGCCTGCCAGTGGGATCGATCCGCACAAAGCCCTGCATGCCCTCCGGCGGCGCACCCGATACGGTGAATCTAACAGCTCCATGCTCGCGCCGGGCGATGACCAATCCGCGCGAGGTTCCGGCAAAGGCGGCGAGATCGCCCGCAGGGTGGATGGTGGCGGTGATGTCGCGGTTTTCGGCGGGCTGGACCTCCGCGAGGGCCTTGCCTTGATCCCACCAGCGGACGGTGCCGGATTCGTGCCAGGCGAGCCACGATTTGGGGTCGGGCGCGGCTTGCCAACGCATCACCGGATCATCGGTTAGCGGCTCGGCGGGAGGTGTGGGGGCGGGGAGGCGTCTGGCCTGCGGGACGAGGTCCGGGCGTGAAACGAGTGCGGCCACCTCATCCCGGATCTCTGCGGAGCGGGCGATCGACGAGGCTTGATCCAGCAAACCCATCGCCCGCTGGCGGTGGCCGGGATTTCCTAACAGCCGCTCCGAGCGCGCTTGTTCGATCAAAGCGCGGTGGAGCTGGGCGCGGGTCTCCCGCAAGGTGAGTGCGAGGACGATGCCGCTGATGACCAGCACGGCAGCCAGCGTTCCTAACAGCCCGGCGGAAAGCGGATGCCGGCCGGCCCAGCGCCATGCCGCCTCGACCTGGCCCACCGGCCTGGCAAGGATCGGCCGGCCCTCGCACCAGCGCTCGATGTCCGCGGCGAACTCTTCGAGAGTGGCGTAGCGGTCGGCGGGTTTTTTCTCCAGCGCCTTCATGCAGACCACCGAGAGATCGCGCGGCACCCCGGAGTGGACGAGGTGGGGGGGCTTCACCGGATCATCGGCGATCGAGCGCAGCAGTGCGGCGACGTTTTCACGAGCCGGGTGGGGTCGGGTGCCGGTCAGGCATTCGTAGAAGACGGCGCCCATGCTGTAGAGATCGCCGGCCACGGTGGAATCGGCCACGGAACCGGCCGCGACCTCGGGTGGCATGTAGTGGGGCGTGCCGAAAAACGATTCGGTGCGGGTGAGCGGGCCGTGGTCGGGCGTGGCGAGCTTGGCCAGGCCGAAGTCGCTCACGCAGGCGCGGCCGTCTTCCATGAAGAGGAAGTTGCCCGGCTTGAGATCGCGGTGGAGCACGCCGTGCTGGTGCGCGTGGTGGACGGCACGGGCGAGCTGGATCATCAGCGCGGCGGCATCGCGTGGGGCGAGCGGTCCATTTTTCAAACGATCCGCGAGCGTGCCGCCATCGGCGAGTTTCATGGAGAAGAACGGCATGCCATCGGCCTCTCCCACTTCGTACACCGGGAGGATGCCCGGGTGGTCGAGGGCGGCCATGGCACGGGCTTCGAGCTGGAATCTCGCCAGCATCTCCGGCTCTTCGGCGAACTGCGGCAAGAGCACCTTCAAAGCCACCTCGCGCTCCGGGCGCAGCTGCCGGGCATGGTGCACGGCCCCCATGCCGCCTCGCGAGATCTCGCCGAGAATCTCGTAACCCGGAACTTCAAGAGTGGCCGGGCGCGCCGCATCCCACAAGGCGGCCATGAAAAAGTCCGCATCGGGGGTCGGGAGTTCGCCGGAGTCTTCCATGCGGGTCGGTGGGCAGTCGGGGACGGAGGCATTCCATGCCGATGATTTCCGGGTGCAAGGCAATTTCACGTTTTCACCCGCGGGGCGTTCCGATAGAGGGTCGGAGCGTTCCGTTGCGCCCACCGATGCTCCGATTCCTCAAACCGCTGCTCATCCTTCTGCTCCAGCCCGTCTGGATGGAAATGGCGTGCGGTCAGGGCGGCTCGGTTTCCGGTGTGGTGCCGCTGCCAAAGCGCCCGGCCGGGCGCATCGCGGTGGAGAAATACACCGGCAACATCTCCGGCAAGGTCGCCCCTCCGCCGCCGCTCAAGGCCGGGGTCTGGCTGGAAGGTCCGGGTGCCGGATCCGTTGGCGACGCGGCCAAGGTGGTGCTTGCCCAGCAGGGTTATCAATTCACCCAAAGCCTCATCATCGTGGCGGTGGGGACGCGAGTGGAGTTTCCCAATCTCGATGCGGACTATCACAATATCCGCTCGTTTTCGCGGGCGAAGCGCTTTGAGCTGCACCGCTACAAAAAGGACGAATCCCCGCAACCGTCGGAGGTGTTCGACAAGCCCGGCTTCGTGCGGTTGGGCTGTGAGATCCACGATCACATGAGCGGCGGCATCCTGGTGGTGGACAGCCGTTGGCGCACGCTCACCGATGCCGAAGGCCGCTTCACCCTTCTCGATGTGGCGCCCGGCACCTACACCCTTCACGCCCAGCTCGACGAGAAGACCCGCTGGTCCGCTCCGGTCGTGGTCCGCGCGGGAAACCCAACGATCGCCCCGCTCCAGGCCGTGGGTGCCTTGCCATGAAAACCTATTGCTGCTGGATCCTCGGTGCCGCCTCCTGCCTCGCGGGTGAGCCACGCCCGGTCGTGCCGGATGATGATTTCTTCCGGCTCGATCTGAGGCCATCGCTGGAGCTCGTGGGCTGGGCCTCGGACGATCCGCCTGCCGCTTTGCTGGAGAGTGACGATTCGTTCTTTCTCGCGCCGGTCTTCCGTCTCGATGCAGACGGCGCGGCGGGCGAGCAGGTGTTTTTCCATGCCACACTGCGTGCGGACCGCGGCTTCGATGCGGTCTCTCGCGAGAGTGGCGACCTGCGGCTCGACGAGGTGTTCCTGCGTTGGCGCGTGGCGGAGGACCAGCGGCTCAACGTGCAGCTCGGCAGCTTCCCCACGGTCTTCGGTGGCTGGGTGGCGGGGCATGATTTTTTTGATGATCCGTTTCTAACAGCCCCGCTGCCCTACAGCCAGATCGTCGGCGTGCCGACGCGGAATCCCGCGGCGGTCTCGGCGGCGGCCATCGCCGCGCGGGCGGGAGGAACCGCGCCACCGGTGTCCTCGCTGGCCAAGGAAAACTGGGCCTCGATGATCTGGGGGCCTTCATACGGCACGGGGGCCTCCGTCTTCGGCTCGACCGAGCATTTCGACTACGCCGCGGAGCTGAAGAACTGCGGGTTGTCCTCGCATCCGGACTCATGGCAGGGCAATGGTTTCCAGGATCCGGCGATCACGGCGCGGATCTGCTGGCGGCCGGACGCTGCCTGGGCCATCGGTGCCTCCGCAAGCCGCGGCCCCTGGCTGGAGGATTCTTCCGCCGGGGCCGATCCCTCGGATTTCCAACAACAGGCGCTTGGTCTCGATGCGCGCTGGGCCCACCGCGATCTCATCTTCACCGGTGAGTTGGTGCTCACCGAATTCGAAACCCCGGACGCGGGCGATCTCCGTGCGGCCGCGATGTTTGTCGGAGGTCGATGGAAGTTCTCGCCCGGCATGTGGCTGGCTGCCCGACTCGGCGGCTTGATGGCCGATGAGGCGCGGGGCCCGGCGGGCGAGGCGGTCGAGTGGCAGTCGGGTGTCTGGCGCGCGGAGCTCGCCGCAGGCTGGCAGCTGAATGCCGCGCTGCTTCTCAAGGCAGGCTATGGTTTCACCCAGGTGGACGATGGTGGCGACCAGGGATCCCATCTGCTGGGGCTGGGCGTGGGTTGGCGTTTCTAACAGGAGGCCATCCCTTCATCTGCGAAGGCTCACCCACAACTTCTTGAGCGCCGAAAGGCACCTGAGATGGGCCGCGCGGCGATCCACGGCGGCTGCGGGTGAAGTGAGGACCTGCGCGGCGCGGAGTGCGGTGGTGAACTCACCGGTTTCCGGATTGAGGTAGCGCGGGTAGTGCAGGAGGGCTCCGCAGACGAGTTCCTCCACACTGAGGCGGCGTCTGCGGCGCGGGCAATCGAGGCGATCCCGGGTGAGCCCCCAGCCAGCATAGAAGGGCATGCCGTACGTGACCACGGGCACGCCGCGGATCAGCGCCTCGAAGCCGACCGTTGAGGTCATGGTGTGGACTTCGTCGCAGAGCTCCAGCCAGTCGAGCACGTTGCCATCGGTCACCGCGAGATCGCAGGCCTCCGCGTAGCCCGGGGGCAGCACCTTGCCGTGGCGTGCTCCGGCCACGAGGTCCGGGTGGGCTTTGAAAACGATGCAGGCCTCCGGTTCCAGCTCACGGACCCGGCGCAGGAGCGCGAGGTTGCTCCGGATCTCCGGACTGCCGAAGGCGATCGATGCATCCGCCTCGACCTGACCCGGCACCAACAGCACCCTGCGGCCGCGGACAATCGAGGGATCCAGCCCGATCGGGCGTGCGGCGAGGTTGTATTTGGTGAGGCGTTTTTCGCGAAGCAGATCGATCAGATCGCGGACGTTCCCGAGCTCTGCGGGTGAAAATCCGTTCTCTAACAACTCTTCAAGCCGCGAAGGGGCGGAGGCGTCGAAGTAGATGCCCGTCGGATCGATCACCCACGAGTAGGGGAAATTGAATGAAGCCCCGAGACCGCGCGAGCGGATGAAGCCGTCCTCGACGCGCGAGGTGCGTGCGGCAAACTCCGGCGGCGGGTACAGCTTGCGGCTCCAGACGAGGAAGCGGTCGGCGTCATGCGATTCCCGGGCCTCCTCCCAGCTTGAAACATGAGTCACGCTGCCGGCGGGGCTGCGCAGGTAGCTGTCCGCGATGTGCCTTGCCCACGGGGTGAGCCCCACGGTCACGCTCCGTCCCCGGTTTTCCCGGAACATCCTTTGCTGGAGTTCCAGGTGGTCGAGGATCTGACCCAACCCGCAGGGTTCGCGGGTGTCCGGATGAAAGTAGTGGCAGTAGCGCAGGTAGGCGAATTCGAAAAGCCGGTTCAAATCCGGCATCGCACCCTTGCGATCGAGAGCCTCACCCTTGCGATCGACCCTTGTGGCGGCGCGGTCCTCGGTGAGTCCCCACCCGGCGTAAAACGGGTTGCCAAAGGTGACCACGCGGCACCCATGGACCAGGGCTTCCATTCCTAACAACGAGCCCGCCGTCATCACCGTGCGGCAGAACGGAAAACAGGCTGCGGGCGGCAGGTCCGGCGGCAGGAAACGGATGCGTTTGTCAGCCAGCAGATGGCGTGGAAAACACGAGGTCTTCGAGCGCAGAAGATGGTCCGGATGTCCGCGCAGATAGACAGGCGTGCCGGCGGACTCCTCGAACGCGCTTAGAATCATCCGCTCGAAGTCGGCGTCGCCCACGCCGCCATGGCGGAGGGACGCGTCTCCCCGCGTTTGGTCCACCACGAGGATGCCCGGCTCGAAGTCCGGAGCCTTTTCCGCAAAGCCGCCAGGAAACCAATTGTACTTCGATGCCCCGATCTGCCGGAAGCGCTGCATGATTTCCCCTGCATCCTCGCCGGGAAACAATGCCTGCCTCATCCAACCGCAGGGGCGTCCCGTGCCAAGCGCCTCGATCAGGTCCGACTCCCCTCCGCTGGCAAAGTGCATGCCTTTCGAGTCGGTAAGCAGGCCGTAAACCGCGCCCTCGTTTCCCGGTCGGATCGAGCGGACGAAGGCGTCCTCCAGGATCAACCGCTTCTCGTTACGGGCTCCCGCCTTGCGCATGGCGGCCAGGCCGCTTGGACGCATGCCCCAGCCGACATGGAGCGGGCCATCGACCTGCGGAAGCGAGGCAAGCAGCGGCTCCAGCAGCGGATGCTTCCCCAGTTTCCGGAAGGGCCATCCGATTCGAATGCGGTCGCGTCCGGGCATCGCAAAGACGGTTTCCCACCCGGCCGAGCCTTGTCAATACCCGCCTCAAGCCCTTGGAGACGAACATGTCACATCGCCCGCCGGGCTTGACATCGGGAGGGGCTTGGCCTAGCCAAAAGCTGTCGGTGATGCCCAGCGGCGACAATCCGCCCTGACGGTCTCCGGCCTCCGATCCCAATGAATTCCCTTCGGCTTTACTTCCGGGTCGCCTCCCTTGCCTGCCTGATCAGCGTCACGTCCTGCGGCCTGATTTCCCAAACCGGCCCCCTCAAAAGCTCCATCGAGGAAGGAGCGTCTTCCTACCGCCTTGTCGAGGTAAAGACCCAGGCGGATCTGCCGGCTGCGAAGCGCGCATACGGCAATGGCTCGATCCCCGGTGAAAACCGCGGTCAGGCCTACTCCGACAAAGTCCGCGCGCGGGATACGCTCAACTTCGTGATCACGGATCTCACTCCCGAGAGTCCGTTTCACACGGCCGGGGACTCCTACAAGTTCGGCCCGGTGGAAGTGCCGGAAGACGGGCGCATTGATTTCCCGTATGTGGGCACCATCCAGGTCATCGGCCGCAGGCTCAGCGAGGTTTCCTCGGATCTGGGGGAGAAGATCAAACCGGTCTCCAGCACCGCACGGGCTTCCGTCATCCGCTCCGGGCGGATTGCCAAGACCGCCAACGTCATCGGCGAGGTCCGGAAACCCGGCTCCGTCCCGATCGAGCGCGCGGACTTCAATTCGCTCGACCTGCTCGCCGCCGCCGGAGGGCCCGGTGACAAAGAGCACCTCTTCCAATACAACCTGCGCCGCAACGGCAGCGATCATGTGATGGACTATCTCACATTCAGCCAGAAACCCTTCGTCATCGAGGAAGGCGATCTCTTGAACGTGACCTCGGATACGATGAGCCGCTTCCACGTGATGGGTGCCATCAACCGTCCGCGGACGGTGCCATTCCCGGTTCCATCGCCCACCCTGGCCGATGCCCTGGGGGCCTCCACCGGACTGGACGAGCAGCGGTCGGATGCTTCGGGCGTGTTCGTTTTCCGCAAGGGCAGCCCGGATGTGGTCTATACTCTCAACCTCAAGGATCCTTCCTCGATGCATCTTCTCCAGCGTTTTCCGATCCAGGGAAATGACGTCATCTACGTGACCGAGGCACCGCTCGCCCGTTGGAACAGGCTGATCACCCAGCTCCTCCCCGTATCGATCGCCCAAGCGGCAAATTCGGCGGCGCGATTCGGCACCAACTAACCGCCTCCACCGCTCCTTGATCAGGCATCTTCCATCCGCCACCGCGCCCGGTGCCGCCGCCGCGGGCCATCCCTGAAGACGCCAGCGAGCCCGAGTCACATGCCCGTCCAGATTCCAAAATGCTCGCCATGGAACAGCCAAAGATTCGTTCTCGGCGCGCTGCTCCACCGCGAGGCGGTGACGCGCTTCGGAAGATACAAACTCGGAATCGTCTGGATGCTCACCGAGCCGCTGATCGGTGTGATCGTTCTCGGCCTGCTGCTGGGGCCGATCATCGGACGCACCGCACCGGAGATGCCCTATGCGTTCTTCCTGCTCAACGGCTTCGTGCTCATGCAGACGTTCACCGGCCCGATGACCTCCGGCATAGGCGCGATCAGTTCCAACAAGGGCCTCTTGGTTTTCCCGAAGGTGCAACCCCTGGATCTGCTGTTGGCGCGGTTCATTTTCGAACTCGCGCTTTCCCTCGTTTCCTTCACGATCTTCTGCCTCGTCGGCATGTGGATGGGCATCCGGCTTTCGCTCGGGCAGCTGCACTTGATCGCCGCGGCCTTCCTGGTCACCTGGATGTTCGGCAGCGGGCTGGGCCTGATCATGGCCGTGGCCGCCGCAGAGGTGCCATCCATGGAAAAAGTGCTCAACTTCCTGAAGCGGCCGCTCATCTTCATCTCCTGCGTGCTTCACCCGCTGGCCTCGGTCCCCACCTCCATCCAGAAGGTCCTGTTGTTCAACCCGCTGGTCCATGCGATCGAAATCTGCCGCCACGCGCTGTTTCCCTTCTATCAGGTGAGCGGGCCGAACCTCGCTTATCCTTCCGCGCTTGCGGTTCTGGTCTTCGCGCTTGGCATCAGCCTGTTCCACAACCACCGCCACCGGCTCACCGGGGGCTGAGGCTCTCCACCACCGCGCCATGATCCGCCTGAGGAACGTCACCAAGTTCTACCCCACCAAGACCGGGGTCCGCCATATCCTGCGGGATGTGACGCTGGACATTCCCGGCACCAGCAACCTCGCCGTGCTCGGCCCGAACGGTGCGGGCAAGTCCACGCTGCTGCGCCTCATCGGCGGCGCGGAGGCTCCTAACAGCGGCATCATCCGCTGCGATGAATCGATCTCGTGGCCGCTCGGCATCTCCAGCGGATTCCAGGCCTCCCTCACCGGCCGGCAGAACGTCATGTTCGCCTGCCGGATCAACGGCCTCGGCCTCGCCCAACGCCGGCAGGTCCTCGAGGAGGTCATCGATTTCTGCGAACTCGGCGAATACTTCGATCTTCCTGTGCGCACCTATTCGTCCGGGATGCGCGCCAGGCTCAGCTTCGGGCTTTCGATGGCGTTCGAGTTCGACATCTATCTGGTCGACGAGCTCACCGCGGTGGGCGACGCCGTCTTCCGCGCCAAGGCAAAAAAGGCCTTCGAGGACATCCGCAACCGCGCCTCCATCATCTTTGTTTCCCACAACCTCCAGACGCTCCGCGAAAGCTGCGATTCCGCATTGTTCCTGCACGACGGCACCGCGGCCTACTACCCGAACATCGACGACGGTATCGAGGCCTATCAGGAATACATCCGCGTCAACCAGCTGCGCCACCTGAAGGAAACCCGCCGCAAGCGCCGCAACGAAACCGAAGCCGAGCGCGAACAACGCATCCGCAAAAAACGCCGGCTCAGGCGCCGCGAACGGCGGCTCGCCCGCGGCCAGGCCACCGCCGAAGGAACCGACTCTTGAAATCCCCATCCATGTCCACTCCATCCGAACCCACCATTCCGGCGGAAGCCGCCGGCGATTTCCGCGGAGGCATCCTCCGCGTGCTCGGCGTGACCTATTTCCTGCTGCTCGCCTGCGTAATCGCCTACGTCTGGGTGGTCGCCCAGGACCGCTTTGAAAGCATCGCCTCGTTCAAGATCTCCCGGCAGAACCCGGCCGCCGGGGAGCTTGGATTCGCCCAGCTCGGGCTTGCCGGGCTCACCGACTCGGGCAACGTCGATTCACAGATCGCGATCGGATTCGTCAACTCGACCGACCTTCTCGTGCAAATCGAGCGTGAGTTCAAGTTGCACGAGCATTACTCGGCTCCGTCACGCGACTTCGTCTTCCGCCTCGCGGCGAGGGCACCGCTCGAAGAACGGCTGGAATACTACCGCAAGCGGATCTATGCCCACTTCGACAAGGAAACCGGACTGACGATGCTGACGGTGGATACTTTCAGTCCGGAGCTCTCGCGCAGGATCGCCGAGGTGGTGCTGTCCCGCACGGAGGATTTCATCAACACGCTCAACCAGACGGTGGCCGACCAGCAGCTCGTCTTCATCCGCAGCGAGGTGGACCGCGCGCAGAAGCAGGTGAATGATATCAGTTTGGAAATCCTCAATCTCCAGAATGAGTATAACTTTGTCGACCCGGATGAGATCATCTCGGCGAGCCTCAAGGTCGTGCAGGAGCTGCGCATGGAGCGCCTCCAGGCAGAGACTCGCCTGGCCACCCTGGAGCGGGATTCGCCGGGTTCACCGCGCATCGAAACGCTGCGCAGCCAGTTGCGATCGCTGGACGAGCGCATCGCGGTGGAGACCACCAAGATTTCCGGGCCGGAGCAGGACCGGCTCAACCAGGTTCTCGCCCGGTTCAAGGAGCTGCAACTGAAGCTTGAGTTCGCCAGACGGATGCGCGTCGGAGCGGAGACGCTGTTGGAGAAACACCGTGTGGACGCCGCGGCGCGCTCGCGCTTCCTCTCGGTGATCCAGCATCCCTATCTGCCGGAGGACGTTTCCCAGCCGCGGCGTGAGTATGCCACGGCCACCCTCGGCGTGCTCGGCATCCTGCTTTTCCTGATCCTCCGTGTGCTCGTGCACTCGGTCTACGAACGCATCCGCTGATGGACAAACCCCGCCCGCTCCGGTGAAAGATCGTGAACATCCGCGGGTTGGCTTCGTGGGCTGGAATCCCTTCCAGTTCCTGCACTTCGAGAGCGTGATCTCGCGGTTGCCCGGTGCGGTTTGCGTGATCGAGGATCACAAGGCCGGCCGCGGAGGTTTCCGTGAGGTGATGCCGCCCTCCGCTCCCGGCGGCGTGTTGCGCCTGGACCGGTCCGACATGCGCACGCTGGACGGGCGCTTCGATGTGCTTGTCTGCCAGACGCCCTTCACCGGCATCGAGGAGATCCGCAGTTCGCGGATCGCGATGATGCAGTATGGCTATGCCAAGGAAGCGCACAACTTCGCGCCCTGGAGGGCCTTTGGTGACGTGTGCATGACCTTCGGTGCCCACGCGACCCGTGGCATCAGCCCGTTCTGCGAATGCGTGGCCACGGGCAACCCGCGCTACGAGACTGCGGCGGACCCAGCGTTCCGCAGCGAGGCGTGGAAACGTCATGGCACGTCCCTGGATCCGGCGAAGAAAACCATCCTCTATGCCCCCACCTGGGGCAGCTTGTCGAGTGGCGGTGCCTTTTCCAAGGCGGTCGCACGTCTTGCGGCTGACTTCAATCTGATCCTCAAGGTGCATCACAACACGGAGGCCGGGTTCTCCGGATCCGCCGCCGGGGATGCGGAGGGATATCATCTCATCCGCGGTGCCGGTGATGATATCATGGCGCTGCTCGCCGTTTCCGATGTGTTGGTCACCGATTACAGCGGCGCGATCTTCGATGCGCTTCATGCGGGCGTCCCGGTGGTTTTGTTGGACTCGGACGAAGGTTCCGAGGAATCGAAAAGCGATGTGCACAGCCTGGAAAGATGCCGGCGGGACTCGCTGGGCGTGCGCGCGGGATCCCCGGAGGAGGTGGCGGGTGCGGTGCGGATGGCACTTGCCGGGGGCGGACCGGGTGCCGGGGTGCTGGAGGGATTGCGCCGTGAATTGTTCGTCGATCCTGCCGGAGCGGCGGATCGCTCGGTGGAGGTGATTCTCAATCTGGCCGCGGGAGCTTATCCTCTCAACCAGACGCGTTCATACGTGAGAGCGGAAATGAGGGCGCTCTATCAGGCACGGAATGATTTCCGAAAGCTGCGGATCGTTCGCAGGTTTTTCCGCAAGTTCCTCGGGCGCGGCGCTCAGGGATAGTCCGAGCAGATGGCATCCACGCCGGTGCCTGCCAGTCTTTGGATTTCCTCTCCGTCCTTCAGGTTGACCGACCAGACTGCGGCGACAAGGCCGGCGTCGTGAATCTGATGCACGCGCCCTGCGGTGCAGTCCTGATGGTGCATGAACCAGGCATCTCCGCCGAGTTCGCGGATCCAGCGGGCGGTGTCCTCAGGGAAGCGTTGCTCCCGGAGACGGGGCGGCCAGTCGAGGCGCGGATCTCCGGCGAAGCGATGCATCAGCTCCGAGTAACGAGCATGGTGAAGCGTGTGGGTGGTGAACCAGGTCCGCAGATCCGGCACCAGTGTCTTTGCATGGATCATGGATCCCCAGTCGAAGCCGCAGAGGATGGCGCGGTGGATGAAACCGCGCTCGCGGAGCAGGGTGGCGATGGCGGCGACCAGCGGCCGCCAGGCCTCGTCCGCCGCGTCGGCAAGGCGGGCCTTCACCTCGATGACGAGTTGAAAGGTTTCAGAGGATTCCTTGGCCAGGGTGATGACTTCATCGAGTGTCGGGATGGGTTCCCCGGGTACTGGCATCATGCGGTCGAAGCGGGTGGCGTAGTCGCATTCCGGATTCGGCACGCCCACTTCGAACCGGCGGAGATCCGCCAGCGTGCTGGTGGCGATGGGGATCGATTCCCCGGCACCGAGCCAGGCACCTTCGCGGCGGCGGCAGAGCTGGGGATTCAGTTTGAGATCATGGTGAACGACCAATGCGCCATCACCGGTGAGTTGCACGTCGAGCTCGGCGGCATCGCAGCCGGAGGCGATGGCATGGCGGAAGGCCGCCATGGTGTTCTCCGGCCGCCAGCCGCCGCCGCCGCGGTGTGCGATCCTCATGGCCTGCGAATCAGGTGGGCTCGGCGAGGCTCTCGTTGACCACGCGGTTGAAGCGGGCGAGTGATCCTTCCGGGAACTCTCCAAGCGAGTCCGCACAGACTTCCCTGCGTTTCGCAAACATGAAGTCGTCCGCGGCGATGCGGTCGATGAGCTTGACGATGTCCTCGCCCTGATCGAGCACGTAGGTGGCGGCGCTGGAGGGGAAGTTGGCGCGCAACGAGTCGTGTTCTTCACCGCGGGGATTGGTGAGGATCATCGGCTTGAGCGTGTAGAGGTAGTCGTTGAGTACGCTGGAGACGTCGGTGATCATCAGGTCCGAGTCGTTCATGCAGTCGAAGATCGGTCTGCCGGCGGGGATGATCTGGACGCCCGATTTGTTGGCGGCCTCGGTCATGCGTTTCAGATAGACCCCTTCCGCGTTGGGCTTGGCCTTGCCGGTGTAGGGGTGGGGCTTGAAGGCCACCTTGAAGCGGCTGTCCGTGGCGAGGGTGGTGAGCAGGCGGAGTCCGTATTCGTTGATGGAAGCGTAGTTCGCCTCCTCGACGAAGCCCTCCCAGGTGGGTGCGAAGAGGATGCGGCGCGGAGCGGTGGAGGGCGAGTCTGCCCGCTTGAGAAGCAGCTCGGTCTGGGGTCTGCCGACGTGGACGACCTGCTCATCGCGCACCGGCAGTCCGGCCTCGCGCAGCCGTCGTTCGGCCAGCGGCCCGGCGACGAGGAGCTTGTCGTAGGCCATGAGGAACTTGCTTTGGTTGACGACCTTGTCGCTTTCCCCGTGGTTGATGAAAAAGTGGTTGATCTTGAAGAAGCGCAGCGAGTTGGTGTTCTTCGCGGTGTTTGCCGGATAGAGGATGGTGCGCACGCCGCATTCCTCCATGAATTCGAGGTCGCGCATCGAGTCGAAGTAATAGACCGGCATCGAGGTTGGCAGCAGCCCCGGGGCGATGCGGCGTTCGCGGATGGCGATGGCGCAGCGGGCATCCAGTTTCTCCAGCACGGGGATCCACATGTTGCCCTGATAGGCGACGTCCTCCAGACCGGAGAGATAAAGGATGACCTGGGGCTTGTCCTTGAGGAGCTGGGGCAGGTTGGCATCCACGTAGTTGGGATAGGAACCATGGAACTCGCGGACGAAGCCGGTGTCTCCGAGATCCGAGAGTTTGTGAACGCAACGCAGCACTCCCTCCTCGTCGCCGGAGGCCATGAGGTGGATGAGGTGGGAGCGGAGGTGGAAGATGAAGCGGCCTGAGTCGCTGACCCGGGTGTTGCGATCGGAAACGAGGTAGTCGGTTTCGGTCGCTCTCTTCGCCGGCACTTCGGTGAACTCGGCGAGGTGCGCTGCGGCGTCTTCCGGAAGCCGGACCATCGTGCCGTGGACGTCCTTGAGGGTGGTCTGGAAGATCCGGTTTTTCCATTCCACTCCATCCGATCCGTGGGTCCAAGCGCCATCGCCGGCCTTCATGAGGAAGATCCGCAGGGTGATGCCATTGGCGTGTTGGAAAGAGATCATCCCGCCATCGGCCTCGGGGTTGGCGGAGGCGTGGAAGTCGGGAGACTTGTGAAGGAGGGCATTCACTTCATCGAGGCGGTCCGCTCCGATCACGCCGATGTCCACGGTGTCGTCGAGGCCGGGCACGAGTTTCGGCAGGGTGGCGAAGGCCACGGTCCTGCGGATGGCGGAGTGGTTGAAGCCCTTGCTTTCGAGAATCGAGGATACGGCTCCGAGCGCCCGGAAGTAGCGTGGGGCGACCCGCTCCAGCGAGGCGATGGAGACACCCTTGAGCGGGTTGGTCATCAAGGGCAGGTTCTGATAGTCCGGGTGGGTGGCCGGATCGAAGAGCGCGGGTGGGCGGGTGGTCTTTTTCTTGCCGAACAGCAGGATGTTCGAGCACTGGATCCGCTCCGCTTCGCTGGTATTGTCGGCACGAAGCGCGGCAGCCGCGACGTAACCGGCCACCTTGAGGAGGTGGGGGGTGGTCTTTCTTCCGCGGCGGTAGCGGTCCCAGGTTCGCAGCAGCTGGTTGAGTCCCTTGCGATCTTTGACCAGCAGCGAGGCTTCCTTCCAGGTGATCGAGTCACCGCCGGTGTCGAGGAATTCGAGAATCACCGAGAGCCCGAGTTCGTCGAGGCCTGCGAATCTCGCCGCTCTTGCGAAGAGGCGGACGGCGGGTTGGTCGCGGATCAATTCATCCCCGTGGCCTTCCAGGCGGTTCACGCACTCCTTGTAGCGACCCTCCGAAAAGGCCAGCAGGCCTTTGCCGATGTCGGAGCGGAGGGTGTCCGGGAGCATCTGTTTCACGGTTTCGCGGCCGCGATCGTGGAGGCCGGCGGCGGCGAAGCGTTCCAATTCCATCAAGGCGAGCCTCGCATCGAGTGCGGGCATGTCCTGGCCATAGGTGGTGTGGATGGTTTGAAGGATGGTGTCGAATGAGGCGAAATCCTCTCCGAGGGTAAGGCTCTTGAGGACTCCGACGAGTCCGGAGATATCCTTAAGGGACTGGTAAATCTCGTGCGTGGCGGTGGGGGCGTTGCCGATCTTTTCGAGGACCTGCTGGTGTTGCACCCGCCATTGGGCTTGGCCGGGATCGAGTTTGATGGCGGTGCTGATGGCGGCCTCGGCTTCGACCCACTTGGATTGCTTGAGCAGGCAGAGGCCGGTCTTGAAATGGCTTTCGGCGTGGTCCGGCCGGAGTTTTGAGGAATTGCCGAAGAAGGTGGCGGCCTGGACCCACGCACCTTTTTGAAAGGCCTGTCGGCCGAGGCGGAACCAGGCATCCGGATCGCCGAGCTTTTCCGCGGCGAACCGGTAGGAATTCTCCGCGAAGCCGGAGAGGCCGGATTTCTCAGCGGCAAACGCTGTGTAGTAAACCAGGGAGGACGGTCTCATGGTGGGGAAGTTGGGTTAGCGAACGGCTCCATCATCTTCCGAAACACGACCCTGCTTCGGCGAAGAGGGTTTCTTCGGACTGCGTTTTGCAGCGGAGCTTTCCGATGGGGAAGCCAGCAAGGTGCCAAGTGCGCGCCGTTTTCTCGCAACGAAGCGCTTGAGTCTGCGGACCATGCCCGAGGGTTCCAGCGTCTCGCGGATGGCTTCCCGGCACTGCTCGACCAGCGCTGCGACCTGTTGCGGCGGCACGATCTCTGCGGAGCGCGGAAATGCGGGGGTGACCCGGATGCCGAACAGGCTGCGGCATTGATCGGCAAAGTCCCAGCAGGTGGACATGCGGATGCTCAGGAGCGAGGATTCGTCGGCAATCTCGGATCCTTCCGTGGGTGGTGATTCCTTGACGCTCATGCCGAGGCGTTTCTCGACCCATGCAATGTCCTTGGCCTGGCTTTCAAGCGCTTGCTCGATCCATGTGGCGGCGAAGCGGACCGGCGGTCCCTTGAGGGCCAGGGCGGCTTGGATCAAGCGGTTGTTTTCCTCGACGACGCTGCGCCCGACTCCGTAACCCGGGCCGAATTTCCGATACGCGAAAAGCATGCCGAGGGCTTCCCTGGACATCGGGGTTTCCGCTTCGATGGCGGAAGGCGTCTCCAGTGCGGGAAGTCCGACGACGGCCCTGAAGTCCGCGACGACATCCCGGTTGGGAAACAAGGCGGGGTCGAAGAGACGCAGCACGACCTTCTCCCTGCCAAAGATCGTGTCGAACTTGCGCAGGCGGAACTGATAGCTCGTCTTCAGGCTGGAAGCCTGGAAGTCGCCGGTTCCCATGCGGACCTGCCTCTCGAACCAAGCTCCGAGGAAGGACTCCGGTGGGCGGACGTAAGCCAGCACCCGGATGTCGTCGATCATCGGCCTGAGGAACTCATACAGCGCGCTGATCTCGCCGGCGGTCATGATGGAAAGGGTCTCGGAGGAGACGATCAGGTTGCTTTCGGTGGACGATCGGATCTCGTTTTCGAAGTCCTTGCGGAGTTCGATCCTGCGGGCGGCGAGTTGTTCGGCGGTTTCGCCACGGCGGGCGAACCAGACGTAGCTTTCCGGCTTCTCGCCGAACATCGCTTGCAAGGCCTGTCCCATGTTGGGCTTGCCTCCCGTGTTGAGGATGCGCCAGTTCGCGGGCAGCGGGCTGCGGGTGAGGCTGTCCCGGAGGGTCGTGCATGCGGTTTCGTGCATGCCGATGTGCAGCCAGAGGCACTTCATGTGCACTTCCTCTCCGGATTCCGAATTTTCGAGGATGTCCCGGCGGATCAGTGCGCGGCAGGACTCGACCATGGCCGCGGCCTTCAGAGGTGGGACCGGGTCGGATGCCGGAAGGAGGTCATCGGTGGGATCCAGTCCGAGAACGTCCCGGAATTGTTTGAGGAAGTTCGTGCAATCGACGCGGCGGATGTCCAGCAGGTCTTCCTCCCCATTGACCTCGGTGCCAAGCGGACGGATCTCTTCCCTGAGGCTCAGTTGGAGACGCTTTTCCATCCATGCGATGTCCTTGAGATGGCGGGTGCGGATCTCGTCGAGAAGCGACTGCGAAAACTGGAGCTTGCTGCCCTGCATCGCGATGAGCGGGCGGATGAGGCGTGTGTTCTCGGTGAGCACGGTGGGCCCCACACCGAAGCCCGGGCCATACTTGCGATAGGCGAAAAGAAGCGAGCAGGCTTCGCGGCTGAGGCTTTCGTTGACGCGGACGATCGATTCCGGGGCGGGCGGCTGGATGCCGGTTTGCTCACAGAAATCCGCGACGATGCAGCCCTTGGCGAGGGTGGCGGGGTCGAAGATGCGAAGCTTCACCGCGGACTTGCCGAAAACTTCGTCGAACTTCGCGAAGCGCCTGCGGTAGTTGGGTTTGAGCTTGTCGAGATTGAGTTCGCCCGAGCCTTGTTTGACCGCTTGTTGGAACCAGGAGACGGCGAAGCCCCCCGGCGGACGGACGTAACCGATGACTTGGATCCGGTCGACCAATGGAGCGAGGAAATCGCGCACGGCGGTGATTTCCTCCTTGGACATGTTGGAGAGCATCTCCGAGGAGAGGATGAGCGTGTCATCCCCGCTGCGGCGGATCATGAGCTCCAGCTTGCGGCGGAGGGCGGCTCCGCGGCGTGCGATTTCCTCGGCGCTGTCGCCGGCCTTGGCATAGAGGTGGAAGTTCTGGGGGTCCTTGCCGAACATCGCGTGCAGGGACCTTCCCATGTTCGGTCCATCGAGCTTGAGGTATCGCCAGCCTTGCGGGTTCTTGACCTGAGAAAGGTTTGCCTGGATGGACGAGGTGCCGGTCTTGTGCATGCCGATGTGGAGCCACAGGCATTTGAGCGGCTTGGCATCGGGATTGGCTGCCGCGGTGGATCTTTCCGCGGCGATCTGGGAGCGGATCTGTTCGCGGCAGCGCTCGACCATGGCCGAGACGTCGGCGGGATCCACGAGATCGGCTGAAGGCAGCAGGTCCGGTGTCGTCTCGATGCCGAGGACTTCCTGGAACTTGGCGAGAAATTCGGCGCAGTCCTGGTTGCGGATGTTCAGCAGATCGCTTTCGTCACCGACCTCGCTTCCGTCGGACTGGACTTCCTCGCGCAGGCTCATTCGGATGCGTTTTTCCATCCATTCGATGTCCTTGAGGTTGCGCTGGCACAGTTGGTCGAGGAGCGATTGGGAAAAGCGCAGCTTGGTGCCGCCCATGGCGATGAGCGGGCGGATGAGCCGGTTGTTCTCGGTGAGGACATCCGGTCCCACGCCGAAGCCCGGGCCGAGTTTGCGGTAGGCGAAGAGGATGGCACAGGCCTCGCGGCCGAGGCTTTCGTTGACGCGGGTGATCGAGCCGGGGTCCGGCGGATGAATGCCGGTCTGTTCGCAGAAATCCGCGATGATGCAGCCGCGGGTGAGGGCGGCGGGATCGAAGAAACAAAGCTTCACGCGGTCGCGGCCGAAGATCCGGTCGAACTTCTCGAAGCGTTTGCGGTAGTTGGGCTTGAGCTTGGCAAGGTCGAGCTCGCCGGATCCTTGTTTGACGGCCTGCTGGAACCAGGAGACGGCAAAGCCGGAGGGCGGGCGGACGTAGCCGATGATGCGGATTTCGTCCACAAGCGGGGCCAGGAAGTCGCGGAAGGCGGTGACTTCCTCGGCGGACATGTTGGATAGCATCTCGGAGGAGATGATCAGCGTGTCCCTGCCGCTGCGGCGGATCATCAACTCCAGTTTGCGGCGCAGTGTGGCGCCACGGCGTGCGATCTCTTCCGGGGTGTCGCCGGCTTTGACATAGAGGTGGAAGTTCGCGGGATTGGTCCCGAACATCGCGTGGAGCGATTTTCCCATGTTGGCACCGTCCAGCTTGAGATAGCGCCAGCCTTCGCCTTTGCCGATCCTCGCGAGATTGGTCTGGATGGACGATGTGCCGGTCTTGTGCATGCCGATGTGGATCCAGAGCCGTTTGGGCGCTTCGGCCCCGGCGTCATCCTCAGCGGCTGGTTCGGGAGCGTCCGCGTTGCGGATCAAATCCCTGCAATGTTCGACCATTGCCGCGACCTCGGCGGGGGGGACGGGATCGGCACTTGGGACGATGTCTTCCGAAACCTCGATGCCGTGCACTTCATGGAACTTGCGGATATAATCGAGGCAGGCCGCGCGCGGGATCGTGAGCAGATCGTCTTCGCTGCGGACTTGGCTGCCGTCGGATTCGTGGGTTTCCCGGAAGGAGGTCTTGAGGCGACGCTCCATCCAGGCGATGTCCTCCCATTCGTTGGAAAGGCTTTGGGCGAGCAGCTCCGGCGCGAGCCTGAGGCGCGTGCCCTTCATTTCCAGCAGCGGGGCGATGAGCTTGAGATTCTCGGTGACCACGGTTTTGCCAACCCCGTAGCCGGGGCCCAGCTTGCGGTAGGCGAAGAGGATGGCGCAGGCCTCGCGGCACAGGCTGTCGTTCACCCGCAGGATCTTCTCGGGAGGCAGGGGAGCCACCCCGATGCGGGTCAGGAAGTCGGTGACGATGCAGCTGTTAGGAAAACCGGCGGGATCGAAGAGCTTGAGGCTCACATGGGCCTTGCCGAAGATGCGGTCGAACTTGCCGAAGCGCTTGCGGTAGGACGCCTTGATGCGGTTCGGGTCCAGCTTGTTCTCGCCGTGTTTGACGAGTTGCTGGAACCAGGAGGTCTTGAACGCGGAGGGAGGCCGGACGTATCCGATCACCTTGATCTCGTCGAAGAGCGGGGCGAGGAACTCCTTGAGCGCGGCCACTTCCTCGCTGGCCATGATGGAAAGCGTCTCGGTGGAGAGGATCAGGTTTTCCTCGGGACTCTTGCGGATGAGGAGCTCGAAGCGGCGGCGCATGAGCTCACGCTTCTTGGCCAGTTGTTCGGCAGTCTCCCCGCGTTTGGCGAACCAGATGAAGTTTTCCGGGTTCTTGCCGAACATGGCGTACATCGCCTTCCCGAGGTTCGGGTTCTTGTCGACGCTGAGGAGTTTCCAATCCGGGCCCTTGCCGAGGGCGGCGAGGGTCTGCTGGATCGACGAGCTGCCGGTCTTGTGCATGCCGACGTGGATCCAGCACCGCTTGATGCGGGCAGCGGCTTGGGGGGATTCGCCTGGAGTTTCTTCTGCCATGGAAAATGCGGTCGTCGGCTCAGTCCGCGCGGTCCGGATGCCCTGCCGCCTTCCGGATCTCCCCGGCCAGGTCGGCCTCGCCGAGTTCGACGAGGCGGTTCAGGTAGATCTCCACCTTCGCCTGGTTTCCCGAGCTGAGGTAGGTGTGCAGTTGGCGGAAGGCGTAGATCCGCATCTCGTCCGGCTGGATGATCTGCTGGTTCGGGGTGTCGAAGGCGGAGTCGAAGTCCGGCTGCGGCGTGCGCCAGTCCGGGCCGTAGTTTTCGGTGAGGTAGCGATCGTGATCTGCCGGGACCAGGAAGACATCGCCGAGGAAGTCCCGCCCGATCAGCTCGAAGGGGCTGTTGTGCCAGCGCATCTTCACGCCGCCATGCCAGCGGATGCCGCCTTCGTCGTAATGGAAGAAGATGTCGAGAGGGATGCCATTGACGTGCCGCAGGCGGATGATCTCGGGCGAGCGGGAGGGGATGATGAGGAACAAGCCGCTTTGGCGCACGGCGCCGAGCAGCTCGTCGAGCGGTGTGTCGGCGTTCACGCCGACGTCGATGTCCTTGTCGTGTCCGAGAAGACGTCCTTCGCGAACGCAGCCGAGGAGGGTGCCGCTGACGAGAAACATGGAAATGCCCGCATCCCGCAGCACCCGGTTGAGATCGAGCAGGGCTTTCTCCGCACGGCCCCTGGAGTAGATGTCGATCTTCGGCCGGCGCATGCGCTTGCGGCCCGGCGTCGAGGCCCGCGCCTTGAGGATGGTGCGCCAGATGGATTTGGCGGCTTCGTAGTCTCCGGCGCGCATGGCACCCAGGGCCACGTGGTTGAGCACATCGGTGCGGCCCGCGCTGATGATCCCGGCGGCGGCGGCCTTTTCGCGCAGGGTTTCCAGACGGGAAAACCCGGCGGGTGAATCGACGAGATTGGCCAATTGCTGCCACGCCTTGATGCGGGGGCGGGTCACCACGATCTTGGAGAGGATGTCCCAGGCTTGTTCGCGGTCGCCTTGTTCGGCGTGGCAGGTGGCCTTGAGCAGGAGTCCGTCCGAGTGGTCCGGGCTCAGCTTGGCGAGGCGGTCCAGCCAGCGGAGCGCTTCATCGAGTTCACCGCGGATGTGGGCGGCCTGGGCGAGGTAGTAGCAGCCGAGGGTGGATGAATGTTCCTGGGCCAGATAGGTGGCCAGGCTTCTCAGTTCGTCGTGATTTCCACTCGACCAGAGAAACTCGGCCCGCAGAGCCATCCAGGAAATCCACGGGCGGAAGCCGCCGCGGTCGCAGAAGAGCTTGTGGAGCCAGACTTTGAAGATGCGGAAACCACCCTCCCGGGTCAGCACGCGGAGCGTATCAAACGCCTCCCGAGCGCCGGGGCTTCCGTTCATCCCTTTCGCCATGAGGAGAGATCCCATTCAAGTACATGATCCGGTGAGAATCTGCTTCTTGATCTCGGTGGTGGAGATGTTGGCGGTGCGCGGCAGGTAAACGACCTCGCATTTCTCTTTGAGGAAATCGAAGCGTCCTTCCCAGTCGTCCCCGATGACGAAGACGTCCACCCCGTGTTTGTCGACGTCGGTGGATTTCTGCTCCCAGTTTTCCTCCGGGATAACCAGATCGACGAAGCGCAGGGCTTCCAGGATGGCCTTGCGGTCCTCGTAGGTGTGGGTGCAGACCTTGTCCTTCTCGCGCAGGTTGAATTCATCGGTCGAGACGGCGACGATGAGGCGGTCACCCAGGTTTCTCGCACGTTTCAGCAGGTTGATGTGGCCGATGTGGAGAAGATCGAAAGTTCCGTAGGTGATGACGGTGCGCATGAGGGATGGGAGGGAGACTTCACGCTCGGGGCCCGGAATTCAAGCCACACTTTGCTTGAGGCCCGCCTTTTCGTGCTTGATCTCGCGGGTCATCAGCGCCGTCGCGCATTCCTGGGGGGTCTTCCTGCCGTCGAGGATGTCATTGACGGCCTCCACCAGGGGCATCTCCACGCCGAGCAGAGCGGCGCGCTTGAGGATCAAACGGGCGGCGTTCACACCTTCCGCCACGTGGCCGAGGTTGCCGAGCACAGTCTCGAGCGGGGTTCCGGCGGCCAGGCCGATGCCTACCTGGTAGTTGCGGGAGGTGCGGCTGCCGCAGGTGAGGTAAATGTCGCCGAAGCCGGAGAGTCCCATCAGGGTGGAGCGTTTCGAGCGGTGGGCCTTGAGATAGCGACGGGCTTCCGCCACGGCGCGGGTGATCATGGCGGCGCGTGTGTTTTCCCTCCATCCGCAGCCGTCGATGACGCCGGCCGCGATGGCATACACGTTCTTGATCGCCCCGCAGATCTGCACGCCGACGAGGTCGGAGTTTGCGTAAACCCGCAGGGTTCTGTTCGAAAGGCCGGATGCCACCCGCAGGTCGGTCCGGTGGTCCTTGTTGGTGGAGACTACCACCGCGGTGGGGTCATTGGCGGCGAGTCCTTCCGCAAAGCTGGGCCCGGAAAGCACTCCAAAGCAGGCCTCCGGACCGAGGATGCGTTCCGCGGCCACGGAAAGAGGCTCACCGGAGACCGGGCAAAGGCCCTTGCAGCCCCAGATCACCGGGATGTCCGTGCGGATTCGCGCGACCTGGCCGAGCATCTCCCCGAAGGCGCTGACCGGCGTGGCGATGAGCACCAGATCCGCCCCAGCGAGGGCTGCGGCGAGGTCCGACTCGATCCGAACCTCGTCCGGAATCACCGCCTTCGGCAGGTAGCGCTGGTTGATGCGGCCTTCGCGGACTTTCGCGGCGTCCTCTTCGGAGCGGAAGACCAGGGTGATTTGTGACTTCTTCGCAAGATTGATCGCCAGAGCAGTGCCCATGGCTCCGCCTCCGAGGATCGTGATGTTCCGAAAAGTCATTTCGTCAGTTCGATTGGGGGGGTCCGGGAGTGACCTCCTCTCGCGGATTTTCAGGGACCAGCGGCGGCAATGTCAAAGCAATTCACCGCCCCGGCAAGGCATGGGAGGGGCGGCTTCCGGGGTCGCCAAGCCCCTGAAACCGCTCGATTCCCCGGACTCCGCCGAGGCCAAATCAGGACCCGGCCGGCGGTTCCTCGTCACCCGTGGCCACCGGCGGGGCGGCTTCCGTCGGGGGGCCACCGTAGCCGAAATCCGTGATCTCACCATCGGCATAGATTTTCCACACCGGCGGGCGGACCTCGATTTGTCCGGACTCCTGGCGGCGGCGGATTTCATCGATCGCCTCGCGGATGTCCCTGAACGGAACGCCGGACAGGTCGTTCGGGAGGTAGCGCCACCACTGGAGCTCGATCAGCTCGGCCCGGATCGCCTCATCGAAACGATGGCCGATCACCCGGGCGGGCACGCCGCCGACGATGGCGTAGGGTGCCACATCGCGGTGCACGACTGCGCCTGCGGCGACCACGGCACCATCGCCGATGGTGACACCGCGGAGAATGTGGGCGCCGGCTCCGATCCAGACGTCGTTGCCGATGACCGGCGCGGACCGGAGGATGCGTGCCGATTCCTCCGCCGTGCGTGGAGTGTCGGCAAAACCCTTGTAGTCCTCAAACCAGCTGAAGCGCTTGCGTTCGTATTGGAAGCTGCTCGAGCTGAGCCAATCCAGCGGGTGGTTCAATTCGCCGATGTGCACGGAAGGGCCGATGCTGCAATATCGGCCGATGCTGGCCAGGCTGCCGATCTTGCCGTCACGGAAATAGGTGTAAGCCCCGATGGTGGTGCTTCTCTTGATGTCGAGATGGTCCAGAATAAGAACCGGGGCTTCGAAGCGGAGGGCCACCGACTTGCGGATGGTGGCTCCGCCGGGAGCTTTGAAACCGGCCTTCAACAAGGCCTTTTGATGGCTGTCGCTAATCATGAGCGTGGGCTTCCCTTCGGAGGGCAGGCCCGATGTTAGGAGCTTTGCCGGTGATGGCAAGCGGCGTTCGGGTGGTCCGGCGGTTTCGGTTTTTTGAATGGATCCGGGATGCTTTTCTGTTTGAGTCGACAGCCTGGGAAGGTTCCGCCGGTTTCCTTGCGCAACGTGCAACCCCATCGACTGATATGATTCTCCAACGCTCCATCCGAAAGTCCCTGCGATGGGTTCGCAGGCGTCTTGGTGAAACCGAAGCTCCGAAGGCACCCGGTGCCGATCCCGTCTCGCGTGCCGACCTTGAGCGGGAGATTGCCGAGCTCAAGCGCAAGGTCTCCCTGCTCATGGCCCGGATGCCCCTCAACGTCGCCATCATCGGAGTGGGCGGGCATGGCAAGAAACACATCGAGGCCTTCATGAAGCTGAGGGATTGCACGATTTCCCACGTCTGCGATGTCGATTTGAAAAGCGGTGCGGCCGCCGCCGCCGCGATCCAGAAAGCCACGGGAAGGAAACCCAAGGTCGTCCAGGATCTCCGCGCCGTGCTCCGGGATCCGCTGGTGGATGCGATTGCCATCGCCACTCCCCATCACTGGCATGCTCTCGCCACCATTTGGGCGCTGAAGGCCGGCAAGCACGTCTACGTCGAGAAGCCGATCACCCACACCTGGTCCGAGGGGCCGAGCGTGATCGCCGCCGCCAGGAAATACGGGAAGGTCGTCCAGTCCGGCACCCAACTCCGCTCGAACACATCGCTGGCCGCCGCAGGCGAGTTCATGCGCAATGGCGGCATCGGCGAGATCGAACTGGTCCAGTGCCTCACCCACAAAGACCGCCCGCCCGTCGGCTTTGCCGCGGCAAGCCCGGTGCCGGAAAGCGTGGACTTCGACCTCTGGTGCGGCCCTGCGGAGAAGTCATCGGTCACCCGGGCCAAGTTCCACTACCACTGGCACTGGCAGTGGGAATTCGGCAACGGCGCGCTCGGAAACAACGGCATCCACCGCATCGACGCCGTGCGCATCGCCCTCGACCTCAAGGGCTATGGCGACCTCGTCCTCAGCTGCGGAGGACGCTTCGGCCCGCCGGACAGCGGTGAGACGCCCAACAACATGCTCACGCTCCACCGCTTCGGAAAAATCTGGGTGCTGCAGGATGTGCTCGGCCTCAAGCCAGATCCCTACCTCGGCATCGAGAATGGCATCGTGTTCCACGGCACCAAGGGCCGCATCATCTATCAGGCGGGGTTCGCCACGCTTTATGATACCGAGGGCAAGGAGGTCCGCCGCTTTCCCGGCCGCCAGCTCAATCACTATCAGAATTTCCTCGATGCGGTCCGCAACGAGGATCCGGCCCAGGTGAGGGGTGACCTTGTCGAGGGGATCGTGTCGAGCGACCTGTGTCACTTCGGAAACATCTCGTACCGGATGGCCAGGCCTGCCACGGACCCGGAGATCCAGGACCGCTTCAGGGAGCTCGGCGCGCCCGCCCTCGTGCTGGAGCGGCTGGCCGCGCTGCGCGGAAACCTGGACGAGAACGGAGTGACGGATCCGATCCTTCTGGGAGAAGTCCTGGAGCCCGGTGACCTCAAGAACCCGCTCCCACGGCAACCCCGGGCTGCGGAGTATCTGGTGCGATCCTACCGCGAGCCCTTCGTGGTTCCTCCTGCCGCGGAGGTCTGAGTCAGTTGCCGATCTCGATCTTTTCCGTCCCGGCGAAGAACTCGCCGAGGATCGTGTTGATCCGGACAAAGGTCTCCACCACGTTCACCAGCGTATTGGTCTGCAGCGCCTGGCGGTTGGCGGCGAAAATCCGGTTGTAGGTCGGCGGATACCCGGTTTTCCCGTCCTGGAAGGGCATGAACTGGATGGGTCTGGACATGTTCCTGAAGGTGTTGCCGCGGATCATCGGATTCTTCACGCCGCTCGCGAGAATGCCCCGGTTCTGGGTGCCGTCCGGCTTGTCCGCGACGTTCATGATCAGGTTGTTCTCGATGATGGCGTCCTTCCAGTTCAGCATCCGGATGGCTTCCCGCCGGGTCGTGTTCATCGTGTTGTTCCGGATGACCACGTTGGTGTGAAACTTGTCCTGCGAATACATGTGAGTCCCCACGGCGACGTCGAGGTTCCGGAACAGGTTGTTTTCAATGAGCACGTCGCGGTTCGGCGTCGAGTCATAGGTGGTCCACACGTAGTCAAAGCCCTGGGTTCTCAGGTCCGGAGTGTCCAGGTTGATCGCCTCGTCGTTCTGCTTGGGCGAGGCGATGGAGCCCTCGAAGGTGTTTCCGGAAATGACGATGCCGCTGGTGGCATCCACCTCCATGAAGTGCCCCTTGTTGCTGTTGGTGAACCGGAGTCCGGACACCGAGATGTTGGTGTTGTGACCGCAGGTGATGGCGATGGCCTCGAGGGCGGAATCGAGGTCGATCCTCGCGTTCCCCTCGCCCTTGAAGTGGATGTTGGTCTCGCCGTTGTAGCGCGAGTAAATGCCGGCCGTGGTCGCCCGCGACGGTCTGATGCACTCGAACATGGTCAGCGCCTCGTCGAACTTGGGGGTGCCGGTTTCCATGATCTTGCGGACCACGACGCCATCCCTGAAGGTGATCGTGACATTCGATGGCACAGCCACCGAGTTGCTCAGGCGGTAGATGCCGGCCTCAAGGACGAGCGTGCCTCCGCCCTGCCGCTCCAGAGCCTCCATGCACGAGCGGATCAGGAAATAGTGGCGCGTCTGATAGGTGTTCGTTTCCGAATGTTGGTAAGCCCCCTTGTAGTTCCTCGAATCCGGATTGATCACGAGGTTGTTGCTTTCCGGACCCACATAGACGTAGTCGGTTTCCTTTTCGAACTCCTCAAACACCTTGTTGATCCGCACGAATTCCTCGCGGCAGTCCGTGGCCTGGTTGTCCTTGAACGACTCCCGGTCGGCATCTCCGAGCACGTTGTAGGTCACCGGGTAGCTCGATCCCACGCTCAGATTCCGGTACGGCATGAACTGCATCGGCCGGCCGAGGTTGCGGAAGATGTTTCCCGAGGCGGTGATGCCGCGGACCCCGCTGCCGAGAAGACCGCGGAAATCCTCGCCGGGGCGGATGTTTTCGAGCGTGTTGCCGGTGAAGACGACGCCTTCCCAGTTGATCGCCCGGATGGCGTCGGAGCCTGTGTTGCGGATGGTGTTGTTGCGGATGGTGACGGCCTTGTGATAGACGGCCGGAGTGTAAACATTGCTGCCGATGGCCCGCTCCACACCGTCAAAAGTGTTGCCGCTGATGGTGATGCCGGTGTTGGGGGTCTTGTCCGCGGCGCTCCAGGCGTAGGCGAAGTTGTCGGTCACCGCGTCCGGCACGCAGAGAAGGATGGCGGGATTGTTCAGCGAGGCGGTCGGCTTGGCCGCAAGGAAGCGGTTTCGCAGGATGCGCAGATTGCTGCATGCGGACATCCGGATGTAGTTGCCGTCATACATGTTGCGGAAGGTGATGCCCTTGACGATGACGTCCGAGTTGTTTCCGAACACCATGGCCACGCTGCCATTGACGTTCTTCATATCGATGGTGGCGGAGCCCTTGCCGTAGATGCGGATGCCGGACTCGCCGCCATAGCCCTTGGCCGCCGCGGTCTTCAGGGAACGTGCGGTGGAAACAAACTGGAAGAGGCTGCGGCTGGCGGTGAACTTCGAGGTGCCGGTGTTGTTGCCCTTGGCCAGAACCACACCGTCGGCGAGGTTGATCGTGACCTTTCCCGACACATACAGGGTCGAGGGCACGGTGTAGGTGCCTTTCGAGAGATTCAGGGTCCCGCCCCCGGAGGCCTCCAGCTTCTCCAGATAGGACCGGAGCATGTAATACTGCTTCGTGTAGCTGTTGTAGGTGGTGTACTTGGTATACGAGGAATTCACCGGGTTGGACGACGGCGTGACGGTGAAGGTGGCCGCGGCAAGGACCGGAGCCATCCCCACGACAAGGGCGGAGGCCAGCACGCCGCGCATCAGCGCGGAAAAGGACGGGTGATTCATAAGGGTGAAGGTGAAAGCAGAAGACAGGGTGTCCGCAGAACTGAAGGTGACGCAGCCATCCGGACCCCTTCAAAGATAGGAAATCCTGCCCGAAAAGCAAGAAACGCGTCGCGCTATCCCACCCCGGGCCGCTTGCACCTTCGGGCCGGCAAGGCACTGCGCGCGATCTTGCCCGCTGCGATGCCCCGTTCCGACTTCTTTCGCCAGGCAGGGCGGTGCAAGGCGCGAATCGCCGGAAAGAACCGCGAGCCAACCGCCCAAAAGTGCCGGGAACAGGACTCGAACCTGCACACCTTTCGATACCAGAACCTAAATCTGGCGCGTCTACCAATTCCGCCATCCCGGCCTGGGCGGGAATCTAGCGGCGGCATGGGGGCGGGCAAGAACGCAATTTTCCTCAGCCCCACAATCGCCGTGCGGCGGTTTCCGCATCCGCCACGGTGCCCGGACGCCATGAAAGTTCGATGACCTGGAAAGCCCCGCCGAGATGTGCCGGGTGGGTGAGTGTCTGGAACTGCCTCAGCGCTGCGGCATCCGGTCGTCCCTCCTGGGCCATCAACCATTCCCGCGCAAGGCTGGTGAGCCAGGCACCCTGCCGTTCGAATTCCAGGACGCGCGCCCCCAGCGCGATGGCGGCCTCCGCCACCGCGGTGAAGTCGACGTGGGCGGTGACGTCGCAGCCGCCCGGTGAAACGAAGGGATCCTCGCCGGCCCGGTGGTCCAGAAACGTGCGCAGCGTGCCCGCCCGGCGGTCCGGGTGATAGTAGTCGGCCCGCGCGAATCCATAGTCCGGCCAGATCATCAATCCCTGGTCCAGCGCGCTTGCCAGCGGTGCGAGGAAGTCTCCGTAGCAGGTGCGCAGCTCGGTCCGGTAGCCATCGGGAAAGTCCCCGCCGATCTTTTCTAGCTCCGCGGCCAAACGGGGATCATCGATTTCGGCCGTCTGCCAGGCCAGCTCGTCCCCGGACCCGATGCCCACGCGGCACTCGAGCCAGCGGCCGTCCCTCCGCTCGACGACGTGGAAGGGCAGGGCATCCAGCAGTTCGTTTCCAAACGCCGCACCGGGAAGGGGAGCGCGGGCCGCATCCGCCAATGAATCCGGAAAAGCCACGATTTCGGAAAACTCCGCCAGGCGATCCTGTTGCGCCCGTTTGAGGGCGGCGAGCGGCTCGGCGATCACATATTCGAGGCGGGAGAAGGCCGTGGCGTCGAGTCGGCGGAGTGCTCTCAGCACATCGGCCGCCAGCGATCCATCGTGCGCTCCACACTCGATCAGCCGCCAGCGGGACGGGCTGCCGGATTCCCGGAAATGGCGGAGAAACCGCCGCGCCAGCAGCTCCCCGAACAACGGGCCCACGCTCACGCTGGTGAAAAAATCCCCGCCGCGCCCGATTTTCCGCACGGCGTTCGCATAGTAGCCGAGCTCCGGGTGATAGAGGTGGTCCATCAGGTAGTCCGGAAAGGTCAGCGGCCCCGCGGCGTGGATTTTCCCGCGCAGGATGCCCTCCAACGAAGGGGTTGCGGGAGGCGCTCCGATCGGATACTCCTGTGAACGATTTCTCCCCCGAGCGGGCATTGTTGAATCCGGATCCGGCATGGCCACCATTCAGAATACGAACCGAAGGAAGACCCGCCCCCCGCGGTTCTACAAGCGCAAAGGCTTCTGGCTCACGCTGCTGCTGCTCGGTGTGATCACCGGCCTGGCCGGATGGATCTTCGTCGAGGGATACACCCGCGAATACCGACTGCGGGCCGCGACTTACGATCTGGACCGCATCAACGACCTGGAAATCCCCAGCATCATCGTGGACCGCAACGGCAAGGAGATCGGCCGGATCTTCGTGCAGAACCGCAGCGTGATCCCTATCTCCAAAGTGCCGGACATTTTCATCAAGGCCCTGCGCGCCGGTGAGGACTCGCGCTTCCTCAGCCACGGAGGGGTGGACTACGTGGGCACCATGCGCGCCCTCAAATTCACCGCGGAGGGCAATGCCCAGGGCGGCAGCACCATCACCCAGCAGCTCGCGAGAAACGCCTACAACCTCAAGGAAGAGGCCGTGCAGCGCAAGGAAGGCACTATCCAGCGCAAGCTCGTGGAGATGTTCCTCGCGATGCGCATTGAGAAACGCTACAAGAAATCCGAGATCCTCGAGTTCTATCTGAACCGCATCTATTTCGGCAGCGGCTTCTATGGAATCCGCTCCGCCTCGCTCGGTTACTTCGGCAAGGAGCCGATGGATCTAACAGCCGAGGAGTGCGCCTCTCTCGTCACCCTGATCAAGAACCCCACGCTCCGCTCCCCGCTCAACAATCCGGAGGTGAACCGGGACGGGCGGAACTACGTGCTCAGCCGCATGCGCGAGGAGGGCTTCATCGATGGTGCGGAGCTCACCCGTCTCAAGGCGCTGCCGCTCACCCTCAATCCCAAGCCGCTCCGCCGCGGCACCACCCACCTCTACGAACGCGTCGCGGAAGCCGTCGGCCGTGCGCTTGGTGAGGACGCGCTGGCCTCCGGTGGCTTCACGGTTCACACCACCATTCTCGCCGAGGCCCAGGAGGCCGCCCAGCAGTCCCTGCTGGAAAGCCTCAACCGCGCGGAGAACCGCACCGGATACAAACGCCAGAAGTACGAGGACTATCGTAAAAGCAACTCCACCAAACCCGCCGAATACCTTCAGGGCGCATGCCTGATGATCGATCACGAATCGGGAGAGGTTCTCGCCCACGTCGGCGGCCGCGATTACGCCCAGGTGCCCTACGATTTCATCGAGCTCGGCAAGCGTCCGCTCGGCACCGCCTTCTTCCCCTTCATCTATGCCGCCGGCCTGGAGAACGGACTTACTCCGGCCACGATCGTGGAGGACGAGGCGATGGACAACCGCTCGGTGATGGTGGGCGGCCGCGAGGGCATCCTCGGCGAGTGGGGCATGGAGGTCGCCTCGCCCGTCTACGAAGGGAAAATCCCGGCCCGCGAGGCGCTCGAGCATTCGAAGATCGGCGCGACCGTTCGCTTTGCCGATCAGATCGGCCTGCAGCGCGTGGTGGATACCGCTTGTGCCTTCGGTTTTCCGCTCCAGAAAGCCGAGCTGCTTCGCCGTGTCGCGGTCGGCTTCGAGGAAGTCTCGCTCAAGCAGGCCGTGCGGGCGATGGCGGCTTTCCCGCTCGGCGGCCACCTCGGGCCGGAGGATCTCGTCTACGTGGACCGCGTGGAAAGTCCCACCGGGCGCATCGTTTACCGCCGCCCGCGTCCGCCGGTGACCCACAAGCCGGTCGTCGATCCCGCCACCGCCTGGCAGATCCACAGCATGATGGCCGGCTCGCTTTATCGCGGCAGCTCGAAGGGCGCATTGGACGGACTTATCGAGAAACCCTTCACCGGAGCTGGCAAAGGCGGCTCCACTCATGATTTCGCCGATTGTTGGTTCCTCGGCTACAACCGCCGCATCACCTGCGGAGTGTGGACCGGCTTTCTCAACGCGAATGGCGATCCCATCTACCCCGGGGCCTTCAGCCGGGATCTCGCCATGCCCGTCTGGCAGGCTGCCATGAATGCCGCGGCTCCGGGTTTCGGCGGGGGCAGCCTTGCTCCGCCGGACAACGTCGTGCAGGTGCCGATCTGCTCGGTCTCCGGCCAGCGCGCCACCCAGTTCTGCCAGGAATATGCCGAGGATCCCTCCACCGGCGTCGTGCGCTCCCGCTCCACCGGCATCCCGGAGTATTTCCGCAAGGGCACCGAGAAACTGCCCTTCTGCGGCATCCACTCCGGCGTCGCGGGTGACGGACCGCAGCACGAATCCCCGCTGCTCAACCTGCCCGCGCTGGACGCCGTGCCGGTCCGGCCGAAGGCACCTGTTCTGTTAGGGGACGATCCCTACCACACCGAGCTGCCGAGCTTCGCCGCCACCACCACCGAGCCCGGCTTGATCCGGCGCCGCACCAACGTGCTGGACAGCCTGGACCTCGATGGCACCGAAGAGGCCATCCCGCTGAACCGTCCGCGCCGGCTGGAGATCGAGGACGAATGAAGCCAACAGCCTGTTAGAGCGTCCGCCGCGTAACCGCTCCGTTACGGGGAAGGCCCTTGGGTTCCGTGGAAAACACTTGCGACCGGGCACCCGTGGGTTTTCCGTGGGCCCGGAACGACGCGGGTCTCGACAAATGCGCCGCGCCTTCCACCCTTCGGCATGAGTCTCTGGCGGATGATCCTCACCAACCTGCGGCGGCACCGGGTGCGCACCGCCATCGGAGCCACCGGCATCGCGCTCGGCGTCGCCACCATGCTCAGCGTGGTCGGCCTGCTCGGCGGTGCGGTGAAGATGTTCGAGCGCATCCTCCGCAGCGATGCCGAGATGGTGGTTTTCGAAAAGAACGTCTCGGACCTGTTCTTCAGCAACGTCCCGGTGGATCTTGCCGACGAGCTTGAGAAACAATCCTTCGTCCGCGAGGCGCAGCCGGTGCTTTTCACCATCATCGCCGCCCCGGACCGGCCGGTGGTCACCTGCTTCGGCATCCGCGCCGGGGACGGCCGCCTGCGCAAGGGCGAGTGGCTGCAAGGCAAGGCCGCGGACTTCACCGATGACGGCCGCGGCGTGGTCCTCGGCGAGCGCGCGGCGGATTTCCTCAATGCCCGCGTCGGCGGGGACATCGAGCTCGGACAGGGCCTCTATCCGGTCGTCGGTGTGGTGCGCATGGAAAACGGCTTTGAAAACGGCGGGGTCTTCATGCCTTTGCTCGCCTGCCAGAAGGCCTTCCACAAGGAGGGCGTCTGCTCGGTGGTCACCGTGGCCCTGGCCGAGGGAAGCCAGCCCTCCGAAGTGAAGGACTGGATGGCCACCCGCCACCCGCGCCTCACCGCGCTGGAAAACGAGGAGTTCAGCCGCGGTTACTCGCAGTTCCGGATCATGAAGACCACGGCCTGGGTGGTCGGTGGCTGCGCATTTCTGTTAGGCGGGCTGAGTGTCACCAACACGATGATCCTATCGGTCTTCAGCCGCATCAAGGAGATCGCCATCGCACGGGTCTGCGGCTTTTCCCGCGGCCAGGTCGCGCGCATGATCTTCGGCGAGTCGTTGCTGGTATCCGCCATCGGCACCATTGCCGGTTGGGCGCTCAGTTCGGCAGGCCTCTACCTGCTGGCGCGGGTGCCGATGCTCCAAGGTTACGTCGAGCCGCGGATCGGCTGGCAGGAAGTGGCCGGCGCGATGACGCTGGCCGTCCTCACCGCGCTGATGGGCGCGCTTTATCCCGCCTGGTACGCCGCCAGGCTCAAACCCGCGGAGGCGTTGAGATTCGAATGAAACAGGAGGAATCCATGGACAGGCAGGTGCTGGTGGAGGATGTGTGGAAGAGCTTCGACCGCGGGCGCATCGAGGTGCTCAAGGGCGTTTCGCTCAAGGTGCCCAAGGGCGGGATCGTCGCGCTCTGCGGAACCTCCGGCTGTGGCAAGTCCACCCTGCTGAATGTGATCTCCGGCCTGGAGGAAGTGGACCGCGGCAAGGTCCGCGTCTCCGGGCATGATGTGGTCAACGAGTCCACGCGCATCGACCTGCTCCGCCATCACATCGGATATGTGTTCCAATTTCATCATCTGATGCCGGACCTCACGCTTCAGGAAAACTGCCTCGTGCCCCTGGTCGCGACCGGCGGCGACCGCAACGCGGGCATGGCCAGGCTGCGTGAACTCGCCGAGGCCACCGGCGTCGCCCACCGTCTCGGCCAGCGCGTGCGCGAACTCTCCGGCGGCGAACGCCAGCGCGGCGCGCTCGTCCGCTCGCTGATGAATGATCCCGAGCTGCTGCTCTGCGACGAGCCGACCGGCGCGCTCGATGAAAGCAATCGGGAAAAAGTCTTCGACCTGCTGCTCGACCTCGTCCGTGCCCGCGGCCGCACGCTGGTGCTCGCCACTCATGATCCGGACCTCGCCCGCCGCTGCGACCGCACGGTGAAAATGCGCGACGGCCGCATCGAGGATGACAACGCGTCTTGAGTCTCCCCGGGTGCGCCCGTGATTTATGGGCTTGGCAGCAGGTGGGCGATCGTCATATCTAGGATCGTCCGGAACGCATACCCATGCACCCCCTCCCGCTCCGTTCGTTGGTTTTCTTCCGTGCTGCCTGCGCCCTTTCAGGGTGCGGGCTCGCTGTTTCACCGTGGCTCCACGCGCAGTCCACCATCTCCACCGGCGCCCGGTATTCCCATGCCGCCAATGCCGGATGGATCGACTGGAGACCGAGCCCCGTGGACGGCGTGGTCGTCACGGAAACCTATCTATCAGGTCACGCCTGGGCCGCCAATTTCGGTTGGGTCCTCTTTGGTGATGGCACGCCGGACAACGGCCACCGCTACTCGAACACCTCCGCCGGGGACTTCGGCGTGAACCTGGAGGAAGGCGGCCAGCTCACCGGCCACGCCTGGTCGCCCAACATCGGCTGGATCGTCTTCGAGTCCACCTATGGAAACCCGAAGCTCGACCGCCTCACCGGGCGATTGACCGGCCATGTGTGGGCTCCCAACATCGGCTGGATCGAGTTGGAAACCCCGGAGTCCTCGCTCGTTACCGCTTCCATCAGCCGTCCGGACAGCGATGGCGACGGCATCCCGGACGCCTACGAGAACCTGCATTTCTCCTCGCTCAAGACCGCCGATGCCACCACCGACAGCGATGGAGACGGAGTTTCCGATCTGGACGAATCCACGGCGGATACCGATCCGAACGATCCCCAGGACCGCCTCCGCATCGTGAGTCATGACTATCTGGATGCCTATTCGAAGGTTTTCCTGACCTTCACCAGCCGGCCGACGCGGCTCTATCAGATCGAGTCCTCGAATGACCTGCTGCCGCCGTGGTCGCCCTCGGATGAGGGCACCTTTGTCGCGGATGCGGGGCCCACGACGTCCCGGCTCATCAAGTTCCCCACCGGGCCCCGCCGCTTTTTCCGGGTGCTCGCCCTCAAACCCCTCCAACCCTGAATTCCGCCATGAATCCCCGCTTCCTCCCCATTGCGGTCTCCGCCGCTCTCGCCGTCCACGCCGCCGCGCAGGGTCCGCTCACCCCTCCGGGTCCGCCTGCGCCGGTGATGAAGACCCTGGCCCAGATCGAGCCTCGCGTCGTGCTCCCGGGGGGCACCACCACTCGGGTCATCTCCCAGCCGGGAAACTATGTGCTCGCCGGAGACATCACCGTGCCGGACATCGACGGCATCCGCATCGAGGCGGACGACGTCACGCTGGACCTCAACGGATTCACCATCGCCACCACCGCCACCGCCCCGGGCTCCGCGGGGCCCTACCGCGGCATTTTCATCCTTTCCAAGAATGTCATCGTCCGCAACGGGCGCATCAAAAGCAATTTCTACAATGACTCCGCCAACCTCGCCGGCGGCGGTTTCGAAGCCGGGATCGAGGGTGGGTTCAACATGCCCACGCAGGGATTCAACGTGTTGGTCGAGGACGTGCAGGTCATCGGTTGCCGCCACGGCATTGTGTTTTACTGGCCGGAATCCTCGATCGTCATCCGCAACTGCATGGTCCGCGACGGACAAAGCGGCATCTCGGTTGGAAGCTGGCCGACCTTTGCCGAAGGCCGTGTCCACAACTGCACCGTGCAGCAGACCACCGGCTCCGGCATCGCCGCGAACCTGGTCACGGACTGTGAGATCTTCGTCAATGGCAACAGCGCTCCAATCGCGCTGGATGCCACGATTGCCCGCTCATGCGTGGTCCAGGGCGGCAGCCAGACGGTCAATCACCGCTACGACATGCCCTGAGATCGCAGCTGTGGCGTTTCCGACCTTTTGGAAACATATCCCGGGTTGCCCGGCAGCGGGAGATCGTCCAGAGTCCCGCGCATGTGGACCACCGTTCGTACTTTTGAGGACATCCGTTATGAAACCACGGATGAGGGCAGCATCGCCAAGATCACCATCAACCGCCCGGAAGTGCGCAATGCCTTCCGCCCGAAGACGGTGAAGGAGTTGCTGGAAGCCTTCGACCTCGCCCACGAGGATCCGCAGGTGGGCGTGATCATCCTCACCGGGGCCGGCGATCTCGCGTTCTGCTCCGGCGGCGATCAAAAGGTCCGCGGCCACGCCGGATACATCGGCGAGGACGGCATCCCGCGCCTCAACGTGCTGGACCTCCAGAAAAAGATCCGTTCGCTGCCGAAACCCGTCGTCGCCATGGTCGCCGGATATGCCATCGGCGGTGGACATGTCCTCCACGTGGTCTGCGATCTAACCATCGCCGCGGACAACGCGCGCTTCGGCCAGACCGGTCCCAAGGTGGGCTCCTTCGATGGGGGTCTCGGTTCCAGTTATCTCGCCCGCATCGTCGGTCAGAAGAAGGCCCGCGAGATCTGGTATCTCTGCCGCCAGTATGACGCGCAACAGGCGCTCGACATGGGCCTGGTCAACACCGTGGTGCCGCTTGCCGAACTCGAAACCGAAACCCTCAAGTGGTGCCGCGAGATGCTCGTCCATTCACCCCTCGCCCTGCGTTGTCTCAAGTCCGCACTCAACGCCGATTGCGACGGCCAGATCGGCCTGCTCGACCTCGCCGGCAATGCCACCCTGCTCTACTACATGAGCGAGGAAGGCAAGGAGGGCAAACAAGCCTTCGTCGAGAAACGCAAACCGGATTTCTCCAAGTTCCCGCGCGTCCCCTGAGGGCCTGGGCGGGCAAGGCTCCCTCGAATTCATGGTGTTTCCCTAACCCTCTACCCCGGCACTAGCCGTGGTTAGAGTGGCAATCCGCTTTTGCTGTGAGTCGGGTGATCGGTTCTTGTGAATCCGGTTTGGTCATGATAACTCAACCTCGTTCGACTTGCCGTCGGGAGTTCGTCATGCGCAATCAAAACCCGGAACAAATCGCCCGCGATCAGATCGATTCGCAGCTTCGTGCTTCTGGATGGTCCGTGCAGGACAAGGACTCGTATCACCCGTTGGAGGGCGCTGGCCAGGCCGTTCGCGAATACACCACCGATTCCGGACCCGCTGACTATGTCCTGTTTGTGGACCGCAAACCCGTCGGCGTGATCGAGACGAAAAAGGAAACCCTCGGCCAGAACATCACCACCGTCGAGGACCAGACCAAGGATTACGCTGATGCGAAGCTGAAATGGGTCCAACACACCGGCGTTCCTCTTCCATTCCTTTACGAAGCCACCGGGGTTCTTACCCGGTTCACCGACCAGCGCGACCCCAAGCCCCGCTCTCGCGAGGTCTTCTCCTTCCACCGCCCGGAAACCCTCCGCGAACTCCTCTCCCAGGAGAAATCCCTCCGCTCCCGGCTGCTCGATCTTCCATCCCTGGCCCCGGCGAATCTCCGCGATTGCCAGATCACCGCCATCACCGAGCTCGAGAAATCCCTGAAGCTCGCCAAGCCCCGCGCCCTCGTCCAGATGGCCACCGGCTCCGGGAAAACCTTCACCGCCATCACCTCGATCTACCGCCTGCTCAAGCGCGCCCGGGTGAAACGCGTCCTCTTCCTCGTCGACACCCGCAACCTCGGCGAGCAGGCCGAGCAGGAGTTCCTCGCCTACCAGCCCTCCGACGACAACCGCAAGTTCACCGAGCTCTACACCGTCCAGCGACTCACCTCCTCCCATGTCCCGAAAGACGCCGAGGTCTGCATCTCCACCATCCAGCGGATGTATTCCATCCTCCAGGGCAAGGAGCTCGACGAATCCGCCGAAGACGAAAACCCCGGCGAGCGCAGCTCATCCCGCAAGGAACCGCTGCCCGTCGCCTACAACGAAAAAGTCCCCATCGAACACTTCGACCTCATCATCATCGATGAATGCCACCGCTCGATCTACAACCTCTGGCGGCAGGTGCTCGACTACTTCGATGCCTTCCTCGTCGGCCTCACCGCCACGCCGGACGCCCGCACCTATGCCTTCTTCAATCAGAACGTCGTTTCCGAATACACCCACGAGGACGCCGTGGCCGATGGCGTGAACGTCCAGGGCGAGATCTACCTGATCGAAACCGAGGTCACCCAGAACGGCGGCACCGTCCTCAAAGGCCTCGTCGAGAAACGCGAGAAACTCACCCGCGCCAAACGCTGGGAACAGCAGGACGAGGACGAAGCCTATTCCAACAACGCCCTCGACCGCGACATCGTGAATCCCTCGCAGATCCGTACGGTCGTGAAAACCTTCCGCGACAAGCTCCCGGAAATCTTCCCCGACCGCAACGGCTCCGATGGCGAATACGAAGTCCCCAAAACCCTCATCTTCGCCAAGACCGATTCCCACGCCGACGACATCATCCAGATCGTCCGCGAGGAGTTCGGCGAATCCTCCGCCTTCTGCAAAAAGGTCACCTACAAGAACGAGGAAGACCCCAAGTCCGTTCTCCAGCAGTTCCGCAACGAATACCACCCGCGCATCGCCGTCACCGTGGACATGATCGCCACCGGCACCGATGTGAAACCGCTTGAATGCCTGCTCTTCATGCGCGACGTGAAATCCCGCGGCTACTTCGAGCAGATGAAAGGCCGCGGCACCCGCACGCTCGACCACGATGGGCTGCGCAAAGCCTCGCCCGCCGCCAAGACCGCCAAGACCCACTACGTCATTGTCGATGCCATCGGCGTCACCAAATCGCTCAAGACCGCCAGCCGCCCGCCCATCACCAAGCCCTCCGTGCCTTTCAAGGACCTCGCCATGGAAGTTGTCATGGGGGCCACCGATGCCGACACCATTTCCTCCCTCGCCGGACGCCTCGCCCGCATCGAGCGCATGCTCACCGATGAGCAGAAACATGCCGTCGCGGAAAAACTCGGCGGCACCGCCATCAGCACGCTTGTTAGAAATCTCTTCCACGCCATCGACGGCGAGGCCATCGAGCAGAAAGCCCTCGAACTCACCGGCCAGCAGCCCGGCAGCGAACCCGGCGACTTCGCCCGCGAAAAAGCCCAGCAGCAACTCGTCGCCGCCGCCGTCGCTCCCCTCACCGGAGCCGCCGTGAAGCTCATCGTCGAGACCTGCACCGCCAATCTCCAGACCATCGATCTCGATACCCAGGACACCCTTGTCCGCGCCGAGTGGGATGCCGACGCCCGCGAACGCTCGGAGGCCTTCGTCGCCGACTTCGAAACCTTTTGCCGCGAGCATCAGGACCGGCTCGACGCCCTCACCCTCTTCTACCAGCAACCACAACGCCGCCAGGAAGTCACCCTCGCCCAGATCAAGGACGTGCTCGCCGCACTCAAGCAAGCCGCCCCGCGCCTCGCCCCGCTCCGCGTCTGGGAAGCCTACGCCCGCCTCGACGCCCTGCCGGAAAACGCCGCCCCGCTCACCGAGCTGACCGCCCTCATGGCCCTCATCCGCCGCGCCTGCGGCATCGATGGCAAGCTCACGCCCTTCCCCGAAACCGTCCGCCGCAACTTCCAAACCTGGATCATGGCCAAACACGCCGGTGTCCCCACCGAAAAGAAATTCACCGAAACCCAAACCGCCTTCCTCCAGCTTATCCGCGACCACGTCATGACCTCTTTCCGCTTCGAACGCGACGACCTCGACTACGCCCCCTTCGACGCCCAAGGCGGCCTCGGCAAAATGCACCAGCTCTTCGGCGATCAGATGGACGCGCTGATCGAGGAACTCAACGGGGAGCTGGTCGCCTGATCCCCCGAAGCTTCGCTTGTCGTGTACAAAACCGCCTTTCGTACACGACAAGGCCCTTTGTCCGACACGAATGCGCCTCAAGGCCTTTTGTGGTGTACAAACGGGCTCTGAATGCACCACAAACGCCCCACTTTCCAGCTTGAGCAAGCCGTGTTCCCGTGCAATCGTGCAGCACGAAATCACAAAAGCCATGAATGTTACCCTCAAACTCCCCGACGAAACCGTCCGCGAGGCCCGGCACTTGGCCATCGACGAACACACCTCCCTCTCGGCACTGGTCGCGCAACTCTTGGAAGAGCGTCTGAAACAGCGGGCGGCAAGGCCTCGGCAAACCCTGGCCGAGGCCATGAGACTGCCGGACGCGCCGGACTGGTTTTATGAGAAGGAATTTCCCCTGCCGGATCGCAGCGAAAGCAAACACCGCGAGTTCAGCTTCGAACCTGACGCCCCATGACGCGCTACCTGCTCGATACGGTGGCCGTCTCGGAACTGCGCCGGGATGCCCGCCGCATGCATCCGGCCTTCGCGCTCTGGCAACAGGATGTCGGGGATGTCTGGCTGAGCGTCATCACGCTGAATGAACTCCGCTACGGCATGCGCATGGTGAAGCGCAAGGACGAGCCTTTCGCGGCCATCCTGGGGCAATGGTATGCCCAACTCATCGCACAACCGCAGCGGTTCCGAATTCTCGATGTGGACCGCTCCGTCGCCGAACTCGCCGCCGACTTCCGCGCTGCCCACGGCACCTCGGTGGAGGACTCCCTCATCGCCGCCACCGCAAAAGTCCACCAACTCACCGTGGCCACTCGAAACACCACCCACTTCGCCGCCTGTGGCGTGGAAATCGAAAACCCTTGGGAATTCTCCGCATGACTTTTCCCAAACCCAATTCTCCTCTTCATTCCGTGTATTCCGTGCGCTCTGTGGTTAGAAACTCTTTCATATGGACCTGAACGAACTCACCGAAAAGATCATCGGCGCCGCCCACAAGGTGCTCTTCGCCCTCAAGCCAGGCCTTGATGAAAAGCTCTATGAACGCGCCCTCGTCATCGAACTCACCAAACAGGGCCTGCAATGCGATGTTCAGCGGGAATTCATCGTCCGTTACGACGGCCAGCACATCGGCTCCCTGATTCCTGACCTCATCGTCAATGACCTCGTCATCGTTGATACCAAGGTTGTCACCGGCTTCAACGACAGCCACCTCGCCCAGATGCTCGGCTACCTCAACATCACCGGTCTCAAAACCGCCCTGCTCCTCAACTTCAAATACGCCAGCCTCCAGATCAAACGCGTCTCCAACTGACATGAAAACTCCTCTTCATTCCGTGTATTCCGTGCACTCTATGGTTCGAAGATTTCTTAACCACGGAATGCACAGAATGCACGGAGTGGGTGCTGCCGCGCGGATTCAGGAACCCAAAACTCTTCTTCATTCCGTGTATTCCGTGCACTCTGTGGTTAGAAGATTCTTTAACCACGGAATGCACAGAATGCACGGAGTTGGCGCTGACGCGCGGATTCGGGAACCCAAAACTCTTCTTCATTCAGTGTATTCCGTGCACTCTGTGGTCAGAAGATTTCTTAACCACGGATTGCACAGATTGCACGGATGGGGCGCTGTCGCGCGGATTCAGGAACTTGTTGGGGAGGTGGCGGCGTGAGTGGCATTCCGAGCAGTTGGATTGAAACCGAACTCGGACAGGTCGCAGATTCCATCCAGTATGGTCATACGGCGAAATCGAGCAGCGAAAACATAGGACCGCATTTTCTGCGGATCACTGACATTCAAGATGGAGGTGTTGATTGGTCTACCGTGCCTTATTGCAGCATAGATCATCGAGACATCGCCAAATATGGCCTGATCACAGATGATCTCGTATTTGCCCGAACAGGCGCGACTGTCGGTAAGAGTTTTTTGATCAGAGGTGAGATCCCGAAAAGCGTTTTCGCATCTTACCTCATACGTGTTCGGCTCACAGCCGCTTTGGCACCTCAATTCACCTACTACTTTTTTCAATCGGGCGATTACTGGCGTCAGATCAGCGACAGTTCCAGTGGCATAGGACAGCCAAATGTGAACGGCACGAAACTGGCAGCCCTACGTCTCCCCCTCCCGCCCCTCGCCGAGCAGAAGCGGATAGTTTCGAAGATCGAAGAGCTCTTCTCCGAACTCGACGCCGGGGAGGAGAGTCTGCGGCGGGCGCGGCGGCAACTCGGCGTCTATCGCCAGTCCCTCCTCAAACAAGCCTTCGAGGGCAAGCTCACCGCCCCATGGCGCAAACGACACGCCGATCTAGTTGAAAACTGGTCCTGGCTTACGCTCCACGACATCGCAGCCGTCACCGGCGGCCTCACGAAGAACTCAAAGCGCGAGATTTTTCCAACGCGTATCCCTTATCTCCGCGTCGCCAACGTCTACGCGAACGAGCTTCGGCTCGACGAAATCAAGGACATCGGCGTGACACCCGAGGAAGCGAAGAAGGTCAGGCTCGCTAAAGGCGATCTGCTGATCGTCGAAGGCAATGGCAGCCTCGACCAAATTGGTCGTGTCGCCATGTGGGATGGTTCGATCCCGGACTGCGGCCACCAGAACCATTTGATTCGGGCTCGTTGCAACGAGATCGCAGATCCTGGCTTTGTGTTGATGTTCCTCCTGTCACCACATGGCCGTGAGCTGATCGAAAAGCAGGCGGCATCCACCTCCGGCCTGCACACCCTGAGTGTTTCGAAAGTGCAGCGTCTGCCCGTCCCCCTCTGCTCCCTCCCCGAGCAACGCGAAATTGTCCGCCTCCTCGACGAGCAGTTCACGGTGATCGAGCAGAACGAGCGTGAGCTCGACGCCGCCTTGAAGCGCAGCGCCGCCCTGCGCCAGTCCATCCTGAAAAAGGCCTTCACCGGCCAGCTCGTCCCCCAAGACCCCACCGACGAACCCGCCTCCGCCCTGCTGGAGCGGATCCGGAAAGAGCGGGAGACAGCATCCGGGAACCGCAAAACCGTTGAGAAAGGCCGCCGTCCGATTCGGGAGCGGCGCGGGCGTTGACGGGAATGGGGGCGAGAACGTAGATTCAATCATGGCCGCAGTCGCACCAGTCGCCCCAACAAGCTCCGTCCTCGTTTGGGCGAGGGTTGAGAGTGGCTATGATCCCGAGCGGGTGGCAAAGCGGCTCGGTGTGAAACCCGAGCGGGTATCGGAGTGGGAATCGGGTGAACGGGTGCCGACCATGCGTCAGATCGAGGAGCTGGCGAAGCTTTACCACCGTCCTCTGGGCATTTTTTTCCGGCCCAAGCCGCCGATGGTGGCGCCATTGGCCACGGAATACCGGCGCTTGCCAGGAGTGACTCCCGGTCACGAGTCGCCCGAACTCCGGCTTGCCGTCAGGAAGATGTCGAACCGGCGGGAAATGATGGTGGAGCTGTTGGAAGAGCTCGGCGAGACCGTCCCGGTGTTCGGTTTGGCCGCCCATCTCGATGAGAAACCGGAAACCGTGGCCGAACGCCTGAGGGCTGCCTTGAATCTGCCGGTGGAGTCCCAACTGGGCTGGGCCAGCGAGTGGGAGGCATGGGCTTCATGGCGTGCGGCGGTCGAAGAGATCGGCGTGTTGGTGTTCCAGTTTCCCAAAGTGGCGTTGGAAGAAGCACGGGGAGTTTCCCTCCTCCGCTGGCCTTTGCCTGTGGCGGCGGTCAACTCCAAGGAAATGTCCCCGGAATCGAGGAGCTTCACCCTGATCCATGAAGTGGTGCACCTCATGCTGGCTGCCGGACATGAGGAACTGCCGGCGGCCAAGGAAAACCGTCGCGGCTCCGACTGGGAAACGGTGGAGCGGTTCGCCGAAGAAACAGCGAGCCACGTGCTGGTGCCGGAACGGGCATTGGCGCTGATGGTCTCCTCCTCGAATCAATCCGCACAGGACTGGGATTTGGCCAGTGTCCGCAAGTTGGCAAAGAAGTTTCGCATCACCCCCCTTGCCATGGCGACGCGACTCCGTGCCTCGGGGTACTTTGATTGGGCGTTTTACCGGCATTGGAAACAGGAGTGGGACGCCCATGTCGCGAGACTCAAACCGCGCAGTGGCGGATTTTCGACCCCCGTGGGCAAGACCTTGGGCCGGGCGGGCAAGCCGTTCACACGGATCGTCCTGGATGCGATGTCCACCAACCGGATCACGTCGGATCAGGCGTCACGCCACCTCGATCTAAAATTCGAGCATTTCGGCAAGCTCAAGGACGCGCTGCGGGCGCGGCCAGGAATAGGAGGTGCCGATGAGTGACGGTGTCGGGCAGAAGCGGACCTATGCGGTCGATACCAACATCTACATGGACTGGCAGGCCCGCCACTATCCCACGGATGTGTTTGAATCACTCGTCGCACGGATCGATGACTTGATCGGCGAAGGTCGTTGCATTTCACCGGCACTCGTTCACGAAGAACTGGATGTGGTCGGAACAGGCGAACTGAGCGCATGGGCCGACGAACGCAAATCCATCTGGGTCCCGAATGCCGAGATTTTGGCTGGTGCCCTCGAAATCCAATCCCGGTTTCCCGGATTGCTCGATCCCAAAGCGGAGCATGAAGAGGCGGATGCCTACGTCATCGCCCTTGCCCAGCAACGTGATGGTATCGTGGTCACGTCGGAAACACCTGCCGCCGAAAAACGCAAACCCAAGCGAGAGCTCTTTGTTCCCGATGTATGCCGGGAACTTGGCGTGCCATGCATCAACCTACTGGGACTGATGAGGCGCGAGGGCTGGAAACTTTAATCATCACACCGAAAGGCAAAAACACTCCTCTGAGCCTACTTGCATACCCGATGCGGTGCATTGGGCTTCGGCTCATCGGAGTGCGCCACATGTAATAACTCCATTTCCCTCCAGTCAATCCTACCCATGACCACCGACACCATCATCTCCAAAGTCTGGAGTTTCTGCACCACCCTCCGCGACGACGGCGTGGGCTACGGCGACTATCTGGAGCAGCTCACTTACCTGATCTTCCTCAAGATGGCCGACGAATACGGCCGTCCGCCCTACAAGCGCGATGTCGGCGTGCCGAAGAAGTTTTCCTGGGCCACGCTGAGACCGCTCAAGGGCGCGGAGCTGGAAGTCCACTACGTCGAGACCCTGCGGGCGCTCGGCACGGAGAAGGGCATGCTCGGCCAAATCTTCACCAAGGCGCAGAACAAGATCACCGACCCCGCCAAACTAGCGCGGCTGATTGAAATGGTGGACGCCACCGACTGGGTGATGCTCGATTCCGACGTCAAAGGCGACATTTACGAAGGCATCCTCGAAAAGAACGCGGAGGACACCAAATCCGGCGCAGGTCAGTATTTCACGCCCCGCGCCCTGATCGCCGCGATGGTCGAGTGTGTCGCCCCGGAACCCGGCAAAACCATCGCCGATCCTGCATGCGGCACCGGCGGGTTCTTTCTCGCGGCCTATGACTACTTGGTGAAAACCCACCCACTCAACAAGCAGGACAAAGCCTTTCTTAAAAACAAGACCTTCCACGGCAATGAGATCGTCGCGGGCACCCGCCGCCTCTGCCTGATGAACCTGTTTCTCCACAACATCGGCGAGATCGATGGTGAGAGCTGCGTTTCCTCCGCGGATGCCCTCGTGGCGCAGCCCTCGCAGACGGTGGACTACGTGCTCGCCAATCCGCCCTTCGGAAAGAAGAGCAGCATGACCTTCACCAACGAGGAAGGGGAGCAGGAGAAGGACGACCTCACCTACAACCGCCAGGATTTCTGGGCGACGACCTCCAACAAGCAGCTCAACTTCCTTCAGCATATCCGCTCCATGCTCAAGACCACCGGGCAGGCCGCCGTGGTGCTGCCGGACAACGTGCTCTTCGAAGGCGGGGCAGGGGAGACCGTCCGCAAGAAGCTCCTCGAAACCACCGAGCTTCATACCATCCTCCGCCTGCCGACCGGCATTTTCTACGCTCAAGGCGTGAAGGCCAATGTCCTCTTCTTCGACAACCGCCCCGCCAGCAAGGCTGCCGCCACCAAGGAAGTCTGGTATTACGACTACCGCACCAACATCCACCACACTCTCAAGCGCAGTCCGCTCCGCTTGGAGGATCTGCGGGAGTTCATCACCTGTTACAACCCGGCGAACCGCCACAAGCGCAAACAAACCTGGCACGCCGAGAAAAACCCTGAAGGCCGCTGGCGGAAATTCGGCTATGACGAACTCGTTTCCCGCGACAAGACCAGCCTCGACCTCTTCTGGCTCAAGGACGACAGCCTCGCAGACCTCGACAACCTGCCAGAACCCGCCGACCTCGCCGACGAGATTATCGAAAACATCGAGGCGGGTCTGAGCAGTTTCCGCAATGTGGCGGCCGCGCTGGTGAGTGCCCGGCCCTGAGGGGTCAGACTGGCAGGCCTTGGGAGCGGAGGATCTCGATGGCGGCCTCGACGCCGGACTCGATGGTGTGGTCCGAGTTGTCGAGGATGGTGGCGCCATCGGCGACGATGAGCGGGGCGGTCTTGCGTTGGCTGTCCGCGGCGTCGCGCTGGGCGATCGAGTCCACCTCGCCATCGTTGCCGCGGCGGGCGGCGCGGACGTGCTCGGCGGCATCGACGTAGATTTTGTAAGGCGTGTCCGGAAAGACGACGGAGCCGATGTCGCGGCCTTCCATGACGATGCTGGAGTGGGTGAGGTAGCCGCGCTGGAGGTCGATGAGCACCTTGCGGACCTCGGGGATGGCGGAGACGGCGGAGACGTTGGCATTCACGGCCTCGGAGCGCAGTTCGTCGCCGGGATCGATGCCGTCGATGGTGAGGGTGGACATGGTGCCATCGCTGCCGCACTGGATGTCGAGGCGGTCGAGCAGGGCGATGATGGCGGGGGAGTCGAGTGGATCGATGCCCTGCTGGAGGGTTTTCCAGGTGATGGCGCGGTACATGGCGCCGGAGTTGACCATGACCAGTCCGAGGCGCTGGGCGAGGTGGCGGGCGAGGGTGCTCTTGCCGGAGGCGGCGGGCCCGTCGATGGCGATGGCGAAGTGGGGATGGGGGGACGGGTTCAAGCGCGGCTGACGGTTGGCAGGTTGAAATCGGCGGGTTGTGAGCGGTGGGCGAGGACGGCCTGGAGGTGGTGGGCGAATCCGGGGTAGGAGGTGTTCACGCACTCGGTGTTGCGGATCACGGTTTCGCCCTTGGCGAAGAGGCCTGCGATGGCGAAGGCCATGGCGATGCGGTGGTCGCCAAAGCTGTCGATGACGGCACCGTGGAGTTTGGCGCCGCCCTGGATGTCCATGCCGTCCTCGAATTCCTGGACCTCGGCACCCATGGCGCGGAGGTTGTCGACGACGGTGGTGATGCGGTCGGTTTCCTTGACGCGGAGTTCGCGGGCGTTGCGGATGGAGGTGGTGCCTTCGGCGAGGGCGGCGGCCACGGCGATGACGGGGATTTCATCGATGAGGTTGGGCACTTCGCTTTCGAGGATGGTGGTGCCTTTGAGGGCGGCACCGTGGATCTCGATGTGGCCGATGGGTTCGCCCTCGGATTGATGGACGATCTCGGTCATGTGGGCACCCATGCGGGTGAGCACTTTGAGGATGGCGGTGCGGGTGGGGTTGAGGCCGACGTCCTTGATGAGCAGGCGTGAGCCGGGGAGGGCGGCGGCGGCGACGAGCCAGAAGGCGGCGCTGGAGATGTCTCCGGGCACGGTGAAGTCGCAGGACTCGGGGACCTGGCCGCCGTAGATCGAGATGGTGTTGCCCTCGGTGCGGGTGCTGACGCGGAAGGAGGCGAGCATGCGCTCGGTGTGGTCGCGGGTGACGGCGGGCTGGGTGACGCTGGTTTTGCCATCGGCGAACATGCCTGCGAGCAGCACGGCGCTTTTGACCTGCGCGCTGGCCATGGGCATCTCGTAGTGGATGGGGGCAAGGGTGGCCGGATGGATCCGGAGCGGGGCGCAGCCGGGTTTTTCACCGAGAGTCTCGATGGTGGCACCCATCTGGGCGAGTGGCACGGTGATGCGGCCCATGGGGCGCGATGAGAGCGAGGCGTCGCCGAAGAGTTCGGAGGTGAAAGTCTGGCCGGCGAGCAGACCGGCGAGCAGGCGCATGCCGGTGCCGGAGTTCCCGCAGTCGATGGGGGCGGCGGGCGGGCTGAGTTTCATCGATTGCCCGTGGATGCGCAGGTTGACGGGGCCGTATCCGGGGAGTTCTTCGAGGATTTCCACCTGGCAGCCGAGGGCTTTCATGGCGTTGAGCGTGTTCACGCAGTCCTCGCTGGGGAGGAAGTTGCGGATGGTGCAAACGCCGTTGGAGAGGCCGCCGAGGATGGCGGCGCGGTGGGACATGCTCTTGTCGCCCGGAACGCTGAATTCCGCGTGGAGCTTGGAGATGGCGGTGACTCGGAAATCCGACATGGTGGGATGAGGGCGGGCTAACAGGGTGGATTGAGGAGGTCGCGGCGATGTTTGGCGTCGGCCAGCCATTGTCGAGCCGCTTCTTGGCCGTGCGGGGGGGCTTGTTCGAGATGGGTGAGTAGGGTGGAGAGGTCCTCGATCATTTCCCGCAGGGGGCCGGTGATGGCTTCGCGGTTTTCGGTGACGATTTCCGCCCACATTTCCGGGTTTCCGGAGGCGACGCGGGTGGTGTCCCGCAGTCCGCCGCCGCCGAAGCGGCCCTCGGAGGGGTCCTTGAGGCAGACGCGCGCGGCGGCGGCAGCGACGACGTGGGGAACGTGGCTGATGCGGGCGACGAGTTCATCGTGCACGGCGGCGCTCATCCAGGTGGTCCTGCAGCCGACGCCCTGCCAGAAGCGCTCGAGGGCGGCGGCCAGGGGAGCGGGCGCGAGGTCGTCGTTGGTGAGGAGGCAGGCGGCGTTTTGAAAGAGGGTGGCGCTGACGGCGGAGAGGCCGTTGCGCTCGGAACCGGCCATCGGGTGGCTGCCGATGAATCGGAGGCCCGAGTCCGCGAGGAGCGGGGCGATCGAGAGGTGTGGCGCGCGCTTGACGCTGCCGACATCGGTGAGCAGGCAGCTGGCGGGCAAACCGGCCTGCAGGGAGAGCGAGACGAGGCCCGGCATGGATCCGACGGGCACGGCGAGAACGGCAAGATCCGCGCCGCGCACGGCTTCGGCGAGGTCGGCGGTGGCCTGGTGGATGCCCAGCTCGCGGGCCTGCTCCGCGGTTTCCCGGCGGCGTGCCCAGAGCCGGACGGAAGGCGGGTTTTCCGTGGCGGCGAGGGCGAGGGCGAGCGAACCGCCGAGCAGGCCGCCGCCAAGGATGGTGATGTTCGGAAACTCAGGGCTCATGGAAACAAAGAACCGGGTCCAGTCGGTCCGGACCCGGTCGGTTTTCCTGACGAAAGGGATGCCGGGAGAATCCGGGTTTCAGGGAACCCGGAAGTATTTTTTCTCGGAAGCGGGGTAAGTGGGATCCTGCACGAGGGTGCCGCTGGGGATGTCGCGCACGTCCACCACCTTGTTGTTGTAGGGGCTGAAGACGAAGCCTTCCTTGCCGGGCACCTTGTTGGCGAAGGCATAGTCATTGCGCTTCGGCTCGGGAGTGGTGGGCTTGGGTCCTTCGGTCGGAGGAGTGGTGCCGCCGGGAGTGTCGGTGGTGGTGCCGCCTTCAGGAGGCGTGGTGCCGGCCTGGGCCTGCTCCTTCTTTTTCTTGAGTTCCTCCTCGGCCTTTTTCTTGGCCTCTTCCTCCTTGGCCTTGGCTTGCTCGGCCGCGGTCATTTCGGGTTTTTTGACGGGCTTCTTGCGGCCGGAATTCTCATCGTAGGGATAGCAGGATGCCAGCAGCACGCAGACAAGGGCGGCGATTCCCGTGGAAAATCGAAGTTTCATGGCGTTTGGGAGCAGAGGGGTTCGGTGGTGTTGGAGGGCTGCCCGTTGGCGGGGGAGCGCTGCCATGATGCGGGTCCGCGGCCTGCCGTCAAGCAAGGTCCTGCGGGCGGCGGGTGAATCCGCGGCTTGCCGGGGCGGGTGGATTGGTCTGAAACTGCGGCCGCACCATGCCGGACGCCACGATCCATGCCCACGGGACCATCCTCGAAACCAGAGGGCCGGTGCTTTACCGCGTCGAGCTGCCGAACGGGAAGACCATCCTCGCCCATCTCTCCAAGCCGCTGGCGGATGCCGGGGCGGTTTTTGCGGTGGCGGACAAGGTGCTGCTGGAGCTTACGCCCTTTGATTTCGACCAGGCGAGGATCCTCGGAGTGGCTTCGGCGGATTGATCCGGAGTTTTTGTTAGAAACGGGGCATTTGTTAGATCGGCAGCCGCGCTTGAACGAAAAAACCACCGCCCCGCCGGATGTGGGGCGGAGCGGTGGCCAGAGGGAACCGGGTGGCGGCGGAGCGCCGTGCGGCTCACTTCTTCTCCGGTGAGTACGGGAGAGCGGACTTGTGGACGACGAGGCGGAGTTTGCCGTCCTCGCATTTCCGGAAGACGAAGGTCTTGTCGACCATGACCTCGGTGCCGTCCTTGGCGGTGAGCCAGACGTTGCCCATGGTGATGGCGATGTCACCGTGGATCTGGATGCCTTCATCGCCATCGCCGAGGTTGTCGTAGCGGGCCTTCACCCAGGGTTTGAGGGCGAAGCCCTTGTCTTCGGGGAAGTCCGGGTTGCCACCGACGAAGTAGGCGAGGGCTCCCTCCTTGGTGGGGCGGAAGGTGTTCTTGCCGTAGGCGAGGGTGGGCTTGAAGAAGACCTTGCCCTGATCGTAATCGTAGGCATCGGTGAGCACGCGGGTGGCGAGGGATTTGGCGTCGCCGCCTTCCTCGTGGGTTTTGCCGATCGCCACGAGTGCGTCGCACCATGCCTGCTGGGCGGCGTTCACCTCGGCCTTGGTGATGGTGGAGGCCTTGGCTTTGGACGACGCGGCCACGGGAGAGGCGGCGTTGGCGTGAAGCGCGGCGGTGGAGGCGAGTGCGAGGCTGCAGATCGCGATGGGGAGGAGTGATTTGGCTTTCATTTGGATATCAGTTTGGGTTGCGTGCCGGGCCGGAGGATGACCGGTTCCTGATGGCGACGGGTGGATTGATCGCCGGGATTTCCGATTCCTCCACTGGAAAAACCTGCGGATTTTCCAACCGGGCGGGGAGCTGTCCCCGGGATCACTTGCCGATGCAGAAGCGGCTGAAGATCACACCTAACAGATCCTCCGAGTCCACGCGGCCCGGGATCTCGCCGAGGGAGTCGAGGGCCTCGCGCAGGTCGATGGCGGCGAGTTCCGGATCGGTGGATGTGTCATCCAGCAGGGCAAGAGCGGCCTTGAGGGCGGTGCGCGCGCGTTCGAGGCTTGCCTGATGGCGGGCGTTGATGGCCACGGCGTGATCGCCCCAGTCCACCTCGGCGAGGTGGAGCGAGTTGCGGATTTGTGCGGAGAGCGCGTCGAAGCCCTCGCCGCTGGCGCAGGAGAGACGGATGGCGGAGACGGTGGACCAGGACGGGTGCTCGCCGAGGTCGGCCTTGTTGAGGACGAGCAGGTGTTTGGCGGCGGATGCCGGGAAAACGGCTTCGGCGGGCCTGGGTTTGGAGGCATCCGCAATCTCTAACAAAAGGTCCGCGGATTCGATCTGGCGGACGGTTCGTTGGATGCCTTCCGCCTCGACGAGATCCGCCGCCTCGCGGACGCCTGCGGTATCGACGAGGCGCAGCGGGATGCCGTTCAGGTTGATGGTTTCCTCGATGGTATCGCGGGTGGTGCCGGCGATGTCGCTGACGATGGCGCGTTCGAAGCCGAGCAGGCGGTTGAGCAGGCTGGATTTGCCGACGTTGGGCTCGCCGAAGATCACGGTGCGCACGCCCTCGCGCAGGATGCGGCCCTGGTCCGCGGTGGCCAGCATGGATTCCACTTCGGTGAGCACGTGGTGGACCCGGGTGCGCAGGAGGAGGCCGGTCTGGGGGTCGATGTCCTCCTCGGGGAAATCGATCCACGCCTCCAGGTGGGCCAGGGTTTCCAGCAACGAGTCGCGTGCGGCGGTGGTGCGTTGGCCGAGCCTGCCTTCCAGCTGGCCGCGTGCGGCGCGCAGCGAGAGGCGGGTCTGTGCGGAAATGAGGTCCATGACGCCCTCGGCCTGGGTGAGGTCGAGTTTGCCGTTGAGGAAGGCGCGGCGGGTGAACTCGCCGGGGCCTGCGGGATCGGCGCCGCAGGCGAGGAAGCGTCCCAGCACTTCGCGGGTGACGAGGATGCCGCCGTGGCCGGTGAACTCGACGCAATCCTCGCCGGTGTGGCTGCGCGGGCCGCGGAAAACGGTGAGGATGCCGTCGTCGAGGGTGCGGCCGTCTTCGTCGGTGATGCGGCAATGGCGAGCGGTGCGGGGCAGCAGGGAGGAGGCGTCCACATTGGTGGCGCGCCCGGCGATGGCGACTGCATCCGGTCCGGAAAGCCGGATCAACGAGAGCGCACCGGTGCCTGGCGGCGTCGCGATGGCGGCGATGGTCGAGGGCGGGTACTGCGGGAGCGGGTCCATCCGTGGCATCACTTCGCCGAGGCGGTGGCGTTGGAGTCCTGACCGCCGAGGCCCATGAACTCCCAGCAGAGGAAGCGGCTGATTTCCAACTGGGGATTCGCGGGGTCGCCCGTCCACTTGAGTTCGATGGTGGCGGTGCGGGTGATCGGGTGGCTTTCCTTGGTGCCGCGCCAGTTGATGATGGAGAGGGCGCGGCCGATTTCGGAATCGACCTTCACGTTGACGCGGGCGGTGTCGCTGGTGTTGGCGGGATCGGCGATGCGGTAGGTGCGGGTGCCGGCTTCGAGGCGGGATTTGTCCGGCACGTCCTCAACGATGAAGACGCGGAACACGCCGGACTGCCCGGTTTCGGGGAGCTCGACGAAGCTTTGGAGGGTGCGGTATTTCGTCTGGGCGAAGACTTCCCAATCGAGCTTGAGGCCGGCGGGGGTGCGTTTGAAGAACGCGTGCACACGGAGCGGTTCCATGGCGAAGTTTCCGACGCGGGCGAGGGTGCTCAGCAGGAGATCGGCCTCATCGAGACCGTGTTGGACTTCGAGGGTGGCGAGCGGCCGGAAGAACTCCTTCATGTCGAACTGCGGCGGCTGGTCGTAGATCATCATGAAGAGTCCGCGTTTGCGGTCTTCCTCGGAGAGTTCGTAGATCGAGAAGGCGTCCGCGGGGGTGTCCGTATCGTTGATGACGCCGCCGCCGTAGAAATCCTCGAGCCGTTGGCCGAGGGTGTCGCCACCGAGGATGTGGGGCAGTTTGTCCTTGGCGCTGGTGGCGGCCATGTAGTCCCGGAGTACCTGATAGGCCTCCTTTTTCCAGCCGGAGCGGATGTATTGCGCTTCCTTCACGGCAGGATCACCGACCTCTGCCTTGACGTTGGGAGGTGGCACGTCCCTGCCCATTTCCTTGGTCACGAAATAGACGGCGACACCGGCCGCGAGGATGATGCCGAGCAGCACGAGCATCACCGGAATAATGGTGCTCTTCGGCCTTTCCTCCTTGCGAGGAGTGGCCTTGTGCTTGCGTTTGTTGTGATGGGACGGGTCGTCCGAGTGAGGCACCTCGACCGGCTTGCCGGCCGGCTCGGCGGCGACGCGGTTGGAAGGATGTGCGGCGGCCGGCACCGGCGGAGGTTCAGGGATGGCGGCACGTGCGGCGGGCGGCGCGACCTCCGGAGGTGCGGGCGGTGGCATGGCCGCCGACGAGGCATGGGCCGGTGGAGGGGGGGCGGGAGTGACCTGCACCACGCTGGGCGGCTGGGCTGGCTGTGGCAGCGATTGCAGGATTTCGGAAATCGGCGGGGCCTGAGCCAGGGCGGCGGCCTGGATGGCAGCAGGCGCCTGATGCGGCAGCGGAGCTTGGGAAAGCGGGACCGGAGTCTGTGGGACAAGCGGAGCCGCTGCGATCGGGCTGAGCGGGACCTGCGGCATCGCCGGGGCGGCGACCTCTGGAAGCACGGACGGTGGTGCGACGGGCTGCGACACCGCGAGCTGCGGCATGGCGATCTGAGGCAGGGGAGCCTGCACCACGGGAGCGGGAGCCGCCTGGGGAAGCGGAACCGGGGTTTGAAGGATCGGAAACGGAGCCGCCGGGGTGGATTCGAGCGCTGGAGACGTGATCAGCCCGTTGCAATGCGGGCAGGGCCCTGTGGTTGGCGGCAGGTCCTTGGGAATGAGGATTTTCCCGTTGCAGTGCTCGCAACGGAATTCCCTCTTGTCACTCGGAGTCTCGATATTTGCCATGGATTGACCGCTACCAGTGCTTGAAGATTAAGCAGGTGGAAACGCCGTGTCAAACCCGGCGGGGGATGATCTTCAGGCGGTGGTGCTGGCGGCGAGCACCGAGTCCAGCACTTCCATGCAGCGCTGGTTCTGGGCGGGTGTGCCGATGGAAATGCGGATCCAGTCGGGCAGCTTGTAGCTGCTCATGGCGCGGACGATGACGCCCTGGGCGAGCATTTCCTTGAAAACCCGATCGCCGGAGCCGGTTTTCACCAGCAGGAAGTTCGCGAAGCTCGGCACGAATTCCAAGCCGCGGGCGGCGAGTTCTTTTTCGTAGAAGGCCATGCCCTCACGGTTCACCTGGATGGTGCGGTCCATGTGTTCGCGGTCGTTGATCGCGGCGAGGGCGCCTGCCTGGGCAATGGCGTTCACGTTGAACGGTTGGCGGGCCTTTTGGAGGAGCTCCGCGATGTGCGCCGGGGCCAGTCCGTACCCGACGCGCAGGGCGGCGAGGCCGTGGAGCTTGGAAAACGTGCGCAGAACGCAGACATTCCGACCCTCACGGACGTAGCGCAGGGTGTCCGGCGGGTTTTCCGGAAACTCGATGTAGGCCTCGTCGAACACGGCGATGACATGATCCGGAAGGCGGTCCATGAAACGATCGATGGCGGCCTGGTCCACCATGGTCCCGGTGGGGTTGTTGGGGTTGGCGATGAAGACGAGGCGGGTGGATTCATCGATGGCGTCCGCCATGCCGTCGAGGTCGTGGACGAACCCGGGATCCGGGACTTCGATGTAGTTGGCCCCGAAGAGGGTGGCCATCAGCTTGTAGACGACGAAGGCGTGTTCGGCTGCGATGAGGCCGGTGCGCCCGTTGAGGAAGGTGTGGCAGAGCAGCTCGATGATTTCGTTGGAGCCGTTGCCGATCACGACGTTCGAGCGATCGAGGCCCACCGACTCGGCGATGGCGCTTCTCAGGCGGAAGCCGCCGCCGTCCGGATAGATGTGGGCATCGTCGAGAGCCAGCTTCATGGCGGCCTTTGCCTTGGGCGAGGGGCCGAGGGGGTTTTCATTGGAAGCCACCTTGACGATGCTCGAGGGATCGAGGCCCAGCTCGCGGGCGGTCTCGTCAATCGGTTTCCCCGGCTCATAGGCCACGAGATCGCATACAAATCGGTTCGCGTAAGAGTCTATCGTCATTCCGCGCGCACCGTAGTCCCCGGCTTGCCGCCGGTCAAACGCGATTCAAGCCCGGCCAAGCAGGGACTCGAAGCGGCCGAGCGCGTCCTGATAGATCGAACCGAGCGCCGGGTCCGGCCGGAGGGTGGCTTCTCCGGAGCTGCGGCAATAGATGTCCTGCAGCGCCTCAAGGTCCATTCCATCCGCGGCGGCGGCGATCAAGGCGGCACCGAGCGCGGCCGAGTTCGAGACCTCCAGCCGCTCGACGGGGGCTTGGAAGACATCCGCGGCGAGTTGGGCGATGCCGTCGTTTTTCGATGCACCGCCGGTGAGGCGCAGGCGCTCGGTTTTCACGCCCATCCACATGGAGTGGAGCCGCATGTTGAGGAACTGCCCTTCCAGCAGCGCCCGGACCTGCAGCCCGGGATCCGCGCCGCTCTCGAAGGCCTCGGAGCCTTCTAACAATGGCGCGTCGAAGTCCTTGCGCGGAGTGATCTCGGGGCCGAAAAATGGCAGCATCAGGTTCCGTCCTGCCTCACCCCGGGTGGCGGCCAGGGCCTCGCGGTCGAAGGCGGACCAGTCGAGCGCCAGCCGGTCGCGCAGGGCCTCGCGGGCCAGCGAGCCATTGCGAAAGCAGATCAACGACATGAATCCGCCGGCTGGATTGCCAAACACGTGGCCGAAGCCGTTGGGGTCCGTTTTGGCGGTCGGCATGGCGGCGAAGAAGGTATCGCTGGTGCCGAGGGAGATGACCACATTGCCGGGGCGCGTGGCGCCCATGCCGACGAGCGAGGCGGGATTGTCCCCGGTGAAGAGCGCGCAGCGGCAATCCGGCCGGAATCCGTATTTTGCCACGAAATACGCCGATACGGTCCCCTGCACGGTGGTGGCCGCGGCGGCAGGTGGCAGTTTCTCCGCGAGTCCGGGCGCGGTGGCCTCCATCAAGCCGGCATCCCATTCCAGCGATTCGAGGTTCAGAAGGTTCATGCCCGCGGCGTCCCCGTAGTCGATGGGTGCGGATGTTCCGGCGATGACCGAGGCGATGAATGAACTGACCAGGTGAATCCGTGCGGTGGCGGCGTATCCTTCCGGGTCGAGCTTGTAAAAGCGCCGGATCTGCGGGCCGGTGAAGCGCTCGATCATGATCGAGCCGGTGCGGCGGCAAACCTCGTCATTTCCACCGATCGCGGCGGCGATCTCCGCGCATTCGGCACCGGTGGAGGTGTCCATCCAGATGGGCGAGGTGCTGCGGGACAGGGTGGGTGCGAGTTGGGTGCGGAGATCCCCCGTGGGATCGAGGGAGGAAACCACGGTCTCAAACGACGCGTTCAGATAGACCGAGCCATGTTGCTGGCCGGATCCGGCAATGCTGCGGATCTTCGAGAGATCGAAGGAAGCTCCCACGCGGGACAGCAGGAGGTCCAGAGCCTCCAACCACATCAACGGCTGGGAATGCACCTCGCCGCCCGCGCCGCCGGGGATGAATCCGCTGGGGCAGCCCCATGCGGGAAGGTCCGCGCCGAAGTTGACCGATTGCTGGTGGGCGATGGTGCCGCTGGCTGGATCGATGATGACAGCGGTGAGCGACTGGGTGGATGAATCGAGTCCGAGGTGCATGAGGAAAAGCCGTGGAAAGCGGGTGGGTCTCAGTCTGTGGTTTCGAAGAACTCCCTGCGGAAAGGAGGCGGCCACTGGATGCGGCAGCGGCCGGGCACGTTGAAGCAGCGCTGGGAAAGCGTGCCGCGGCCCTGGTTGGTCTCCAGCAGGAGGTTGACGAATTGTTTCACGCGGACCTGAGCCGGGCCCTGGGCCTTGGTCCAGAAGTCGTCTAGATCTCCCTGATAGGTCAGTTCCGGCAGGTTGTAGACGGCCGTGCCCAGGGTGATGACCGGCGCATGGTGGACCAGGCCGGAGATACCGACGGAGCTGTTGATGTTCACCACGCCGCGCGAGTGCTCCAGCAGGGTGGGCAGGTGCACGCGGTCCACGTAGAAAATGCGGCCACCGCCGAGCTTGTCGTCGAGTCCGGCGATGAGGTCGGTGTAGTCCTTGTAGCCCCGGTCCATCGGGTGCACCTTGAAGACCAGCTTGGTGTCCGCCGGTGCGTGCTTCCGGAACGAGCGCGTTACCAGGCGGATGAACTGCTCGATCGACTGGAAATCCGAGCACTGGGTGATCTGCGTGTCGCTGTGCACCTGAAGGGGCACGGCATAATAGCGGCCGGAAAGCTCACCGGCGAAGAGCCCGTCGTATTCGCTGTCCCGGCTGCGCTCGATGAAGCGCCAGAGGTAGATCATCCCGTGTTTGAGATGGTGCCACAGGTTCATCTGCCGCTGGTCCACGAAATGGGGGAACAGGGGCGAGGTGATCCGGCTGAACAGATAGTTCGCGCAAAACTGGAACATCTTCACCGCCGTGCTCACCTGGCTCAATTCCGGAGGCATCACCGGCTGCTGCGGTTGGTGCGTCCCGGCCAGCACGTCCTTCCAGATCGCAGGCACCTCGCGGATCGGCATCCGGTCGCGGCTGAAGACCATCACGCAGTTCGGGCGGATCAATCCAAGCTCGAAAACCTGGCAGCCGAGGTTCATTTCCGCGGCGAGTTTCCATGCCACCTGGTTGTAGGGCCGATAGTGGTTGTAGAGGAAAAAGGTATCGTAGTTCCGGGTGCGGACGAGTTCACGCAGCCACTCGTAAAACTCCTCGATCGGCTGGCGGAAGGTGTGGGTCTCGATACCCCTCAACCGGTAAAACAAAAGGTCCGGCGCGCAAAACACCACCTTGCCCACCTCATGGCCCGCATCCTGGAGGTCCTGCGCCAGCAGGGACATGCCCGCCTCCCAATCGCCTTGGACGATCAGGATGCGGCGTCCGCCGGATTTCCTGTCGTTTTTCACCGAGGACTTCCCCCGCTTCTTCCCGGCATCCGCGCCTGCGACGCCGCGGTCGCCATGTCGGAAGGAGGGAGTGTCAGCGCGCATGGTTCACGGCGGCTTGGAAGGTTTCTTGCCGGGGTCCGCGGCAGCGCTTCGATGCCTCCCGGACGGCCGGGACCGGACTCTATGAATCCGCCTCAACCAGTCAACCTCCAAAACCCCCCGTGCAGGAAGCGCTCGCTTGCATTTCATGCCCGTTGCGGCGATCTTCACTCTGGTTCATTCAACCTGCCAAACCCATGAAAGAAATCCTCGATGCATGGAAAAAGGTCGATCGAGACACGATCGCCGTCGGGCTGAGCCTCGTGCCGGGGCTCGGTCATCTCTACAAGCACCACTATCTGGCCGGATTCGGCATTCTGACCCTTGGCAACGTGCTGGTGGTCTTCGTCGCCGGACTTCTGGCCTTCGCCACCCTGGGCCTGTCGCTGCTCGTGGTGCCGGCCCTGTGGTTCGGCTGCATCGCCTGCTCGGCCTACATGGCCAGCGACGAGCACGGGCATCATCCGTGGTTGCACGTGTGGAGTTACCGCTGGCAGACAAGGCCTGCCGGGTCCTGGCGGGCCTGAGAGCGGCTTTTGCGGGAATCGGCTCGCATTGGCGGGATCACACCGCCTAGCCTGCGTGGAACCTCGGAATGCCCGCCTCTCCCGCCAGCAAGCAACAGTTCTACTTCGAGCTCGCGAAGCTTCTCGGAGCCGGCTTCGGCATCCGCGAGGCTGCCCGCATGCTCCAGGGGCACTCCAGACCCGCAGCACTCTCGGGCCTGCTCGCCGACCTGCTGCGCGGGCTGGATGAGGGGAAATCGATCGCTGCCTCGCTCGGCGGGGATGCCTCCATCTCGCGGCTGGAACTCTCGATCCTCGACGCCGGGGAAAAGGGTGGCCGCCTGCCCGCTGCCATGAAGCACCTGGCCGACTACTTCGGCCTGCTTGCCACCACCCGCAGGGAGATGTTGCGAGGCCTCATCCACCCGGTGCTGGCCCTTCACCTCGGGATTTTCATCAGCACGGTGCCGACCGCCATGGTGTCCGGAGAAGACAGCCTGCCGAGGATGCTGGGTCATTTTCTCCTCGTGCTGGCCGGGGTTTATGCCGGGGCTTTTGTGGCGTATCTGGGTCTGCGTCGCCTCACCGCTCTCGCCCGCACCCGGCCGACGGTGGATGCCTTTTGGCGCCGGGTTCCCTGCCTCGGCAAGGCGCGCCTGCACCTGGCCATGGCGGGATTCACCCGGGTTTATCACACGTGCCTGATGGCCGGCATCCCCATGCGGGAGACCTTCGCCACCGCCGCCCGGGCCTCCCAGAGCGGCCTCATTTCGGAAGCCGCGCAACGAATCGACGCCACCCTCGCCGAGGGACATCCAATCGGCCCGGTCATCTCCCGGGAGCCTGCTTTTCCCGGCGATTTCTCGTTTTCCTACGCCACGGGCGAAGCCGCCGGCACTCTCGACAAGGACCTCGACCACTGGGCGGAATTCTATCAGTCCGAAGCCGCCGCCTCGATCCGCCTGGCGGCCGTCACGATTCCCCGGGTGGCCTACTTCGCGGTCATCCTCTTCGTCGCCTGGAAGATCGTGGGTTTCTTCAACGGCTATTATTCCGGCCTCCTCAAGGAGTTGGAGTGAGTCGGGCAGCGCTGCGACTCAGTCTTCGGGCCCCAGCGGATCCGCCATCCCTTCACCCGGGGCCAGATCCTCGAGGCGCTGCCTCGCGCGGACCCATTCACCCCGGGCTTTGGCCAACTCCACCGCGATCCGGTGATTTCTGGCGGCCCAGGTTTCCAACGATCCCGGCGCCGAGGCATTCGGGCTGCTTCGCAGGTTTTCGCGGGTGACTGCGGCGTCCTCCCTGAGGGCCTGGACTTTGCGATGCCATGCATGAGCCTCTTTCCTGGCCTTGGCCACGGCGGCGGAATCCGCCGTTGCGGGTGCCGTCGGCCGCTTCACCGGGGTGCGCTGCGCCTCCCGGATCTCGCGATTTTCCGCAGCGGGCATGGCGCTTGGAGTGGCAGGTGCCACCTGCTGCGGGACATCCGGGCGATCCCATTGAAACTTCTGCCAGTATTCCTCCTGAAGGTCCCCGGCACGGATCCGGGCCGATCCATGGCGGTGCTGGATTTCCATGCCATCCTCTCCGACCCGCCGGATCACTGCGTCCTCGAATTCTCGGCCCGAGCGAGTCACAAACGTCCCAAGGTTGGTTCCGGCCGCCGCGTCCCGCACCTGCTTTTGATAGGCCGCTCGATACGCGGTGAACTCCGCATCCACTTCCCCGATCCGTTTGCCGGCGTCCGCCTGTTTCAAGGTCAACTCCGCCAAACCGCGTTCTTTTGCCCGGATTTCCCGCCTCAACTCCTCGAGCCGCGCCGGGTTCGATGCCCGATCCTCGGGAAATGCCGCCAGCCTGGCTTTCAAGTCGCCGCGGATGAGTTCCAGATGCTCGATCTCCGATTTGGAGGACGCGATCGCGACTTCCATCTCCCGTTTGCCTTTCGAAAACGAAAACCTCCTGTCCACAAGCAGCGAGAGGGCCACGCCTCCCAGGATGAGCAGGATCATTCCTGCCAGAAACATCCCGGTTCCGGACAAGCCCTCCCTGAGTCTCATGAAAAGGGCCTATTGCAGGGATTGGAGCCGCGCGACTTCCGCCCGGAGATCGGCGCGGGCCTTTTCCATGGCGCTCAGCTGTTGCTTCATCTGCGGAGCCCGGCTGATCCGTTTGAGGGATTCATGCCGGATGGCGGTCTCAAGGCGCACGATGTCCTCGTCGAGCGAGGTCAGCTTGGCGCTGGCGACCCGCAGATCGCGGACGGCTTGTTCCCGTGCCTCCATGCTGCGCGTTTCCGCCTGTTTCGCGGCCTGCGCCTGCGCCTGTGCAACCGCTTCTTCGGTATCCCCGACGTGCTTTTCGAATGCCGCGGTCTCCGCCTTGACGGCCGCTTCCTTCTGGCTTGCATCGAATTGATAGAGATCCTGCAGATCGGCCGGCAGATCCTCGAAGGGGATGCGCTTCTGCCCGTCCTGATGGATGACCTGCATGCCGATTGCCGTGACTTCACGCACCTTCACGGACAGATAGGTCACTCCGGATCGGGTCACGAGCTTGTCGAGCTCCGAGCCCTTCGCCTTGCCGCGGATGAACGCGCGATACTCGTTCTTGTAGTCCTCGAACTCCGTGCGTTTCGCAGTGATGGCAGCGTTCACCGCCACCACCCGGTCGGCAAGGGCCTTGACTTCGGACTCCTTGAAGCGGTTCTGGGTGGTGGTGTCCCGAAGTTTCCTGGCGGAGCTCTCCCGTTTGTCGCTTTTCTCCAAGTCCCCGCGCATTCTTGAGGCCGTCTGCCGCAGGTCCCGGATCTCGGTCTCCTGTTCGCGGATCACCGATTCGATGGTGCGGCCGCCGCCGGCCATCCCTTCGTCGAACACGAAGAGATAAAGCAGGGCAAAGCCCGCGAGAACCACCAGGGCCAGAAGCATGCCTATCACTCCGGGACCGCGCCCGCTTTCCATCATATCACTGAACGACATGGTATCTTGAGGTCAGGGTTGTTTGGTTTGATACTTGGCGCGATAGCTGTCGAATTCCGCCTGGATCTCCCGCTTGCGGGACTCGAGTGATTTGATCTCCGCCGTGAGTTTGGCGGTCTCCGCATCCAGTTCGGCAGTGCGCTCCCCGGCCTTGGTCAGATCCTCGGTCACATCGGGCGGCATCGTCCGCAGCTTCTCTTCGAGAAGAGCCACATCTCCCTTGAGTTGGATGATCTCCATCTTCTGCTCGTCGCGTTTTTGAACGAGCTTAGGATCCTCGCCACACGAGCTAACAAGAATGGAAGTGACGGGAATCCAGATGAGGCGGGAGGGTTTCATGGATTGAATGAACCGGAATGCGTGGTTTGTATGGAAGGCTTATGCATGACATGAAGCTCATCTGCCAGACATTTTGATGGAAAAGTTTTGTGATATCCTTCGCGGTCGGCGGAAGCACTTGCGGGCCGCGATGAATCAAGGGGCCTTCGTCTGGCAAGATGCACAGGCAGCTCACACCGCGGACTCAAACACCCCGCCTCCCAGCAATCTGCCGCCGTCATAGAACGCGCATATCTGCCCCGGGGCGATGGCCCGCTGCGGAGTGCGGAATTCGAGGCGGACGCGATCGCTTCCGAGGGGTTCGATGGCTGCGGGTTCCGCCTTCGAGCGGTATCGTGGCTGGGCCTCCACGGAGTGTCGTTGGAACAGGGAGTCATCCAGCGGGGAAAGGCTGCCCACCACACATGTCCGTGCATACAGCCCCTCGGACATCGGATCATCCCAGCCTAGGATCAACCGGTTGGAGGAGGCGTCCTTGCCCACCACCACATACGCCATGCCCTCGCGGGGCGAGGCCACGCCGTGGCCCTTGCGCTGGCCGAGCGTGTAAAGGTGCAGCCCGCGGTGCTCGCCGAGCACACGACCCTCCGTGTCCACGATTTCGCCGGGTGTGTCCGGAAGGTAGTGCCTCAGGAAATCACTCATCCTCACCTGGCCGAGAAAGCAGATTCCCTGGCTGTCCTTCTTGGCGGCCACCGGCAGCCCGAACCTCTCGGCCACCGCACGCACCTCCGGCTTGAGCATCTCCCCGGTCGGAAACAAGGCGCATTCCGCCTGCCGCCGCGTGAGCAGCGAGAGGAAGTAACTCTGATCCTTGTTCGGATCCGCACCGCGCAGGATGGCGGGCGAGCCGTCTCCCAAGGTCCGCTTCCTTGCATAGTGCCCGGTGGCCACCATCCCGAAGCCCTGCGAAACCGCGTAGTCCAGAAACACGCCGAACTTCATCTCCCGGTTGCACCACACGTCCGGATTCGGCGTGACGCCGGAGCGGTAGCCTTCGATCAGGTAATCCACGATCCGCCCGCGGTAGGCGTCGATCAGGTCGATCACCCGGAACTCGATGCCCAGTTTGGCGGCCACGGCGCGGGCATCCTCGATGTCCTGCTCCCACGGGCAGTCGCCGGGAATTCCCTCCGCGTTGATCCAGTTTTTCATGTATCCGGCAGCCACCTCGTGCCCCTGTTCCACCAGCAGCGCGGCGGCCACCGCGCTGTCCACGCCGCCCGAGAGTCCCACCATCACCTTCGCCATGCGCCGGATTCTGGAGCATGCCGGCCCGCCCGTCCAACCCGGATCTTGATTCCGCATGCAAGCCCCGCAACTTCCCCCTGCGCTGTTGGTTTCATTGCCATGCTTCCGCAAGCCGAACCCTCCTGGACCCTCAACGAGGCCGCCCACCTGCTCAATCGCGCGGGCTTCGGCGGCAGCCCCGCGGAAATCAAGGCCTTCCACGCCCTCGGCCGGGTCAAGGCCGTGGACTCGTTGCTCACCACCAGTGATGATGCCGATGCTTTCCCGCTGCCGTCCTGGGCCACACCCGAGCAGGCCATCGCCGACATGCGCCAGCGGATCGACCAGCGCCGCGAACTCCAGCGGTCCACCCGCGGGCTCTCTGCCGAGGAGGCCGAGAAGGTCCGCCGCGAGGCAAGGCGCGAGGAACAGCAGGAAAGCCGCCGCCACGCCCTCGAGGGCCAGGGTTGGTGGTTCCGCCGGATGGCGTCCTCCAAGGCACCCCTGCGGGAAAAGATGACCCTCTTCTGGCACGACCACTTCGCCACCTCCGTGCAGAAGGTCCGCCAGCCGGTCCTCATGCTCATGCAGAACGGGTTGTTCCGCGAACACGCCTTCGGCAGCTTCAAGGACCTCACCCAAGGCATCCTCATGGATCCGGCGATGATGCTCTATCTGGACACCCAGAACTCCCGCAAGGGCAAGCCGAACGAAAACTTCGCCCGCGAGGTCATGGAGCTCTTCACCCTCGGCGAGGGCCACTACACCGAGCAGGACATCCGCGAGGCCGCGCGCGCCTTCACCGGTTACCAGCTCAACCGCTTCACCGGCAAGGTCACCCACGTCGCCCGCCAATGGGACGAGACGCCCAAGACCATCTTCGGCAAAACCGGCACCTTCAAGGGCGCCGATGTCATCAACCTGATCTTCGAATCCCCGCGCCCCGCCGATTTCATGGCGCGGAAAATCTGGGAGTTCTTCGTGTATGACAAGCCCGCCGAGGCCGCCGTCTCGGCTCTCGGGGAAACGCTGCGCAAGGCGGACTATCAGATGGCCCCGCTGCTTCGTGAGATATTCCTCTCCCGGGAATTCTACACCGAGGCCGCCATCCGCTCGCAGATCAAGTGCCCCTTGCAGTTCATCATCGGCATGCTCAAACAGCTGGAAGTGGACAGCCCGCCCGCCGGTTTCCCCATCACCGCCCAGCAGCAGCTCGGCCAGACGCTCTTCCTCCCGCCCAACGTCGCCGGCTGGGACTGGGGGCAGGCATGGATCAATACCAACACCCTGCTCACCCGCTACAACCTCGCCGGATTCCTCACCAAGGGCGCGGAATCCGCAGGCAACGCCATGAACGGCGAGAAAATGAAAGTCCCCGGCATGGCCAAGGCCCCGAAAAACCCCGGCAGGGGCTGGCAGGGCCCCGACTACGAAACCATCGCCCCGCGCCCGCTCCGTGATCAACCGGACAAACTCGTGGACTCCCTCATCTTCCGCTTCTTCCAGGGCCCCATCCCCGACAAGGCGCGCGGCTCGTTCATCGAATACGCCGCCGCCAAGAAAGGCGCCGTCTTCACCAACAAGGAAACCGCCGAGCTCTGCCACCTCATGCTCAGCACGCCCTACTATCAGCTTTGTTAGGTAAAAGCTGAAACGTTGAAAATTGAAAACTGAAAACTTCTTCCCATGAAAACCCGCCGTGAATTCCTCCGCTCCACCGTCCTCGGTGCCTCCGCCGCCTGGACCGTGCCGATGTTTGTCGAGCGCACCTTCGGCCAGCTTCACGATGCCGCCAAGGACCTCGCCATCCAGCCTGTCACCGGCAAGGACGACACCATCCTCGTCGTCCTCCAGCTGGCCGGCGGCAACGACGGACTCAACACGCTCGTCCCGTATGCCGATGACACCTATCAGAAATCCCGCCCCCGCATCGGCAAGAAGGAAAAGGAAATCATCAAGCTGAGCGACTACGTGGGACTCAACTCCGCCATGCCCTTCCTCGGATCCATGTTCAAGGAGGGCGACCTCGGCATCGTCCAGGGCGTCGGCTATCCGAATCCCAACCGCTCCCACTTCGTCTCCACCTCGATCTGGGAGACCGGGGACACCAACAACCGCTCCGCCACCGGCTGGCTCGGACGCTACTTCGACAACGCCTGCGAAGGCTCCGATCCCACCGTCGGCATCAGCTTCAACAAAACCCAGCCCGAAGCCTTCGGCGCCGCCAAAAACCCCGGCGTCTGCCTCAATACCCCGGAACTCTACCGCTGGATCCACGGCGGCGGAGAGCAGGCCAAAGCCGAGGAATTTTTCGCCGAACTCAACCAGCCGCACGCCGGCATGGACGATGATGGCGAGGACGCACCCGTCGGCGGAGCCTCCATCGACATGCCCGCGGGCGGCAAACCCGGCGGCATCACCGGCGAGAGCAACCTCGCCTTCCTCGAACGCGTCGCCCTCGACGCACGCGTCTCCTCCGCCAAGATCCTCGAACTCGCCGCCAAACACAAAACCACCGTCCGCTACGAAGGAACCCCCATCGCGCGGAACCTCAACCTCGTTTCCCGCATGATCGCCGGCGGCATGCCCACCCGCGTCTATTATGTCAGCCACGGCGGATTCGATACCCACAACCAGCAGGTCAATTCCCACGACCGCCTGTTAGGCCAGCTCGACTCCGCCCTCAAGTCGTTCTTCGCCGACCTCAAACAGCAGGGCAACGACAAGCGCGTCGTGCTGATGACCTTCTCCGAGTTCGGCCGCCGCGTCTCGGAAAACGCCAGCGCCGGAACCGACCACGGCAAGGCCTCCTGCCTCTTCGTCGCCGGCCCAGCCATCAAGGGCGGGCTCTTCGGCAAGCACCCCAGCCTCACCGACCTCTCCGAAGGCGACATCAAACACACCGTCGATTTCCGCAGCGTCTACGGCTCCCTCCTCGGCGACTGGCTCCGCGCCCCGGATCTCAAGCCCATCCTCGGCGCAAACTATCCGAAGATGGGCCTCATTGGTTGAGTGCTCTCTCAGCGTCCCAGCGCCGCTTTCAGGAAGGGTGCGGTGCGGGAGGTCTTCGAAGTGACGATTTTCTCCGGTGGTCCTTCGGCGATGATATTGCCGCCGCCCTCGCCGGCTTCCGGGCCGAGGTCGAGGATCCAGTCCGCCTCGGCGGCGATGGCCATGTGGTGCTCGATGACGACGACGGTGTGGCCTTCATCGGCGAGGCGGTGCAGGATGTCGATGAGGCGCCGGATGTCCTCGTGGTGGAGGCCGACGGTGGGTTCCTCGATCAAATAGAGATTGCCGATAGATGATTGAAGATTGTTGATTTGCGATTTGAGAGAGCGGCCTTTGATGAGTTCGGAGACGAGCTTGATGCGCTGGGCCTCACCGCCGGACAGGGTGGGCGAGGGTTGGCCGAGCTGGAGGTAACCAAGGCCGGTGTCTGCCATGAGTTTCAGCGGCGCGGCGATGCGTGGTTGGGATTCGAAGAAGATGGCGGCTTCATCGATGGTCATGGCGAGCACCTCGCCGATGTTTTTCTCGCGGAAGAACACCTCGAGCGTGGCCGGGTTGTAGCGTTGTCCGTTGCAGGAATCGCAGTGCACCCAGGTGGATGGCAGGAAATCCATCTCCAGTTTCACGCGGCCGTTGCCCTTGCACTCCGGGCAGCGTCCGCCCTCGGTGTTGAAGGAGAATCGGGAGGCATCGAATCCGCGCATGCGGGCCTCCGGCATCTGGGCGAAGAGTGTGCGGATGTGATCGAAGACCTTCACATAAGTCGCCGGACACGAGCGCGAGGTCTTGCCGATGGGCGATTGATCGACCTCGTAGCAGGACTTGAGGGTGTCGAACCCGGAGGCGCTGCGGAAAGGCAGGTTCTTCCCGGCCGTCTTGCGCGCTTCCCGGTTGGCCGCCAAGGCGAGGCAGCGGTGCATGAGGGTGGACTTCCCGGATCCGGAAATTCCTGTTAGAACGGTGAGTCGTCCCAGAGGGATCGAAACGTCCAGGTTCTTCAGGTTGTTCGCCGTGCAGCCGGTGAGTCTGAGGAACGGGTGGGTTTTTTTCACCTCCCGCCGCGATCCGCGGGTGGGGTGGATGAGTGGGTTTGTTAGAGCGCGGAGAGTCGGAGAGTTTGCTAGTTGGAAGTTTTCAGTGTTCAGGGAAGAGGCTTCGCGCTTCTTTCTTTTCTTGCTGGAAACTGAACACTGAAAACTAGCAACTTCCGGTGGCTTGCCCTGATAGACGACTTCTCCACCGAGCCTTCCCGCCGCCGGTCCGAGATCGATGAGGTGATCGGCCGCGGCGATGGTGTCCTCGTCGTGTTCGACGACGACGAGCGAGTTGCCGTGATCGCGCAGGCTGAGGAGGGTTTTGAGCAAGGCGGCATTGTCGCGCGGGTGGAGGCCGATGGTGGGTTCATCGAGCACGTAGAGCACGCCGCGCAGGTTGGATCCGAGTTGTGCGGCGAGGCGGATGCGCTGGGATTCGCCGCCGGAGAGCGTGTTGCCGGAGCGGTCGAGTTGCAGGTATCCGAGGCCGACCTCCTGAAGGAAGTCCAGCCGCTGGCGGATCTCCGGCAGGATGTCGCGGGCGATGAGCTGCTGGCGGGAATCGGTGAAGGTGAGTTTGGTGAAATGCTTGGAAGCGCTGGCGATGGAGAGATTGGAGAGTTCGGAGATTTGAAATCCGAAATCTGAAATGCGGGATCCCGTGAGGCGGACGGCGGAGGCGGTGGGATTGAGTCGGGACCCGCGGCAGGAGCCGCAGGCGACAAGCTCGGTGTCCTCCATGCGCTCGATGGCGCGGTCCGCATCGAGTTCCGCTTCGAGCACGGAATCGAAGCGCGAGGTGTCCAGATGGAAGCGGCGTTTCGGCACGCGTCCGTGGCCGCGGCACTCCGGGCACCAGCCGTGGGGCGAGTTGAACGAGAACAGCCGTGGATCCAGATCCTCGAAGGACTGGTTGCAGGACGGGCAGCTCGATTTGATGGAGAGAAGGATGAACTTCTTGTCGGAGGTGAAGAGCTTGATGATTCCTTTGCCGATGTTCAGTGACTGGTTGATTGCCGATTGAAGATTGTTGATTTTGGATTTTTGAATCTCGGCCACGACGACATCGATGTCGTGTTCCTTGAAGCGTTCGAGGCGGGTGAAGCCTTCGGCGTCGCGGAATTGTTTATCGACCAACAAGCGGGTGAAACCTTGTTTGAGAGCCCATTCGGCGACTTCGGTATGGTATCCCTTCTTGCCGCGGATGACGGGGGCGAGCAGGGTGACGGGGCCTTTTTTCAACTGCTCGCGGATGCGGTTCTCGATGGCGGCGAGCGATTGTTTCTCGACGGGCACCTTGCAGTCCGGGCAATGGAGCGTGCCGAGTTTCGAGTAGAGCAGGCGGATGAAGTTCCAAAGCTCCGTGACGGTGGCGACGGTGGATTTGCCGCCGCCTTGGGAAACGCGCTGCTCGATGGCTACGGTGGGTGGCAGGCCCTGGAGCTGGTCGATCTCCGGTTTCTCCAACTGCTCGGCGAACTGGCGGGCGTAGGCGGACATCGAGTCGAGGAAACGCCGCTGGCCTTCGGCGAAGAGGATGTCGAAGGCGAGTGTGGACTTGCCGGATCCGGATAGTCCGGAGATGACCACAAACTGATCACGCGGGATGTCCAGCGAGATGTTCTTCAGGTTGTGATGGCGGGCACCGCGCAAGCTGATCGCTTGAGTGCCGGGTGCCGAGTGAGAAGTGGGAAGTGAGGACCTTGTGGCTGCGCGTTTGGATGTTGGGAGGGGTGCAGTGTCGTCACTCCTCAATGCTTTCCTGAGATAAGTGCCGGTGGGGGATTTGAGTTTGGCGACTTCTTCGGGCGGGCCCTGGGCGACGAGCTGGCCGCCGTGTCTGCCGGCCTCGGGGCCGAGGTCGAGGATCCAGTCGGCGGATTTGATGACTTCGAAGTTGTGTTCGATGACGAGCAGGGAATGGCCGGAATCGACGAGTTTCTGAAAAACGGTTAGAAGACGTTCGATGTCGGTGAAGTGAAGGCCGGTGGTGGGCTCATCCAGGATGAGCAGTTTGCCGGATTTCGGGTTTGAGCTTTCAGGAAGAGAAGATGACAGGAGTTGGCAGAGTTTCAGGCGCTGGGACTCGCCGCCGGAGAGGGTGTTGAGCGGCTGGCCGAGCTTGAGGTAGCCGAGGCCGACCTCGGTGAGCGGCTGCAGGGCGTTGACCGCTTGGCGGGTGAGGCGGGAGCTCTTGGTGCTGGCGGCGGCGGGCGCTCCGCCGAGGAAGGTGATGGCTTCCTCGACGGTGAGATCGAGCACATCGGCGATGGATTTGCCTTCCAGCGTGTGATCGAGGGTGGAGGGCTTGAAGCGGCGGCCCTGGCAATCCGGGCAGGTGACGTAGAGGTCGGACAGGAACTGCATTTCCACCTTTTCGAATCCATTGCCGGCGCAGCGGTCGCAGCGGCCGTCGCCCGAGTTGAAGGAAAAGAACCCGGGTTTGAGGCCCGCCGCCCGGGCGGAGTCCTCAAGGCAGAAGAGCTCGCGGATGGGATCGAAGGCCCCGAGGAACACGGCGGGTGTGGAGCGCGGCGTGCGGGCCACGGCGGATTGGTCGACGAGTTCGACGGCAGATAAGTGCTGGCTGCCCTTGAGTTCCCGGATGGGCGCGGGATCACCCTCGGTCTCGATGCCGAGCTTGCGGGCGACGTTCTGATAGATGACATCATGGGCGAAGGTCGACTTGCCGGAGCCGGAGACGCCGGTGAGGCAGACGAAGAGTCCGAGCGGGATGTCCGCATCCAGCTTGCGCAGGTTGTGGCGGCTTGCTCCCTTGATGGAGAGGATTTTTTCGGATGGTTTGCGGCGCGTGGAGGGGATGGCGATGGATTTTTGGCCGGTGAGCCAAGGGAGAGTTCCTAGTTTGAAGTTTTCAGTTTTCAGGGAAGAGTCTGAGCGCTTTTTCTTCTCTTTGCTGAACACTGAACACTGAACACTAGCAAACTCCGCCGCGTTCCCTTGATAGATGATTTGGCCGCCGTGCTGGCCTGCGCCGGGACCGAGGTCCACGAGGTGATCGGCGGCTTGCATCACAGCCTGCTCGTGCTCGACGACCACGAGGGTGTTGCCCTTGTCCCGCAGGCCGTGCATGACCCCGACGAGGCGCTCGATGTCGCGGGCGTGGAGGCCGACGGTGGGTTCGTCGAGGACGAACAGAGTTCCTGTGAGAGAGGCACCGAGGCAGGTGGTGAGGTTCACGCGCTCGACCTCGCCACCGGAGAGCGTGCGGGTGGGGCGGTCGAGCGTGAGATAGCCGAGGCCGACCTGATCGAGGTAGGAGAGGCGGGAGGAGATTTCGGTGAGGACGAGGTCGAGGGTGGGATCTTTGGACTGTGGATGGTGGATGGTGGATTGAAGATTGGCAAACCAGTGGAGGAGATCGGAAATGGGGAGCGTCCAAAGATCGGGGAGCGTTTTGCCATCGATCTTGAAGCAGAGGGCCTCCGGTTGGAGTCGTCTGCCGCGGCAGGTGGTGCAGGTGGTGTAGGAACGGTAGCGGGAAAGGAAGACGCGGACGTGCATCTTGTAGGCCTTGGTTTCCAGCCAGTCGAAGAAGCCTTTGACGCCATACCAGGCACCGGACTGCCAGAGTTCTTCGAGCGCGTCCATGTCGGTGGTGTCGCCGGTTGAAGCCAGCGCTCCATCGCCGTAATAAATCCACTCGCGCTCGTCGTCGCTGAGATCCTCCCACGGGGTCTTGGGATCGATGCCGCGCTCGCGGCAGTTGCGCAGGAGATCGCGCTGGCATTCGTCGCCGCGCTCGCCCTGGAAGGGTTTGATCGCGCCTTGGGCGATGGAGAGCGTGGGATCCGGCACGGCTTTGTCGAGGTCCAGCCCGATGATGCGGCCGAAGCCGCGGCACTTCGGGCAGGCTCCGAGCGGGGAGTTGAACGAGAACAGCGCGGGGGTGGGCGCGCGGAGGGTGAAGCCGGTGCGGGGATTGGTCCAGTTGGTGGAGAAAGTCCTGGAGGTATCGGTCCTGGCCTCGTGCACGGTGGCCACGCCCTTGCCGAGATGGAAGGCGGCCTCAAGCGCTTCTAGCAGCCGCGAGGCGTTGGCTTTGGTGAGGGTGACGCGGTCCTGGAGAACGGAGATTTGCGAGGGAAGGCTGGTGAGCGGGGAGGCTTCGTCGGTGCGGACGATTTCCCCGCGGATCAGGATGCGGAGGTAGCCTTGTTGATTGAGGAAGGGGAAGAGCTCTGCCGGCTTCGTATCCGGCGGGACCGGGATGGAGAAGGTGACCAGAACGGGTTTGCCGGACAGGTGTTCCATGGCCCATGCGGCGGCGGACTCGGCGGAGTCCGGGCGGATCACCTCGCCGGTGACGGGATCGTGCCCGCTGGCGAGGCGGGGAAAGAGCAGTTTCAGGTAATCGTTGATCTCGGTGAGCGTGCCAACCGTGGAGCGGGTGGTGCGCACGTGGTTCTTCTGCTCGATGGCAATGGCGGGAGGGATGCCCTCGATGGAATCGACCTCGGGTTTGTCCATGCGGTCGAAGAACTGCCGGACGTAGGGCGAGAAGGTCTCGACGTAGCGGCGCTGGCCTTCGGCGTAGAGGGTGTGGAAGGCGAGCGAGGATTTTCCGGAGCCGGACGGGCCGGTGACGACGGTGAGTTTCCCGAGCGGGATATCGAGGTCGAGGTTGCGGAGGTTGTGCTGGCGGCAGCCGAGGAGGCGGATGGAATCGGAGACTTTGGAAGGCACGGCGCGAGTCTAGCCACGAATCGCCACGCCGCCAGCGGAAGAGTTCAGTGAATCACTCGAAGGGCTTGAGCGGAATCTCCTTCGCGGGTTCCTTGTCATCCTTTTCCCCGGCAGGCTTTTCCGCTTCCGGATCGATTCCGAGCATGAGGTAGGGGAAATGGGTGGGCTGGTCGCGGGTCTTGGCGATCTCATCCGCGAGGAGTTCGGCTGCGGCGGGGTCGTTGGCGGCCTTGAGGCGCTCGATTTGTTTTTCGAGGCCGAGGATGTAGGTGGCGGCGAGCTGGTTGAGTGAGGCGATCGCGTTTTCCTCGACGGTTTTCTGTTTCTCCAGGTGTTCCTCGTAGGTGTCTTCCACGTCATCGATGCCGCGGAGGAGCAGCCCGAGTTTTGCCGGCAAACGGAAGCCGTCTCGTTCGCAGGCTTTGAGGAAACCGGCCAGGTCTTCTTCGGCTTCGTTGCGATCGTCGCGGAATTCGATTTTCCGGATGAGGCGTTTCACCTCGCGCTCGAAGGATTTGAGGTTCTCACCGAGGGCTTTTTCCCGTCCGGCAAGGGTGGGGGCCGCGCGTTCCTTCATGATGTTGACGGCGCGGACGAGGAAGGCGGGGACGTCGAATTTCGGGATGGCGGGGCCGGACGAGTGGGTGTCGGGAGAGTCGTCGGTTTCCGATTCGGCGGAGTCGGTCGGTTTATCCGGCGTGGTGGTGGCGTCCGGCTTCCATGTGGGAGAACCTGAGGCTTGGTCGCTGCGATCCGAGTCCCGGTTGGAGGAGGAGGGCTCGCTCCACGAAGGGCGGGTGGATGGTTCCGCGGGTTTGGAGGAAGGCTTCGCGGCGGGGGCCGATTGCGGCGGGGGCGGCTGTGGGGACGGGGCGGGCTTCGAGAGGATGAGGCTGCCATATTTCACCAGGGTGAAACCCAGGAGAATGATCGCAGCGATCAGCATGAGGATCCCGGTCGTGCTGGAAGAGGACTTGGCCTTGGGGGCGGGCGGGCGGGGAGGCAGGGGGCCACGGACGGGAGCGGATTTGGGGGCTCCGATTTTGGGGCCGCCGGGCTTGGGGCCTGGACCGGGTGCCTTGTTTCCTCCGCGTGGGCCGGAAGAGCCTGCGATCTGGGCAAGTTCCCGGGTGATTTCCGCGGCGTGGCTGTAGCGGAGGTCGGGCAGCGGATTGGTGGCCCGGCGGATGATCGCGTCGAAGCGCGGATCGCAGCGGATGATGGCGGAGGCGGGGCGTTGATCATCGGCCGGGAGCTTGCCGGTGAGCAGCTCGTGCAGCATGACTCCGACGGAAAAGATGTCTGCCCGGTGGTCCACGGAGTGGGGGCGGTCCACCACTTCCGGGGCGGTGTAGTGAGGCGTGCCGAAGATTTGTTCGCCTTCCTGGATCTTTCTCTCGATGGGCCGGGCGAGGCCGAAGTCGCCGATCTTGGGCTCCGCGTTGAGATCGAGGAGGATGTTGGATGGTTTGATATCCCGGTGGAGGATGCGGTTCTCGTGGGCGTGGGCGAGACCGTTGCAGATGCCGCTGACGAGGCGGATGGTTTCCGAGGCGGAGATGGCTTTGCCGTGGGAGGAATCGAAGAGCGATTTCCCGGGGACGTACTCCATGATGATGTAGAGCATGCCGTCCACCTCGCCGAAGTCGTAGACGCCGATGAGGTTCGGGTGATTGAGGCGGGCCATGGCCTTGGCCTCGGCCTCGAAGCCTTCGCAGAATTCCTTGTCCTTGCTGAACTCGCGCGGGAGAATCTTGATCGCCACTTTCCGATCCAGCGATTTCTGAATGGCCCGGTAAACGGCACCCATTCCGCCGGTGGCAATCAGGCACTCGACCTCATACCCCGGAAAGAGGGGGGCGAGTTGTGCGGGATCCGGTGCCACGAATGAGGCTGGAGGGGTGGATTCGCTCATGGAGGAGGGTGGACGCGGCAGCGGCGGGTGTGGTGAGGCGGAGAACATAATATCGGCAATCCCTTGATTTCAAGGGTAATGATGGAAGCGGGCCGATCGGGCATGGGGCGGATGGCATTCCCAAGTCGCAGGAACGAACCCCGGGCAGCCATGTGGGTTCCGCGAATGGGGTGGCATCGAGGCTGGCAAGCAGGGAGCATGCCGGACCCTGCGCGGCGGATCGTCGACGGATGATCCCCGAGGATTCCCACCTGGTCGGGGCGGCGGGATTCGAACCCACGGCCTCTTCGTCCCGAACGAAGCGCGCTACCAGACTGCGCTACGCCCCGACATGGTGGATGCGGCTGATGCGAATCGATGCCGCTGACGGATGCCGCCGACGGGCTGGAGGGCCTGCGGGCGACGGGCGGGTTCTACGTCCGCGCTCGGGTGAGGAGCAAGGAAATATTCGTGAGACGGCGCGGAGAGCGGGGGCAGGGGATCACGGGAAAAGCCCGCGGGAGTTCTTTGCATCGGCCACGGTGCGGATGGCGATGGCCTGCGCGGCCAGGCGGTGGGGGATCTTGTGGCGTTTTGCCATCCGGGTGACCTGGGTGAATGCTTTTTGCAGCAGGGTTTCCAGCCGGGTGATGACCTCGCGCTCGGTCCACAGGTAGTGTTGGAAGTTCTGGACCCATTCGAAGTAGGAAACGGTGACGCCGCCTGCGTTGCAGATCACGTCCGGGATGATGAAGACGTCCCCGCGGGCGTTGAGGATGCGGTCGGCCTCGGGGGTGGTGGGGCCGTTGGCACCCTCGGCGAGGATGGAGCAGCGGAGGTGCGGTGCGTTCTCCGCGGTGATGACGCGGTCGAGGGCGCAGGGGGCGAGGATGTCGCAGGGCTGCTGGAGGAGCTGGCCGGGATCGATGGTCTCCGCCTCTTTGAAACCAGCGACGCTGCCTGTCCTGGCAACGTGTTTGCGCAGCTTTTGGACATCGAGCCCGCGGTCGTTCCAGATCGCGCCGCTGACGTCGGACACCCCGAGGATGCGCACGCCGTAGGAGGCGAGGGTCGAGACTGTGTGGGAGCCGACGTTTCCGAAGCCCTGGACGATGGCGCTGGCTCCGTCCACGGTTTTGCCGGATTGGTGGAGGGCGTTGGAAGCGAGGAAGGCGACGCCGTGTCCGGTGGCGCGGGTGCGGCCTGCGGAGCCCTGGAGATTGAGTGGCTTGCCGGTGACAATCGACGGGACGAGGTGGCCCATGTGGGTGGAGTAGGTATCGGTCATCCAGGCCATGATTTGTTCGTTGGTGCCCACGTCCGGGGCCATCACGTCGGTTTCCGGTCCGATGAAGGGAATCATCTCCATGGTGAAGCGCCGGGTGAGGCGTTCCAGCTCGCCAGCGGACATGGATCGGGGATCGCAGGCGATGCCGCCCTTGCCGCCGCCGAAGGGCAGGTCCATGAGGGCGCATTTCCAGGTCATCCACATGGCGAGGGCGGTGATTTCGCCGAGATCCACGGCAGGGTGGTAGCGCAGTCCGCCTTTGGTGGGGCCGCGGGTGAGGTGGTGCTGCACGCGATGGCCGAAGAAAACCTCGGTGCGGCCATCATCCCTGCGGATGGGGACGGTCACGGAGATGAAGCGCTTGGGCCACTTGCAGCGTTCGCGGAGATCCTCGCCCAGATCGAGGAAATCCGCGACCTGATCAAACTGCTCCGCCGCCATGGCGAAGACCGGATTTTGCAGCAGCGATGGTTTCACGATGGAATGTAAGCCGCTTTCCCCGGGATTGCACCCCGCGAATCCTCTCATTCACTGGGTTTGACCTTTCATCCGGGCGTGTCTAAGAGAACCTCCGAATTTCCACCATGATCCTCGACATCGTTCAATACGGCCACCCGGTCCTCCGCCAGAAATGCCGCAACGTCACCGAGGTGGACGACCAAATCGTCCAATTGGTGGCGGACATGCTCGAGACCATGGTGGATGCCAACGGCGTGGGCCTCGCCGCTCCCCAGGTGGGGGTGGATCTCCGGCTTGCCGTGATCGATGTCTCGCATGATCCGGAATGCATTTCCTTTCTCAAGGTAAACGGTGAGGACGCGGATCTGGAATCCATCATGCCGCTGGTGTTCATCAATCCGGAGCTGGCCTACAGCGAGGAGAAAGAGTCCGGCACGGAGGGCTGCCTGAGCATCCGCGGCATCCGAGCGGAGGTGCGGCGCCCGGCTGCCGTGCGGGCCACCCTGCCTCAACTGGATGGCTCGGTGCTGGAGATCGAGACCGACGGGCTTCTGGCACGCGCCTTGCAGCACGAGATCGATCACCTCAATGGCGTGCTCTTCGTGGACCGCCTCGCGCCTGTGGCCAAGGTGTCGATGAAAAACCGTCTCAAGCGTCTGCTCGGCCAGAACGGGCAGGGGTGAAAATTTTCCTGACAAGCTCGACTTTCCGAACCAATTGATATTCTTTGCGCATGTGGACGCGAGGAATCTCGCCTGCATCTTCAAAACGACCGCCCCCAAATGAGCACGAACCGAGGTATTTTCGACAGTTTCCCCAGCCAACCGGGCACCCGCGCCGACTCGCCGTTTGCCGTGGTGAACGAGCCGTCGGTGGAGCCGGCAAGCGCCCCCAGTCCGTTCACCGCGGTGGGGCGTGCGGAATCGCCATTCATGGTGGTGGATGACGGCGAGGCGCGCGCCGGCGAGTTTGGCAGGCCGGTGAGGCTGCCGGAGAAACGCAAGGTGGATTCGCCCTTCCAGGTTGCCGAACCGAGCGAGGGATTCGGATTTGAAGCTCCGGCACGTGCGATTCCCGCCAGCCCCTTTGAAGTGCAGGCTGCGGTTCCTGCCTCGCCCTTTTCCGTTGAGGCCCAGGCGGCTCCGGTTTCTCCATTTGCCGCTGCGCCGCAGGCCGTGCCCGCCTCGCCATTTGCCGTGGCCGAGGCAGCGAAGGCTGCATCGCCAGCCACGCAGGCGGCCATCGCCGCATTCACCCAGTGGCAGGAACCTCCGGCCGCTCCTCCGGCCCCTGCTCCCGCGCCGCAGGTTGCGGTGGCACCTGCCGCTCCGGCCCCGGTCGTGGAGGCGCAGCCCGTCGCCCCTGCCCAAGTGCCTTCCGCATTCGCTCCGGCTCCCCAAGCGGTGCCCGTGCCACAAGCCGCTCCGGTCCAGCAAGCGGTCGCCGCCCCGGTGACACCTTCCACGCCGGTTTCCAGTTATGACGAGGGGCATTCGGATTCCTCATCGATCCGTCAGCTCGAGCTTCGCGCCATCTTCGGCGTGGATCGCGAAATGAGCGGCGAGGAAATCCTCCAGCGCTCCCGGGCCCTGCCCGGAATGAAAAACATCGCCCGCGTGGGCCCCAACGAAATGGCCACCATCGAGGCCATCAAGACTCTGCTCCCCAATCTCGGATTTGGCAGCGGAAACCTCAAACTCTACGCCGGATCCGTACCCCTCGAATTCATCCGCGAAGGGGGCGTACTGCTCGCCGTTCAGACCGATGGCGGATTCGCACCGGGGGTCCGCGAGACTCTCATGATCGTGGCCCGCGAACTCAATCGCTTGGGTTGAGCGATTTACGGCTCCTCCGTGATCCTCAGGGCGGCTTCGATTTCACTTCGAATCGACGGGCTGGCCTTGGCCAGTTGCCCGGCCCGGACTTCATCCGTAGCCGCACGCAGGGCCGCCGCAAGGCTGCGCAACGCTTCTCCTCGCAGGTCCGGGTCGTCGATTTTGGAAAACCACCCCAAAGCCGCTGACGGATCCCCCGCAAGCCATGGGGTGAAAACCGCGTCCCAGCTCGCCTTGCGGAACTCCCCCGCCGGAAAGGACGAGGTCCATGCCGCTGCTGCCGCCGGATCCTTTCCCGCCCAGCGGCGGATCACCTGCACAAGCGATACATCCAGATCCCGGCCCGCTGTTCCGTGATCAGAGAGCAGGCCAGCCGCCCTCACGGGATCGTTTTCAGAAATCACCACCGCGATTCTCCCAACCGCCGCCGATCGCTCAGATTCCGATGACAGGTCCAGTGCGCTGGCCAAGGCCTTGTCCGGATCGCTCTCGGCTTGTCTCATCGCCAGGTGCTGGATCACCAGGATTCGCTCCGGATGTTCCGCGGGCAGCATTTCAAGCGCGCGCCTCGCCATCTCCGGATTCCCTTCCACAGCATTCCACGCGATTTCCGCCAGCCGCTGGTTCCGCTCGACTCCCTCCGGAAGCGTCTTCGCCTTTTCCAGCGACGATTCCGCAGCGCTCGACAACCTTCGCCCGGAGCCCGCCGCCTCATGATGCGGTGGCGACGTGCTCTCCGCCGAGCCCGCGGCTTCCCCATCGGGCACACGGGGCCGCTCCCGCCCGCCACAGCCGGCAAGAACCACCGTCGCCACCAGAGAAAAAAGCCAGCGCCACATTGTGGCCCGAGTATCGCAGACCCGCCGCGCCGCGGCCATCCGAATCTTGAATCCTGATGGCCAATGCACACATGGGGACAGACAAAAAATCATCACCGCCGTGTTGCCGGGGTTTGCAGGAACATTTTTGCCTCCCGGAGGTTTAGTTTCCCATTCCTGGCGACAATACCCGGTGTAACCCGTGTCCGAACCTCCCGCTGAACCCCAACTCGCATTCACTCGCCTGTTTGTCGCAAACCAAGCTGCGTTTCAGGGTTACTTTGTTGCGATCACGCATGACCTGCATGCCGCGGACGACCTGCTCCAGGACCTGGCCGGCCGCTTGTGGAAAAAGTTCGGCACCTATGACGATGGACGGCCTTTTGTGGCGTGGGGTTTGGGGTTTGCGCGATTGGTGGCCCTCGAATGGTGGCGTGCGCAGCAGCGCAAACCGCTGCCGCTTGATGAGGAAACCCTCGAAGCCCTCTCCAAAGAGGCGCTGCCGCACGCCGAACAACAGGATTCCAGACGCGAGGCACTGCACGAGTGCATGAAGTCGCTGACCGACCATCAGCGACTCACGCTTCACCAGCGATACCAAGAGGATCGTTCGGTGGGAGAGATCGCGAGATCCCGCGAAGTCACAGAAATGGCGGTCTACAAGATCCTGAAACACGCACACCTCTCGCTCCTGGGCTGCATCCAGAAATCCCTGCATCTCCCGAGGCCATGAAATCACGGGCCCCCCAGCCGGCATTGGACGATCTCATCCAGCTCCATCTCCATGGACTGGCCGGTGATCTGGAACAGCAGGAACTCGGTCGACACCTCGCGGATTCCCCCCGATCTCGCAGACGTTTTCTCGACCAAGCCGCCCTGCACGCCCTTTTGGCGGTGGAAGCCCGTTGTGGTTCCTTTGCCGAGGACCGGCTGGGTTTCTTCAGGGAGATCGAAAACAGAACCCTTCCGCGAAAACGAGCCCGGGTTCACCTCTGGCTTTCCGCTGCCGCCAGCGCGGCGCTTGCCTTTCTGGTCATCATGCCTTTGTTGCCTGCACCCGCATCCGGGGCGCTGGATCAGGTGATTTCCCGCTTTGGTCAGACGCAGGACCTCTCCTACCGGATCGAGGTGTTGGAGGAAGGGTCATCCGCGAATGAGTTGCCGGGCGAGGATCGCGGCCGCTTCCCCGTCGGCCGCCACCTTCACGGAGCCACGATCTGGATTCGCGGAGAGCGTTGTTTCGTTCTCAAACAGGCGCTGCCAAATGGAGAAACCCGCTATCTCGGCAGCAATGGCGCGGCAAGCTGGAGCCGGAGAGGGGCAGGTCCTGTCCGCCTCAGCGGGGATCCGGAGCGTTTCGGCGGGGGAGTGGTCTCCAAAGGCAGGGAACTCGCACTTGCGGATCTCAACCACCAACTCCGCGAGTTGAAGGCGTTCTATCAGATCGATTGGCTGGACCGCCCCGGCAAGGGCGTATGGAAACTCCGCGGCACCCGCAAGTCGGCTTCCCAAGGAGGCGCAAAGGACATCGAACTCTGGTTTGATCCCGAGAAGGGTCTGCTGCTCAGAATGATCCTGCGCCAGTTGCCTCAGGCAGGCGGCGGACCAAGGGGCATTGCTTTCGTGCTCCAATCCACCACCCCTCTAGCCCCCGATTTCTTTGAACCCTCGTATCCCCGTCTCCAGTCCCCATGATCCCTCGACTGTTCCACGCCTTGCTGGTGGCGGCGCTTTCCGCGTCGGCCACCGAAGCTTCCGTCCCCTCACGGCCCAACATCATTCTCCTGCTTGCCGATGATCAGGATTGGAACGGCTTGTCGACACGGATGCATCCGGACATGCCGGATTCCTGCAGCGATTATCACGAGACGCCGCGCATCGAGAAACTCGCATCCGACGGCATGCGGTTTTCCAACGGATACTCGCCGGCCCCGGTTTGCTCTCCCACACGGATCAGCCTGCAAACGGGCATGACGCCGGCTCGACTCGGTTGGACAAAGGCCGCGCCTCCGGAAGAAGGCCACATGCTGGTGGAAGCGGCTTCCAGAAAGGCCATCCTGGAACCCGAGGTCACTCTCGGCGAGATGCTGCGGCGCGCCGGTTATGCCACCGCTCACTTTGGGAAGTGGCATCTGTCAGGAGGTGGCCCTGAAAAGCACGGTTTTGACGTCAGTGATGGAGACACCGGTAATCGCGATGCCGATCCCCACAAGGACCCCAATCCTGTCGATATCTTTGGAATGACTTCCCGCGCCAGGGACTTCATCGGCAATCAGGCGCGGACCTCCAAGCCGTTCTATCTCCAGATGTCCTATCACGCTCTCCATGTGCCGGGCAACGCCATGAAATCCAGCATCGCCCACTTCACCTCCAAAGCCCCCGGGCGCATGCACCGCGATCCGGAGCGAGCTGCCATCAGTCTGGATCTGGACACCGGTGTGGGTCTCCTTCTCGATGCGGTGCGCGAGCTGGGTCTCGAGAAGAACACCTACATCATCTACATGGCGGACAACGGAGGCGGTGGAGGCGGGGCCAAAGGTGGAAACCGAAGGGCCACCGGCTTGCGTGGAGGAAAAGGGGGCTTGTGGGAAGGAGGGATCCGCGTGCCCTTCATCGTCCGCGGACCGGGAGTGAAGCCAGGTGCCTGGTGCCATCAACCGGTGGTCGCCTATGACTGGTTTCCGACTTTCTGCCGTTGGGCAGGCGTGAAGGAGCCGCTGCCAGCGACCCTCGACGGTGGCGACCTGACGCCGCTGCTCATGGGAGAGGACCGGCCCGTTCAACGCCGGTCCTCTTCTCTTCTCTTCCATTTTCCGCATTACCAGGGAGACACGCCACAGTCCGCCCTACGCGATGGAAACTGGAAACTCCTGCTTCGCCACGAGGATGGCAGCCGGATGCTCTTCGATCTCTCCAAGGATCCCGGGGAGCGCAACGACCTGTCGGAATCCCGTGTGCAGGAAGCGGCAAGGCTGGAGCGGGAACTCCGTGCCAGGCTAGATGAAGCCGGGGCCCGCATGCCCGGACCGGATCCGGACTTCGTCCCCGGAAGCGACCCAACACCCGCAAGGGGTGGGAAGGAAGGCAGGCGCGGAAAAGGCCAGCGGAAAGGAGGGCCATGAAAACCTTGATCGGAACATGGTTGGTTTCACTCATCGCCGCAAGTGCTGCTGTTAGGCCGAACTTCATATTGATTCTTGCCGATGACATGGGATGGAACGAGGCGGGCTTTTGCGGAGCAGCCTCCATCGACACGCCCCACCTTGACCGTTTGGCGAAAGAAGGCGTGGTTTTCCCACAGGCCTGCGCCAGTGCGCCGAATTGCGCGCCCACCCGGGCCTGTCTGTTGAGCGGACTGTATCCGCCCCGGCACGGGGTCTACACGGTGGTGGACGAACGGCATGCCCCGGGCTCCCCTCATCATCGCGTGCTCGCCGCGGAAAGCCGGGAGGCCTTGCCTGCGGAGACATCCACACTCGCCGAAGCCTTGAAACCCGCAGGCTATGCGACCGGCATGTTCGGCATGTGGAACCTCGGCAGAGGCCGCAGTGGTCCGACCACTCCGACCGGTCAGGGCTTTGACGTGTTCGTCGAGCCGCGCATGTTGGGTTTCGAAAAGGATGAGTATCGTGATGCATCCGGTCGCTACTCTCCGGACGTCCTTACGGATTCCGCCTTGAAGTGGATGGAGTCGGTCAGGAACAAACCATTCTTCCTCTACCTGGCATTTCATGATGTTCATGCGCCGCACGACCCCAAGCCGGAGCTGCTTGCCAAGTATCAAGCCCGCGTCGGTGTGCGGGATCCGGCCCTTGCCGCCACCGTCGAAGGCATGGATGCCAACGTCGGACGTCTGTTGAAGGCTCTTGAGGACTCCGGTGTGGCGGGGCGGACCCACGTGATCTTTACGTCGGACAATGGTGGTGCCCGTGGCAACGTTGCTCCGCTGCGGGGTGGCAAGGGATCCCTCTATCAGGGTGGTTTGCGCGTTCCTGCCGTGGTGCGCGGACCCGGAATCCGGTCCGGCGTGTCATCGGACGCCACCATCCTGAGTATGGATTGGTTTCCCACCGTCATGGAACTCGCCGGATGGAAAGGTGAGGGTTCTCCCGCGGCGGATGGCCAAAGTCTGGTCCCGCTTCTGCGGGACGGCTCGCGCCTCCCGGAGCGGGATGTTTTCTGGCATTTCCCCTGTTACATCGGTGGTGCGGGGCCTTGCAGTGCCATTCGCAGCGGCGAGTGGAAGCTCATCGAGTTCTTTGAATCCGGAACCAGCGAGTTATACCATCTTCCGAGTGACCCCGGAGAATCCAGGGACCTCAGTGATTCGGAATCCGGAAAGTCGCGCGAATTGCTCTCCAGGCTGCATGCATGGCAGGCAAACATGAAGGCCCCCAGACCCACCCTGCCGAATCCCGCCTATGATCCGTCCTCCTCTCCCAGACAAGGCCGGGAACCAAAGGGCGCGGGTGGAAAGCGTGGCAGAAAACCCCACCCCGCGATCCCATCCGGCTCATGAAATCCATATCCATCATATTCCTTTTCTTTGCCGCCCTTGTCTCGCTGCGAGCCCATGAGATCGTTGGCAATGGTCCAGCCTCCGTCCACATGGAGCCTTCGTCCCGCCAGATATCATCTTCCCGGTCGGGGAGTGAAGCGCAGGCAAGGCCGGATGATTCCAGCCGCAAACCACCGCAGGCCGCATCGTTCGCAATGTTTGCTCCGGCCGTGCGCACGCGCTGGGATGACGCCTATCTCTACATCGAAAGCAACGGACTGCCCGCACATGACATGATGGTGGGAATCACCGCGTGGCAGCAGCAGCTGCCGCTTCCCCAGAACTACCGTGCCGAAAACGCCTGGCGTCTGCCTCTTTTCCCGGTGCCGGCAAAACAGGGAGTCTCGATTCGCAACCGGTTCCTCCGCGGTGCCATCGCCATTGCTGCTAACGGAGTCCCGATCTTCAATCCACAAAACAATCGCGGGGAGATCTCGCTCGATATCGGTGAACTCGACAAATGGGGTGGGCACTGTGGACGCGCGGACGACTATCACTATCATGTCGCGCCGCTCCACCTACAGAAAACCACGGGCCCCCGCTTGCCAATCGCCTATGCCATGGACGGCTACCCCATCCTGGGTCTCACCGAGCCGGATGGGACTCTTCCCGCCAACCTCGATGGATTCCGTGGCCACAGTCATTCGGAACTGGGCTATCACTATCACGCCTCAAGCAGCTACCCCTTCGTCATGGGCGGTTTCCATGGAGAAGTGGTGGAACGTGATGGGCAGGTGGACCCGCAACCGCGCGCAACGCCTGTGAGGGAGTCCCTGCCCGCTCTCAAGGGGGCCGCAATCACCGGCTTCCAAAAAGTGGGGGAGCAAGGCTGCAAGGTGACATACGCCGTGGATGGTGAGGAGCGCACGGTCGCTGTGACGCAAGGGGCTGACGGCAACAGTCGGTTTGTCGTCAACGATGGCCGAACAGAGTCCGTTACGCAGGTGCGCGCGCCTCGGCCCAAGCCAGGCCGGGACGCACCTGCTCGACGCGAAGGCAAGGTGCACGCCGCCGGGGCGGAGCCACCCCGCAGCAGCGATGGCACCTTTCGTCTCTCCAGTCCGGTGGTCGAGGACATGGGGGAACTGCCTGCGAGGTTCACCGGCCAGGGTCTTGGAGTTTCTCCTCCTCTGGTCTGGACAGGTGCGCCGAAGAACACCACCGCATTCGCATTGATCATGGATCACATCGATCCCAAAGGGCAACCCAAGTGGTATTGGATTCTCCATGGCATTCCCGGCAGCTGCACCAGCCTCAAGGAAGGTTCCGGCGATGTGGGCAAGCCGGGCACCGGATTCCGCGGAAGGATCGGATACGAACCACCCATGTCGAAGGGACCTGGCGCGAGGACCTACGTGATCACCCTTTTTGCGTTATCCGCGCCACTCGCACCCGGTCTGCCGGAAAGTGTGGATCGCGACGCGCTTCTGGCAGCCATCAAGGGCAGGGTGCTGGCGAGCTCTTCCTTGCGGGTCATCCATACAAGTGCCGGCGGGGCGGAAAGACCGCGCGGCCCCGGAGGATCTCCGGATCAAGGCCTTCCGAAAATCCCATCCAGACGCAGTCCGGAGCTGTCCGATCCGCGCATGCGTCAGGACGACGGATCGTCCTCGTGGATCAAGCCGACCTTTGACGATACCATGAAGCTCCGAGTGTACGCGGACAACTGGTTCATGCCGTTGAGTTCTCGGAAGAGGACGTGAACCCGAAGGCTCCCTACGATGGAAACGATTTCGAAGGGGCCCGCTTCATCTGGACCAAGGATCTTGCGCTCGACAACACAGTTGTCTTCCGCACCCGGATTGGAAAGCCCGGTTGGACTCCCCGCTGGAACACCCGGCCGGACCTGGATGTGAAAGGCGTGGCTGCGGGAGCCAGTTCGCGTTGAAAGCCGGGCACAGTCCTCAGTCCACTCGGGCTGACCCCTTGCCTGCGCTCCATCGTCGCAGCGGTCCCCTTGGCATCGAGATCGGTCATTGGCTCCCCAGGCTGTGCATGCCCAAGGCCGCTTGCATGGGGAGGTTTCGCGGGGATTGCCGTGCCTGCGGCTTTGCGGCAGGATCCCGCCATGTCCAGCCACCTGCCGACCTTCGAAACCCGGGAAGAAGTCATGTTTTTCGACACCGACTGCGGCGGAGTCGTCCACAATCTGGCCTACCTGCGGATGATCGAGACCTGCCGCACCCGCCTTGCCGGAGTCATGGGCATGGACCTCCGCACCATGGCGGAAAGCCAGGTGTTTCCGGTGGTGACGCGCACCGAGGTGGACTACCGCCGTCCGGCGAAACTTGGCGACTGGCTGGTCATCCGCGGCCGCCTGGACGAGCTCTCCAAGGCTCGCTTCTGGTGTGCCTTTGAAATGATCCGCGAGGCGGATGGCGAGGTGTTGGTCACCGCCCGCCAGGCGCTGGCCCTGGTGGCCATGCCCGCTGGGAAACCGATGCGCCTCCCGGCGGAATGGACGGAAAAATGGGCCTCTTGAGCGGCTTTTCCCCGCATCGGTCTTTGACGCCGGGCCGCTCCTTCCCCAACCTGCACGTGCATGACCCCTCTCGAATCCCTCGTCGCGCTCAACATGCTGCCGAAGATCGGCCCGGTGAGGGTGCGGCGTCTTTTGGAGACTTTTGGCGAGCCCGCCGCCGTGCTCAAGGCCACAAAGGATCGCCTCATGCGCGTCGATGGCATCGGTGAGGAAACCGCGAAGATCCTTTCATCCTGGCAGGATCACTCGGACCCCGCCGCCGAGATCCGGGAAGCCGCCCAGCGGGGCATCCGCATCGTCACCATTACGGACGAAGACTACCCGGAACCGCTTCGCGATGCCTACGACCCACCGCTCCTGCTCTACGTCTGGGGAACGCTCGAATCCCGCGACCGTCACTCCATCGGGGTCGTCGGATCCCGTCGGGCCACCACCTACGGCAGGCAGGCCACCAAGAAGCTTTCCTATCAACTCGCGCAGTCCGGTTTCACCATCGTCTCCGGCCTTGCCCGCGGCATCGATACCTCCGCCCATGAGGCCGCCATCGCCGCCAATGGCCGCACCATCGCCGTGATCGGATCCGGTCTCGGAAAACTCTACCCACCCGAAAACCTCGGCCTCGCCGAAAAAATCGCGGAGGGATACGGAGCCGTCGTCTCCGAGTTCCCGCTCCACACCGCACCGGACAAGCAGACTTTCCCAATGCGCAACCGCATCGTTGCCGCATGGTCCCGTGCCCTGCTCGTCGTCGAATGCCCCGCCTGGTCCGGCTCGCTCATCACCGCCAATCTCGCATCCGAATACGGCAAGCCGGTCTTCGCCGTGCCGGGGCCCATCGACAAACCCACCTCCGCCGGCTGCAACCAACTCATCCGCGATGGCGCCACCCTCGTCGCCGATGCCTCCCACATCCTCGACGACCTCGGAGAGCTTCCCTTCGCCCGCAATACCTCCGGGCCCGGACTCCACTCGGATGTCCCGGAGCTCCCCGAGGAGGAAGCCCTCGTCTTCGCCGCCGTCAGCTCCGACGAAGACCCCGTCGACCGGATCATCGAACGCTGCGGCCTCCCCGCCCAGACGGTCACCTCCACCCTGATGAAACTCGAAATGCGCCGCCTCATCCGCGCCCTCCCGGGTTTCCGTTTCGCCAGGCGCTGACGAGTCCCATCCCGTTCTTCCGGGCATCGATTGGGGATACGCGATTGCGTTATCGTCATCTCCAAATATTCAAGATAAGTTGATTTTCGATGACCGACAAAGAAAAGCTCCAGAAACTGTTCGACGCCGCGTTGAAGGCTCCCGTGGAGCCGGCCTCCAGTGTCCCGCAAAGGGCGTTTCCGACGCCGACTTGGGAAGCGCAACCGACGCAGGCGCCACAGGCTCCGGTCTACGCGGTTCCCTCGGCCTTCGCCACTCCCGGAATGCCCACCACCCTTCCGGTTCAAGCCGCCGCACCCGCGCCGCTGGCTGCCGCCGAGCCGCTGCCGGCCGCACCCGCCGCCGCTCCGGCCGCCCTCGCCGCCGCGCCCTTGCCGGTCAGCTCCGACGCGCCGGTTCTCGATGACGCCGCCTCGGACGAACTCGCCGCTTTGCTCGACGAGCAATTCGCCCGCAAGAAACGCAAACGCCGCCGCGAAACCCTCGTCCTCGCCGCCCTCATGCTCGGCATGTGTGGCGGAGCCGGGGCCTGGGTCGTCAACAACCCGCACCGCATCGAGGCCTTCAAGTCCGCCCTGCGCGACATTCGCTCCGTGGGTGATGTGAAATCCCTCGTCGCCAAATACAACGACGCTCTCAATCGCGTCGCCGCCCGCGGCCGCCAGATCGACCAGGCCACCACCGCCCTCCATGTCAAAGCCTCGCCCGCCGATGAAAAGGACGCGTTCATGGATGCGGAAATGAAACAAATGATGGGCAAGGAAGGCGGCAAAACCATCGGCGATCGCGCCCGCCTCATGAAAAAGAACTTCGGCCACATGGAAGAGAAATCCGGCGTCGATACCAGCGCCACCGTCTCCGCCCTCAAGGCAACCAAGGACGAAGCCCAGTTCCAATGGGACAAATGAACACAGCCAATCAGGACTTTCGGATGCTTTCCCCGTAATTCCCCCAATTCTCCCCGATACCCCAAACCCCGTCGCGCCCCCACCGCGCGACGGGGTTTTTCGTGTTCATGACCTGGTCGGTGAAACCAACCGGAAAAACCCGATCCATCGGGAGCGTTCCACCAGCCTGCATAGCCCCGCCCCATGAACCGAGTTTTCGCCCTCCTCCTGCTTGCCTTCTCCCCCGTCTCCGCGGGGCTGCCCGCCCTCATACCGATGCCGCGGGAAATCCAGACGGGTGAGGGCCGCCTGAAACTGCCACAATCCTGCCCGGTGGCTTGCGAGGATCCCGCCGATGCGGCGCGGTGGATCCAGGTGCTGCGCGAAGCGGGACTGCAAGCGAGCATGGCCGATGCCCGGGCTTCCGCACCCATCCGACTCGTGCGCGGGGCCGTGAAGAACCCCCATGGATTCGATGGCGCCTATCGGATCGAAGTCGCCGCGGATCACGTGCTCGTCACCTCCACCGGACGCAACGGTTTCATCCATGCCGCGGAAACCCTGAGGCAGTGGATCGATGCCGGTTCGCTCACCCGCGCCACGGTGCAGGATTGGCCGGCGTTTCCCATCCGCGGCTTCATGCTCGATACGGGCCGCAATTTCCAGACGCCGGACCTGGTCAAGGAACAGATCGAGGTGATGGCCCGCTACAAGCTCAACATCTTCCACTTCCACTTCACCGATCATCCCGGCTGGCGGTTGGAAAGCCGGATACATCCCAAGGTCACCGACCCCGCGTCGATGACGCGGCAGCCCGGCGCTTGCTATACCCGGGAGCAATTCAAAGACCTCATCGGATACTGCCGCGAGCGTGGCATCACGCTCATTCCGGAAATGGACATGCCGGGGCATAGCTCGGCCTTTCGCAAGGCGCTCGGCATCCGCTCGATGAATGCTCCTGAAAGCCGTGCCATCCTCAAGGACCTCATCACCGAGATGGCCTCCCTGGCCAGCCCCGCCGAGATGCCCTACATCCATCTGGGCACCGATGAAGTGCGCGACGCCGCTGAAAAAGTGGACGCCACCTTCCTTCCGGAGATGGCCGCCCATGTCCGCAGCCTCGGACGCGAAGTCATCGGGTGGCGGCCCGGCATCGATGATCCGTCGGACCGGAAACGCATCACCCAACTCTGGGCGCGCGCCAACCCGCTGCCGCAAAACCCGTTCATCGATTCACGATCCACCTACATCAACCACATGGATCCCTTCGAGTGCGTTTCCACCTTCCTGTTCCAGCAATCCTGCCGCCGCCCTCATGGCGATGACCGCGCGCTGGGCGGCGTGCTCTGCTCGTGGCCGGACATCCGCATCGGAAACCAACGCGACCAACTGCGCCAGAACCCTGTCTATCCCTCGATGCTGACCTTCGCCGAATCCCTCTGGCGGGGAGTGGAAACCGATGATCGCGAGGCCTACTGGGCCAACCTCCCGCCGCCCGGCAGCCCTGAGTTCGAAAGATTCCGCGAGTTCGAAGGCCGCCTCCTCGATCACAAGAATCGCTTCTTCGAGGGCCGCGAGTTTCCCTACCACCGCCAGACCGACCTCCGCTGGCGCATCCTCGGCCCGCTTCCCCACGGCGGGGATGTGAACCGCTCCTTCGAAGTCGAAAAGGAACTGCGCGAGTCCTATCAGATCGACGGCGTGGAGCACCGCTGGATGGACCGCCGTTTCGGCGCGGCCACGGTCTATCTGAAACACTTCTTCGGATTCGGCGCTCCTGTTAGAGAAGCGGAGGGCACCTGCTACGCCCTTACCCACATCTGGTCGCCGAAGGAGCAGGAGATGCCCGCGTGGATCGGTTTTCACGGCAGCTCCCGCTCCGACCGCCGCGGTGCCACCATCTTCCACCAGGGCGAGTGGCATGCCAAAAAACCCTGGATCCGCATCAACGGCTCCCTCGTGCCGCCGCCTCTCTGGGAAAACGCCTCTCCTCTCGTGAAGGATGACGAGACCCCCTTCACCAACGAGGACTACTTCTTCCGCGAGCCCACGCGCATCCACCTGAAACGCGGCTGGAACGAGATCCTCATCAAGGTGCCCCACCGCAAGAGCGATTGGAAATGGATGTTCACCTTCATCCCCATCGGCGACACCCGCGGCCTCCGCTACTCCGATGCCCTCCAACCGCCACCCTGAGCCGCAAGCCCGGGTTCGGGCTCTTTCCCCGATCCCGGATGCCATGACTTCTAATGGATGATCTTGCATCGGCCGAGGGAGCGTCTTTGCCAATCATCCATGATGCAGGAATTGCATTTTCCTTAGGTTGTGTCGCCTTTACACGGCGAACGGGCTTTCCATAACAAAGGCCTATTGACGGATTTTCTTCACCTCATGCGGCCCCGGACCTTTCGGAAGGGATGCCATTCCAAAAGGAGCACCTCGTTCCTAACCGAATGGATGTCGTAATGACGCCAGCTGCAAACCAGGCCCTTCGGATGCCGGACCGCTATCAGCTGCTTCGCAGGCTGGGAGCCGGATCCATGGGCGAAGTCTGGGAGGCCCGATGCGACGCGCGTACCGTCGCTTTGAAGATCCTGCACGGCATCCACCCGACCCGTTGCTCCCTGGAAACGGAGGGCAAACTGCTGATGGAACTCTCTCACCCCCACATCGTGAAGGTGCACGGCATCCATTCCGGTGACGATGGCCGTGCCTTGATCGAAATGGAAAAAATCGACGGCCCGAGTCTGGCAGCACTGGCGGACAGGCATGGCGGGATTCTTTCTTGGCAACTCCTCAAACCGCTCGCCCTCCAGCTTTGCAGCGCCTTGGACCATGCTCACTCAAAAGGAGTCGTCCACCGCGATCTGAAGCCTTCCAATCTCCTCGTCAGCGAGACTGGCCGGCTCAAGCTCGTCGACTTCGGCTGTGCGGCACTCACCTCGCAATCCCAGGTCGAGTTGACCCGTACGGTGGAAATGGTTTCAAGCGGAACGCTGGCATTCATGAGCCCGCAGCAGATCAACGGAGCTCCTCCGGAACCAGCGGACGATCTCTATGCCACAGGCGCAACGCTTCACACGCTTCTGGTCGGCAGCCCGCCATTCTCCACCGGGCATCTGGTTCACCAGATTCTCAACACGACGGCCCCTTCCGTCATCGCGCATCAAAAGCAGCGCGGCGTCGTCAACCCCATCCCCCGGGCGGTGGTCCGCATCCTATCGGCCTGCCTTGCCAAAGATGCTTCGCGCCGCCCGTCATCGGCCGCCGCCCTCGCTGCGATGCTGGAGAAGGAATCGGACTCTGACGCCGGCCGCCGCAAAGCACTCATCACCCTCACGGGCTGTGGACTCGGCTTCGCCCTTTGCGGGGCAGTGCCGGTGATCGCAAACCGGAACCGGCCTCTGCAAACCGAAGCCGGATTCAAACCGATCTTCGATGGGAAGACCCTGAACGGTTGGCGGGGCCACCCCCAGGCGTGGAAGGTTGAGGACGGCGCCATCTGCGGCCGCCTCGAAGCCCTCCGAATGGCCGATGCCAGCAATTGGCGCAAGGAGTTCCTCGAATGGACGGGCCCGGTTCCCGATGACTTCGAACTTCGTCTCCAAGTGCGCCTCAAACTGCCGGAAACCGATGCCGGAAACCTCGGTGTCCGATACCGCATCGGCCAGAACCCTTCCACGGTCTCATATGATCTCGATTTCGAACCGATATGGAAATACAACTGCGGCCTTCGGGAAATCGGTGGCCGGGACATGCTGGCACGACCCACTCAAAAGGTCCGCTATACCTGTGAGGCTGGAAGCCGCAAGCCGGAACTGCTGGGTCATGTCACCGACGAGGAAAGCCTGAAACAGGCCTACCGGAATCTCGGCTGGAACGACCTCACGATCCGCGCCGTGAAGAACCGTCTTGTTCACCAACTCAATGGCATCACCATTGTGGACTGCATCGATGATGATCCGGACTCAAGACGCCTGAGCGGTGGGATCGGACTCAAGATGATGCTCTATTACGGACCATGGATCGAGGCCCGCTTCCGGCATGTCCGCATCCGCGCTATCTAACAGAGATTCCGCCGTTCACCAATGGGCGCCGGTCAGTTCGATGATGCTCCAGGCAGCCGCGGTCCGGGTCTCCACTTTGAGCTTGGACAGAATGCTGGCCACCTGCTTCTCCACCGTTTTCGGGGAAATGCCCACAATCATCGCCATTTCCTCGTTGCGCTTGCCTCGAATCAGCCACGGCACCAACAGCGCCTCGGCCTTGCTCAATCCCATCCGTCTCAGCGCTTCCACTCCGAAAGCCGGTTTCAACCGGCTCAACACCAGCATCCTCCCGCCCTGTGGATCCTCGCAGGCATTCACCCGCAGCCGCTCCTCTCCCACCTTCCTCTCATAAGGCACTCTTGACGGTGAGTCTGCCTGGACCCAATCCATCAGACAGGCAGGTAGACGATCGCCAAATCCATCGAAAAAAGCGCTCAACCAAAGTCTGGCCGTTGGCGTCAGGCCCAGAATCGCACCCCGATCGTCCACCCACAGCACCGCCGTCTCGCTGGTGACCAACCATTCGGCCTCACCCGGTCGCGTGGTCTCAATCGCCGGATCCCTGCCGCCCGCCGCTCCTCCCGCATCGCTGCCCGGGAGAAAACGCAGGCTCACCAGTCCGACCCCGATGAAATCGCCGTGCACCAACTTCACCGCGTTCCCGATCCGTGTGTTGTTCAACCAGGTGCCCCCCCTCGAACCACAGTCGACCAGCCACCAATCCCGACCGTCCCGAAGGATCACCGCATGCCGCCGGGAAACCTCCGGCGAGGAAACCCGCACCGCACAAGACGGAGAACGCCCGATCAAACAGGGCACCCCGGTGGCGGACAACATGGTTCCGTCCGAAGACTCAAAGTTCAGGATCACTTGCGACATGGTGGGGTTTCAGGTTCTTCCGCGCTGGTGGGGAAGATCAGTTGTCTTGTTGGCGATCGTGAATCCATTCCGCATTCCGGACGGCACGCCACGTTGTGAAGGGTGCCGTGATTCCGGTGCCGGGACAGCGGCCGATGGATCTTGAAAGCGCTCAAAACGAAGCCCTAGCAGAAACAAGAGGCTGACTCAATGGGTGATCCGACCCATTTACGCTGGATGCCGATTTCGATAAACCACGAGAATGAGTGCACACAAGGTACTGCCTTCCGCCAATCGCGATTCGGAAGGTTCACCGGTCGGGAATCCTGGATCCCCAACCTTCTCCGGTCTGGGACGTCTCGCCGGATTGCGATTCCGGACTTTCGCGCTCCGCTTGCTGGCAACCCGCTGTCTCGTTTCCAAAGAGCACCCCGTCCACGCAGGCTTGCTCGGGAAAAGGGGTTTCTTCAGGGCCCAACCGGTCATCAAGCCCGCAGTGGCCCTTGGATCTCTCCTGCTCGGCGCAGCCACAGCCTTCGGTGCATTGTCGGCGACCTTCAATTCCCCCTACGAAGTGGGAGCCACCGCAAGCAGCTACACCGCCAGCGGCACACTCACGGTCGCATTGAACTTTTCTCCAACTCCGGGGCAGCAGCTGCTCTTGGTGAACAACACAGGAACCGGTGCCATCAGCGGAACCTTCACCGGGCTTGCCGAAGGGGCCACACGAACCGCCACTTACGGCGGAAACACCTTCACTTTCCGCATCAGCTACGTCGGGGGGACCGGCAATGACATCACCCTTACGCGGGTTGCAGGGTCAGGCCAGGTCACCAGCAGCAACACCTACCTCTGGAGCCACTTGGCAGGTAGCACCGGCGGCCTTGGTTCGGCAGATGGAATGAGTCTTGACGCCACATTCAATACCCCAAGTGGCGTGGCAATCGACAGCTCGGGTAACATCTATGTTGCTGATACCGAGAACCATACAATACGCAAGGTTAACTCGTCTGGTGTTGTAACGACTTTGGCGGGCACAGCGAGGATGATCGGGGGCGCTGACAGCGTCGGCAGCGCTGCACGGTTTAACAAGCCCCTTGGTATTGCAGTGGACAACTCGGGAAATGTCTATGTAGCTGGCGGATGGAGCCGCACAATCCGCAAGGTTACGCCGGCTGGTGAGGTGACAACGCTGGCGGGAAGTTACAACGTTATGGGAAGCACCGACGGCACTGGTGCCGCCGCTCGTTTTATCTACCCCTCTGCTGTCGCCGTGGATAGTTCAGGAAATGTCTATGTAGCTGATCAAACCAGGTTAAGAAAAGTGTCACAAAATGGCGTGGTCACTACATTGGCTGGCAGCGGTAGCAGCGGCAGCACTGATGGTATAGGAAGCGCCGCCATGTTTAGTGAATTGTACGGAGTGACAGTCGATTCATCAGGCAATGTGTATGTCACCGATAGAAATGCCCACACGGTTCGGAAAGTGACTTCCGCCGGCGTCGTAACAACCTTGGCAGGTACGGCTTACAGTAGCGGAAGCTCCAATGGTACAGGAAGCTCCGCTCGATTCTATAACCCTACAGGTATTACCGTCGATAGCACTGGCAATTTGTATGTGGCCGATAGCTACTACAACAAAATCCGAAAGGTTACTCCAGTCGGTGTGGTCACCACTTTGGCGGGCAGTAGCAGCGGAAGCACTGACGGAACAGGTAGTGCTGCGAAATTCCTCTCTCCGCAAGGAATGTCAGTGGATGGTGCTGGAAATGTTTATGTGGCGGATAGTCTTAATCACACGATTCGCAAGGTAACATCGGCAGGTGTCGTAACCACCCAGGTTGGAAGCGCAGCTGTTTTTGAGACCGTAGACGGAACGGGGAGGGCGGCACGATTCAACGGCACGAAAGACGTGGAAGTGGACAGCACAGGAAATATTTATGTCTCTTCCTACGGAGATCCATCGCTACGCAAAATCACCAATTCAGGAGTCGTGACAACCCTGCTGGGGGGCGGCTCCCTGACGTTCGGGGGTCTATCGTCAGATGCATCAGGCAATCTCTATGCGATCAGTGGACAATCCATCAAAAAGGTAACCTCAGGAGGTGTGGTGACAATCTTGGCTGGAACTGAGTATGTCAGTGGCAGTGCGGACGGCACTGGCGATGCAGCGCGGTTCTCAGCTCCTTCGGATGTGGCCGTCGATAGCGCGGGCAACGTTTATGTGGCCGATCGCTCTAACCACACGATCCGGAAGGTGACTCCAGCCGGCGTGGTGACTACCCTGGCGGGCGCTGCACTAACCAGCGGAAGTGCCGATGGCACGGGCACCGCCGCTCGATTCAACGGGCCATCGGGTATTTCGGTGGACAGCACGGGTAACGTTTATGTTGCCGACAGCGGCAACTACACGATCCGCAAGGTGACCCCTTTGGGTGTGGTGACTACCTTGGCGGGAAAGGCGGGAAGTTCAGGAAATGTAGACGGCACGGGTAGCGCGGCTCGGTTTTATTCTCTCGAAGGTTTGGAGGTGGACAGCACGGGTTGTGTCTATGTTGCCAGTCCCGCCAACCACTTGATTCGCAAATTAAATCCGGAAGGATTGGTTACAACCATAGGTGGAAAAGCTGGTTCTCCTGGGTGCAGCGTTGGTTATGGCGAAAACGCCCGATTCAATTATCCAAGGGGGGTTTCGGTGAACAATTCAGGACAAGTATATGTAGTCGACCTCAATAATCCCCGAGTCGTTCAGGGAGTCGAAGCAGGCTTTCAGCCCATTCTTACGCTCGGAAGTGTCACCGGGTTGGGCGGTGGTGGCGCGACACTCAACGGCACGGTCAACCCCAACGGCTTCGTGACCACGGCCGCTTTTGAATACGGCACCACGTTGTCGTATGGTAGCAGCGCGAGCGTGACCCTGAGTTCGTCCAATGGGACGTTGCCACAGAACGTCTCCGCCGTGCTCACCGGTCTTAACCCCGGAACGACCTACTACTATCGCCTAACCGCAACCAATGTCGATGGGGCCGCCACCAGCACTGGTGGAACTTTCACTGCCACCTTGAGTAACAATGCGGATCTGAGCAGTCTAACTTCCAGCAAAGGCACGCTAAGCCCGGCGTTTGACAGTGCCACCATCAGTTACGCCGCAATTGTAGCCAATTCGAATGCATCCATCACGGTCACCCCGACAAGCTCCGACGCCAACGCGATCCTTGCCGTGCGGATCAACGCTGGAACGTATGCCACCGTTAGCTCGAGCAGCCCCAGCGCTTCTCTGCCACTCAATGTGGGCAGTAATACGATCAATGTGCGTGTGACCGCTCAGGACGGCGTAACCCAGAAGATCTACACGGTTACGGTGACGCGATTGGCATCCGCCCTGCCACAGCTTCTGGCCGCAACGCACCAAGCTCCGGCCGGGCAAAGCTTCAGTTACCAGATTGTATCGACGTCGGAGGATCCAGTCACTTTCAGCGCGACAGGACTACCGGCCGGACTGACCTTGAATGCATCCACCGGTATCATCAGCGGAACAGTGGCCGTTGCGGGCACCTATTCCGTGACCACGACGGTATCCAACGGCAGCGAGCAAAGTTCCGCCACGCTCACTCTGGTCGTCTCAACATCAGCCCTGCCCTTCTTGAATGAACCCGGTGTGATCCGGGCCTGCATCGGCCAAGGTCTGAATCACGACTTCGGTGCCGCGAACTCGCCCGCCGCTGCAGGCGTGCTGGGCCTGCCGCCGGGCCTTTTTCAGTATGACAGGAACGATGATGGGGTGAACGATGCGATCGGAGGCAGTCCCATTGCGGCTGGAACCTTCCGAGTTGCTTTTTGGGCAGAAAACTCCTTGGGGCGAACCGAGCGTTCGGCCATCATTCATGTGACCAAGCCAGCTGTAGCGACGTCCTCACAGATGCTGGAAGGATTGGATGGTAGGGCGCTGGTCAAGGATCGGTTCGGCAACACCTACCTGGGTGCTCACTTCTACAATTCAGCGGTGACAGTGGGAGGGACCACCTACACGTTGCCCAGCGCTGGTCAAGGCACCCTGATTGTCAAAGTTAGCCCAACCGGACAGGTTCTTTGGAGCTATCAGCTCTCTGTGGACGGGTTCTGCGACTTGAGCAAAATCGCAGTCGATTCGGCAGGCAATGTTATCGCTTGCGGCCAACTTTATGGCGGGATCTCCATGTTCGAGGGGACAGCTGTCTCCGGAGAGCAACTATTTGTGCTGAAGCTTTCTACAGGTGGAACTCGAACTTGGGCCCGGGTGCAGGGTGTGGGCGGTGGTAACGTTTCCTGCGGAGCCCTGGCAATTGATGGCTCAGACAACATCTGGTTCGGCGGATGGTTTATCGGATCACTTGGTTTTTCCAATGGCACCACCCTGACCTCGTCTTCGCTGGAAGGAGCCAACAATGGATATGTCGCCGGTTACAGCGCAACGGGCACACTTGTCAGCCCAAGGATGTTTGGCAGCACAAGTGTCTGCCAGATCTATTCAATCGCAGCCGACCCCCAAGGACCGGGAATCTTTGTCGCAGGAAATTTCTCCGGCAATGTGATCGTGCCGGGAAGCGGCGCTAATCCATCCATCACGCTTACTCATCCCTCTGGCAATGCAGCCCAACCGACATTTGTCGCATGCATCGGAGGAGCGACGGCCGGGGCCCATTGGGCAAAGCAGCTACCTGATGGCGATATCTGGTCCGAGAGAAACTGCCTGACCGCCGACGCATCCGGTGGACTCTATCTTGCGGGGAGGTATGCTAATCCGCCGCCTTCCGATCCCTTGCCTGAAAACAGCATCGCTCTGCCGGGAATACGCAATGGGGGCGCTTTCCTCGCGAAGCTTTCGGCATCGACCACCTTTGGATTGAAGTGGATCAAGGACTTGCCAGGAAGCGGGCTTCCGGCGATCGCCTTTGACGGTAGCCACTCGCTCTACCTCGAAAACAATGATTATGGCGGCTCTTTTGACAAAATAGCCTATAACGGCAACTCTGGTCGCTACCTCGCGAAATTCAATCAAGACGGAGAGGCCATCTGGGTGCGGGACTCGATGAATGCGAGCAACAACAATTATCCTTTGCTCGCATTCGACTCAGGCGGCAACCTCTCACTGTCCGCTTTGAGTGATGGAACATCACCTCTTTCGACGGGTGATCATAGCGCGTCAGGCGCGGGAACCGGATTATTCCTGCTCGGGAATCCGCCTGCTGCAAGTGCTGGCTCCCTTCCGGCAATCAGCAGTTCACTCAATCAAACCTGGGTGGCGAGCCGGAACTCCAATCGTGAATACACCTACCAGATCACCGGCACCAATTCACCGACTTCCTATTGGGCTTCGGATCTGCCGATGGGCATTCAGTTTGACGAGTCCACAGGGCTCATCACCGCTCGGCCCTCGGAACCGGGAACTTACACCTCGACCATCTGGGCGATGAACGCGGCGGGCTATGGATCGGCGACGCTCACCGTCACGGTGACGCCTGATCCGGACCCGGAAATCACCAGTCCGGCCACCGCCACGGCGACGGTCGGTCAACCCTTCAGCTATCAGATTGCAGCGACGAATTCACCGACTTCGTTCAGTGCTTATGGTCCTGGCGTGGCGGGGGGGCTACCTGATGGCCTGTCGTTCAACGCGACCTCAGGTTTGATTCAGGGAACGCCGATTCTGGCGGGTCAAACCTTCTTCGTGGTTCGTGCGTCGAATGCAAATGGAGATGGTTCTCTTTTTGTCACGCTCACCGTGGCCGGAAACCCTGCGATCGTCCCACCGACGGTGCAGGCGGGATCCATCACGGCAACTGTGGGCCAGCCGCTTTCCTATCAGATTCAGGCGACCGGGGCCCTGAGGTATGGAGCAACTTCGGCGGGCTCCTCGGCGAGCGGTTTGACATGCGACCGGTCCACCGGAATCATTTCCTGGACTCCTGCCTCAGCAGGAACTTACACGATTACTCTCCAAGGTATCAACGGTGGTGGTGTCACCAGCGCCTTGTTGCAAATCACTGTAAGCCCTGCGAATGGAGGTGGTGGAGCGATCGGCTCCTGGCGGCAGCAATACTTTGGCAGTGATCAGAACAGCGGCAACTCAGCGGATCTCGCCACTCCGGATGGCGACGGGATTCCCAACCTTGTCAAATACGCGCTGCTGATGACACCCGGTCAGAATGGATCCAGCCGCCTTCCGCAGGCGGAGATGACGGGAGCCACCGGAAATCGCCGCCTTGCCCTTTCCTTCCAGCGGGATCCATCGCGCAATGACGTTACCATCGTTGTCGAAGCGCAGAGTGCCCTCGGCGGTGCCTGGACCGAGATCGCGCGGAGCACCAACGGCGCGGATTTCACGGGTGCGGCTTCGGTCTCGGAAACCGCCGGTGACAACGGAGCCAGGAGAGTCAGCGTCGGGGATGTCGTGACAAACGCCTCCCGCCGATTCATGCGGGTTCGTGTGTTGAGATGAGGAGGGGGGGGACTCGGGACTTCCAGTTGATGGACGGATCAGGTTTATCGAGCCGCCCGGACTCCCTTGCCTGACCCCTCAATTCCATCAGACGACCGATAAGTGAAGGTGAGCCGCCGTTCTCCGGCGACCTCCTTGAGGGTGACCTTGCAGGATCCATCCGGATTCGAGGCGCTGACGGTCTGAGAACCCGTGGTTTCTTTCAGAGACTTCGTGAAATCAAACTTCAACGAGAAAGGAGGACCTCCATCCAGCAGCTGAATACTGACCATAGCGGTCTTGTAGTTTGTGATCAGCAACTTGCCGTTGAACGGTGTCGTGGTGCCTTCTTCCGACTCGGATCCGACGATTCGGTACAGGCCATTCACCTCGGAGCTTCCCGATCCGGAACCGGTGATGTCCTCGCCTTTGACCTTGTAGGTGAACTTCATCAGGCGCCTGCCGTCCACTTCCCAGAAAGTCAACTTGCAGGACATGGTGCTCGATGAAGCTGAAATGGTCTGACTTTCGCCGGACTCGATGAGGTTTTCTTTCAATGTGAACTTGAATGATACCGGCGGTCCGTCGTCCTGCAGGTCGAGCTTGGCGGAGCCATAACGGTAGTCGGTCATTCGAATTGTTCCAGTAAAGGCGGTTCGAACACCCCCCTCTGTTTCTCCACCTTTGACGACGTAGGTGCCGTTCACTCCCGCATGGAGAGAGAGGATCGAAAGAACAAAAAGGACGATTTTAAACAAGGTATGATTCATGGTTTTTGTGTGGTATGGATGGGATTTCGGTCGACTTAAGTGATAACCAAGATCAGGTTCTGGATATAGATCCGATTAGGATTTGACTTATCAGATTGCAAAACCGGAAGGATGGCTTTGAGGTTGTTGGATAATTTTCTGGCCTCTCCCGCAAGTCGGAAGACGGCTATTGGCAATGGCTGAAGGTGTCAAAGAGTTTCCAATGCCTGTAAATGGGTGATTCCACCCATTTACAGGCATTGAGGCTTCTGTTGAAGTTCATGGCCATGTTTTCACGGTCCCATATCCACAAATCAACCGCGGCAATCTCATGCAATCGCCTTGAGCCGCTTGCCGGGCTTGTTTGTCGGGTCGGTCTTGGACGAGCCGGAGTGTTCTGCGTTCATCTGATGAAAGTTGCCGGGTTATCCCTGTCGCTTGGGCTTGCCTCAGTGGTGTGTTCTCATGCGGCGGTCGGGGATCCTGATCCGGGATTTGGTTCGTTGGATGGCGCTTCCTTCGTCGATCTCGGCGGAGTTGAAGATGCCGCATGGGCTGTGGTTGCCTTGGCGGATGGGAGGGTTCTTCTTTCCGGGATCACTCAGGATGAGAGTGGGATGTATGACGGGTTTCTCATGCGCCTCGACGAGTCCGGAGCGCCCGATCCGTCGTTTGGCGATGGCACGGGCTGTGTGACCTATGACATCAGCGGTGGGGATGATTACGTCCATTGCGCCGTGGTTCTGGAAGACGGGAGGATTCTGGTCGGTGGGTCCGCAGATGGTGGCAACGGCAGTTTTGATGCCTTTGTGGCGAGGTTTACCGAGGAAGGTGATCCGGACCCGACGTTTGCGGGTGGAGAAGGAATTCGAATGACTGGATTCGAGGATTCGAGTGGAGATTACGTTTCCATCGCACCCAATCCGGATGGAACGATCATTGCAGTGGGTTACATCACGGACGCTGCAGGGGCATCGGATTTGCTTGTCGCCAAGATTACGGAGGAGGGCGAGCTTGATGAGCGTTTCTCGGATGGTGCGGGTGTGTTCGGGGAGGACGTTGGCGGTTTTGCAGACAGGGGAACCTCCGTTTGCATAAGCCCGGATGGTGGCATCCGGATTGCCGGTTGTTTCGAGGACAAGGACGGAGGCATGGATGGTTTCGTTGCCGCCTATACGGCGGACGGCGACACCGACACCGCCTTCGGTGACGGTTCGGGCATTGCGATTCTGGATGCCGAAGGAAGCGATGATTTCCTGAGTTCGATCGCGATGGATGCCTCCGGGCGAGTTCTTGTAGCGGGTCAGTTGGTCGAGAACGAGAGCACGGCGGATGTGTTCCTCGCCCGTCTCCTTGCCGATGGAACGGCCGATGAAGACTTTGGTGATGGATATGGGTATGTGACGGCCGATTTGTTCGGAGGGTATGAGGAGTGCAGCAGTATGGTGGTTCAGGAGGATGGTTTTGTGATCCTGAGTGGAACGACATTTCAAGCCGATGACGATACGGATTTCTTCGCTTGTCGCTTCGAAGAAGACGGGGTTCCGGATGTGGAGTTCGGGCCGGACGGGGTTGGTTTTTCGATTTACGATCTATCGAGCTTCGATGATTACTGCTATCACTCCGCGTTGCAGGCGGATGGACGGATTCTCTTCTGTGGTGAGTCTGATGACGGAGAAGGCGCGACGGACGTGAGTGTTCTTCGCATCGATGGGGGTGGCACGGATTTGCCGGACATCATGGTTGAGGACTTCCGGGGATCGGAACTGTCCGACGGAGATCTCCTGCCGTCTTTGGGATCGGTGAAGGCCGGTTCCACAGTCACCCGGAAACTGACGATCCGGAATGTCGGTGGCGGTGTCTTATCCGGCATCAAGGTGCGCCTGACCGGCTCGGGGGCATCCAGCTTCGATGTCAAACTTGTGGGTGAGGATGTGCTCAATCCTGGTGAAAGCGCCACGGTTAGGATTGCATTCAAGCCTTCTTCGTTTGGAGTCAAGAAGGCCTCGGTTCGAATTGACAGCAACGACGAGGATGAGAATCCGTTCAGCGTCAAGGTTATGGGGCTCGGCGTCAGTCCGGAGATCTCGGTGCTTCGGGGAACTGAGCTTGCGAGCGGGAAGTCCGTCGTGGATTTCGGAAAGTGTGATGTGGATTCGTCGGGAAAGACCCTGACATTCCGGATCCGGAACGTGGGCAACGGAAGGCTGGGTGAACTGGCGGTGAGGAAATCCGGATCCGGCATGTCCGATTTCAAGGTAAGTCCGCTGGAGGGGACCTCATTGGCTGCGGGCGGAACCATGGCATTCAAGGTGACTTTCCGGCCGTCGATGGAAGGCAAGCGGACGGCGATGATATCGATCCCGAGCAACGATCCGGACGAGAATCCATTCGAAATCCGGGTGATCGGTCGCGCGGATTGAAGCGTCCTGCCGGAGCAGGCGGGTGCTTGTTTCCTGGGTGTGGATTCAAATCCTGCGTGTGGTTCTGCCGGGTGGCGGGGGCCTTCCATGAGGTGTGGTGGTTTCGGCTGGCTCTGGGTGCGGGTTTGGGTGCATGCTCCGCGCCCGAGTGAGTGCATCCAGTGAAAACAACGCCGCTGTTCCTTTTCGTGATCCCGTTTGGAATCCCGCGCGCTGGTTGCCGACCACCCGTGACGAGGTCCTGGCGCGCGGGTGGGACGAGCTCGATGTGATCCTTGTATCCGGCGATGCTTACGTGGACCACCCGGCCTTTGGAACGGCGGTGATCGGGCGGATGCTGGAGGCGGAGGGGTTGAAGGTGGCGATCATCGCACAGCCGAACTGGCGGGACGACCTGCGCGATTTCAAGAAACTGGGGGCTCCGAGATTGTTTTTCGGGGTCACCTCCGGATGCATGGACTCGATGGTGAACCACTACACCGCGGCGAGGAAGCGGCGCAGTGAGGATGCCTACACACCGGGTGGGCAGCACGGGTTCCGGCCGGATTATGCGACCACGGTTTATTCGAACATCCTGAAGGACCTGTTTCCCGAGGTGCCGGTGATGATCGGCGGCATCGAGGCAAGTCTGCGGCGGGTGACGCATTTTGATTACTGGTCGGACCAGCTCAAGCCCTCGATCCTGGCGGACAGCCGTGCGGACCTTTTGATTTATGGCATGGGGGAAATGCCGCTGAAGGAATGCGTGCGTCTGTTGAAGCGCGGCGTGCCGTTTTCCTCGCTCACGGCGGTGGCGCAGACCGCCTATCTGCTGCCTCCCGGGCAGGTGCCGCCGAAGAACAAGAATTGGGAGGACTTCGCGCTTCATTCGCACGAGGAATGCCAAGCCAACCGCCTCGATTATTCACGGAACTTCAAGCACATCGAGACCGAGTCCAACCGGGTGAAGGCACGCCGTCTTTTCCAACAGACGGGAGACCGGCTGTTGGTGGTCAATCCGCCGTTCCCGACGATGAGCGAGACGCAGATCGACGCTTCCTTCGACCTGCCTTACACGCGTCTGCCGCATCCGAAGTACCGCAAGCGCGGTCCGATCCCGGCCTATGAGATGATCAAGCATTCGATCAACATGCACCGCGGCTGCTTTGGCGGGTGCAGCTTCTGCACGATCTCGGCGCACCAGGGGAAATTCGTCGCATCGAGGTCCAAGGAGTCGATCCTTCGCGAGGTGGAGTCCATCAAGCAGATGCCGGATTTCCGCGGCACCATCAGCGATCTGGGCGGGCCTTCGGCAAACATGTACCAGATGAAGGGCAAGAAGCAGTGGATCTGCGACGAGTGCGTGAGGCCTTCCTGCATCTGGCCGGATGTGTGCCGCAATCTGGATACCGATCACACGCCGTTGTTAGAAATTTACGAAGCCGTGCGCAATACCGAGGGCATCAAGCACGCGCACGTGGCCAGCGGCATCCGTTATGATTTGTTCCTCCACGAAAAGGGCGCCACGCCGGAGGTCAAGGCGAGCCATGAGAGATATGTGGAGGAGCTTGCGGCCCACCATGTGCCGGGCCGTTTGAAGGTGGCTCCGGAGCACACCAGCGATCACGTGCTGAGGGTGATGCGGAAGCCGAGCTTCGACCTGTTCTATCAGTTCAAGGAAAAGTTCGACGCGGCTGCGGAGAAGGCGGGCAAGCCGGACATGCCGGTGATTCCTTATTTCATCAGCTCCCACCCCGGTTCGCGGCCGGAGGACATGGCGGAGCTGGCGTTGAAGACCAAGGACCTTGGTTTCCGACTGGAGCAGGTGCAGGATTTCACGCCCACGCCGATGACGGTGGCCACCGAGATTTATGTGACGGGGACCCACCCTTATGATGGCAGGGAAGTGGAGGTGGCGCGCAGTCCGGAGGAGAAGCAGACGCAGCGCAGCTTCTTCTTCTGGTACAAGCCGGAGATGAAACAAGGCATCCGCCGCACGCTGGACCGCCTCGGCATGAAGGAGGTGGCCTCGCGTTTGTTGGACGGAGCGCGGAAAACACGGGATGTGACGCCGCCACCCCACATCACGCCATGCGGGACGAAACAGGCGGAGGCCGGGGGAGGTTCCCGCTCGAAGAAGCGCAAGGACCGCCGCTGAGGGCGGCCGTTTGTAGGAATGAAGGGCGCGCCGGTGGTCCGACGCACCCTTGGCAACAAACGACACGATCCGGAAATCTCACCAATCCACGGTGATGCCGGCGTAGAGCCCGGTGCCCGCCCCGGGAAGGGTGGTGCCGAAGAAGCTGGAAAGCTCGTATTCCTCATTGAAGGCGTTTTCCACGCGGGCGTGGAGCTTCACGTGATCGGTGAGCTGATAGGACCCGTGCAGACGGGCCACCGTGTATCCGCCGATGGGATCGCCGCCCCACGAGTGATCGGATAGATGGGTGGCGCCGATGCCGACGAGCGCTTTCTCCGTGGGTTTCCAATCGAGTGCGGCCGTGGCGGCGTTGCGCGGTTGGTCGCTGAGGCTCTCGTGCAGGTAGGTCCAGGCGAGGCGGTAGGCGAGGGCCTCGCCGAGCCAGGATCCGCGCAGACCGAGCTCAAGCCCCTGGGTGTCCGACTGCCCGCCGATGTTGACGGGTGGAGTGGGAAAGGACTGGATGCGGTCGGTGATGCGGTTCTGGAACCAGATGAGTTCGAGAACGTGTTGGTCCGCGAGTTTCTGCTCGATGCCGATGTCCCATCCGGCGGCGGATTCCGCCTTGAGGTCCGGGTTGCCCGCGCCGAAGGAGGAGCCGAAGAGGTCCAGGTAGGTGGGCGAGCGGAACGAGGTGCCGACACCGCCGCGGATGGACGTGCCCGTGGCTTCGAAGCTGTGGATCGCACCGAGACGCCACGTCAGTTCATCGCCATAGGCATCGTAATCCTCCCAACGCAGGGCGGCGGTGGCGGTGAGGTCACCGGTGACATCCCACTCGAGGGCGGCATGTGCTCCGTAGCGGTCGCGGGATTCATCGGTGCCGATGGTGTTTTCATACGAGCTTTGATGAAGGTAGGCACCGGCGAGCAGCCGGAGTTGATCGCTGAAGGTGATTTCGTGATCGGTGGACAGGCTGCCGGCGCGCATGTCCGTGCCGTAGTTTCCGAAAGCGGAGTCACTGTCATAAAACTCCTGCTGGTATCCGGCGAGGAAGCGCGCCGTCCAGCGATCGGAGATTCTTCCGTTCGCATACAAGGTGCCGAGGGCGGCATCGAGGTGGTCGTCGGAGTTTCCGGAGTTGTTATAATAGGAATCGATGGAGCGGAAGGTCCCGCCGATGGTCCACACCGAGTCGATGGCCCCTTCGAGGCGCAGGGCGGTGTTGCCCTGATGGAAGTCCTGTTTGGGGGCGTCGTTGTCGGTTTCCTCGTATCCGCCGGCGATGAAGTAGGACAGCTTGCCGATCTCGCCCTGGGAGGAGGCGTGGGAGGAAAGCGACTGGAAGGAGCCGCCCTCGAGGGTGGCCGAGGAGCTGGGTTTTCCGGATCCGCGGCGGGTCTCCATCCAGAGCACGCCGCCGATGGATTCGCCGCCGTAGATGGCACCCTGCGGGCCGCGGAGGACCTCGATGGAGCCGATGTCATACGTGCGTCCGGCGGAAAGCAGGTTGCCGAGCGGGCTGGTGGAGTCGCTCATGCGCATGCCGTCGAGAACCACCTGCGAGTAGGCGGTGGTGGTGCCCCGGATGAAGAGCGAGCCGATGGCCCCGGTTTCGCCACCGGTGGAGGTGGAGATCACGCCGGGGGAGGCGTTGAGGGCGTCGCGCAGTTGGAGGATCCCCTGGTTTTGAAGGGCCTCCGGATCCAACAGCGTCACGGCGGAGGTGACGGTGGAGGCCTCCTGGGGAAGCCGCAGGGCGGAAACCACCATGGGTTCCAAGGGCGGTGGGGATTCCTCGGCTTGCGAGGGGCTGTGGACAAGCAGGGCGAGCAGTGCGATGGCACTCCGGCGTGGGCCTCTTGGAGGCGGTGTTTTGGGTATCATGTATCGGATTTCAAAGCCTGTGATTCGCAGGCGTTTGGAACATCCCCTCGGGCTGGCGATCTGGCTGTCCGCAGGGCTTGCGCGCTCCGGAGTCACAGTGGCGATACCGCGCTGGAATTTCACCAGCTTCCCCATCTATTGACTGCCCCTGCGAAGGGCTTCCTGGGGGGAGCCGGCTTGTGACCGGCAGGGCGGTGGTAATGAGTGGATCGCACGAGTGCAAGGCCGCTTGCCCCGATCAGAGGGGATGCGGAGGAAATGCGAGCCTTGGCTCACCCGCACCGCTTGCCGCTTGACGAGGGGGATGCCCGGGTTTTCCCTGCCGCGCATGTTCAGGGAGCAACTCAAGTCCAAGCTGCATCGAGCGATGATCACCGACGCGGACGTCGAATACGAAGGAAGCATCGAGATCCCGCTGGATCTCATGCAGGCTGCGGACTTCTGGCCGGGCGAAAAGGTGCTGGTGGCCTCGATTACCACGGGCGAGCGCCTGGAAACCTATGTGCTCGAAGGCAAGCCGGGCACCGGCAAGATCCTGATCAACGGAGGTGCCGCCCACCTGATCAAGGCAGGCGAGCGGGTGACCATCATGGCATTCGGCTACTCGGCCGAGCCCATCGCGCCGAAGTCGCTTCTGCTCAACGATCGCAATGAAGTGCTGCGCGGGGCCAGCTGAGCCCGCCGGGAAAGCCATTGACCCGAAATGGGCCGGGTGTTAGCTTGCGCACCCCATGAAGCGAGCCTCGGTCCTCAGCGCAGCCATCGCTGCCAGTCTCACCGCCTGCGACAGCCTGAACCGCCCCCTCACCAGCGGTGACTTCGATCCGCTTCGTCCGCCGGGGTCGAATTCCAACCTGAGTGCGGCGACGCCGACGTATTTCAAGGCCGGGCAGTTTGTCCGGGCGGCGATCGACAACACCGCGTTTTTCAAAAACCGTCCGAAAGGTGAGGGCGATGCGGACAAGCTTTTGCTGCGGGGCACCTCGATGAAGGTCATCTCTCAGAACGACAGTTATGTGAAGGTCGAGCTGGACAGCGGCGAAGTTGGATTTGTTCCCGCCGTGATGATCGAGGATCCGAATGCCGCGGCGATGGCTCCTCCCACCAACCCTGGCGAGTATCAGGTTTACCCGCCGGTGGGGGGATATGGTGAACCCATCCCGACCATCCCGCTTGGCGAGAGGCCTCCGGAGGGGGCGATCCCGACGGTGATCGATCCCGAGGCACCTGCAGCGACCACACCGGTGCCCCCGGCGAGCACGCCTACCGAGACCTTCCCGGTCCCGCCGGTGGAGCCGAAGACCGAACCGGCACCGCTGCCGCCGAATGACGAGGACCTCAAGAAAGCCGCGGAACAAGGAGCCGGGCAAGCCGCCCCGGGGCAGCCCGCGGCTCCGAAACTGGAACCGTGAGGCGCTTCAAGCGCGGTAGCGTTCGTAGGCTTCCACGATTCTCCCCACCACCGGGTGGCGGATGATGTCGGCTTGGGAAAATCGCTGGAATGCGATGCCCTCCACGCCTTGCAGCGCATGCTCGGCCTCGGCCAGCCCTGAGCGAACGCCAGGCTTGAGGTCGACTTGGGATCCATCGCCGGTGACGACCATTTTCGACTCATCACCCAGGCGTGTGAGAGCCATGAACATTTGTTCGCGCGTGGTGTTCTGGGCCTCGTCGAGAATGACAAACGAACGGGCGAGCGTGCGGCCGCGCATGAAGGCCAGTGGCGCGATCTCGATGGTGCCCTCTTCCAAATAGCGCTGCCCTTCCTCGGGATCGAGCATGTCGTGGATGGCGTCATACAGCGGCCTCAGGTAGGGTGCCACCTTCTCTCTCAAGTCTCCCGGGAGAAATCCGAGGGCCTCCCCGGCTTCCACCGCCGGCCGGGTCAGCACGATGCGCTGCATGACACGCCGCTTGAGCAGGGTGAGTCCCATGGCCATCGCCAGATAGGTTTTTCCCGTGCCTGCGGGGCCAAGGCCGAACACCACGTCGTGGGTCTCGATCGCACGGACATAGTCCAACTGCGACGGGGTTTTGGGAAACACCGGCTTGCGACCGCGCGAGCCCACGAGTTTCACATCCGCCAGATCGTTCAAGCCGACCGCGCCGGCACGTGCGGCGACATCCACGGCAAGCCGGAAGTCCCTGGCATCGATCCGTCCGCCCTTGCGACGGGCATTTTCCAGATCCGTGAAGACCGCCCTGGCACGACGGACCGCCTCGGCCTCCCCGCTGAGCAGGACCCAGCCATCCCGCGTGACCGCTTTCACGCCGATGCCCGCTTCCAGATAGGAAAGGTGTTTCGGATCGTTCGCGAACAACTCGTGCAGGAATTGGGGGGTATCAAAGTCCAGTTTGATTTCGACCGTCTCTGGGGCGCTCATTCAAGGGCGATTCGTTGCAGGATCGCCGCGCACGGGGAAGGGCAAAAACGCGGGCGGGAGGGATGTTTCTTGAATCCATGCCCTGCGCTGATTGAATCCCGGGGTGAATCGCCTCCTGAGCCTAGCGGCCCTACTGCTCCTCGGTGCCTGCGCGGGTCCCACCGGCCCGCTTGTGGTGAAGACTTTCCAACTCCGGGATCAAACCCGTGATCAAGGGGAGGAGCCGATGGTCCGCATGGAAAAGGAACGCCGGCTGCGCGGGGCGGTCAGCATGGCCGAGCGCCGGCAACGATTGGGCCAGTATTACACCGTCCTTTGGAACGATCCCAACGGCGCAGGCTCGGGCCCGGTCGAGGTGGTCTTTGAATACCAACAAGGGGCATCCGCGAGCCGGGTGAAACGGATGACACGCACGTTTCCCGCCACCGACACCCAGGGCAGTGCCTCGTTTGCCATCGTCGGCGAAGACTTCTTCAAGAACGGCCGCGTGCTTGCCTGGCAGGTCCGCCTGCTGCGCGGCGGACGCGAACTCGCCTCAAACCGGTCCTATCTGTGGCGATGACCGGAATTTTCCTCATGGATGGTTGACCTGAGAGTCCTGCGATTTTATGCTTCGCGAAGTCTCGCCCAGCGAACGCCGCACCCTTGCCTGTGACCTCGGACAACCCCATGACAGTCGGAATCTTCGATGGATTCAGTTGGATCCGCTGTGACGGCAAGGGATCGTTCATGAACAGCCCGGCGCTGAAGGCCTTCGGAGACCAGCGCATCGCCCAAGGCGAGAAACTTCTCGTCGTCGATCTGGCCGGCTGCACCGGCATGGATTCCACCTTCATGGGCACGCTCGCCGGGCTCGCCACCCGCCTCACCGCACTCGATGGCGGCGGCGCCCTTCAGATCGCGGAACCCGGCGACCGCAACCGACGTTCGCTCGAAGACCTGGGGCTGGATTTCCTGATGGAGATCGATCCCCCGGCGTCTCTCTGGCGTGGCAAGGTGGACTCGATCCGCGCCGCTCTTCAAGCGCCGCCCGCGGCGGGGGCGCTCGGCCAGGTGCAGCGGGCTCGTCACGTGCTCGAAGCCCATCAGACGCTCTCCGGAATGAATGACAAAAACGCCCGCGAGTTCGAGGGTGTGGTCAACATGCTCGGCAACGATCTCGCCTCGAAAGAGAAGGCGGCGGGAGAATCCGCGCAGTCTTAGGAATTGGCAAGGGCGGCTCCGACGTATTCACTCCTCCGCGACATGCCGGATCCCACGACCATCGCTCTCGGCGTCTCCGCCTTGGTGCTGCTCGTCCTGGTCCTCGCCCTGCGCAACCAGCGAAAGCGAAACCGCAGGATCCGCAGGCGCTTCCGCGACATGGAAGGCGAGGAACAGCGCATGTTTTCCTTCCTGCACGATCTCGGGCTGGCCATCGAGAACGAGCCATCGCCCGCCGTGCTCTCCCGCATCATCGTCGATGGCATCGACAAGGTGGTGAACGCCCGCGGCGGTGCGGTTTACTTCCTCGGCCAGGGAAACACCTTCCTGCTGCCCTCATACATCTCGGAGGATTGTCCACCGCTCATCGGCATCCCGGTCGAGGTGCGGAAAAAAGCGGAACGCGATCCGCGTGCGCTGGAAAGCCACATCCGCCTCTCCCGCGTGGCGGTGGACGAGGGCATCCTCGGATATTGCCTCGCCGTGGGCGAACCGATCCACGTTGAGGATGTGAAGAGCCATCCTTCCTTCCGCGATGCCTTCACGCGATACACGGATGACGTCGCCGCCCTGCTTTCCCCCCTGCGCCACGCGGGCAAGGACCTCGGTGTGCTGGTGGTCGCCCGCAAGCACCAGGACGGAGGATTTTCCTCAAACGACTTCGCGGTTTTCCGCTCGGCCGCGGAGCAATCGTCATTCGCCATCGGCAATGCCCGCATCCACCGCGAGGCCCACGAAAAACGCGCGATGGAGGGGGAGCTTCAGAACGCCCGCGAGGTCCAGCGCATCCTCCTGCCCCAGGAAGATCCCGTGGTTTCCGGATTCCGCATCAGCGGCACCAATCTTCCGGCCCGCATCATCAGCGGAGACTACTACGACTACATCCAGCTCGGTGAGCGGCGCTTCGGCATCGCCATCGCCGATGTTTCCGGCAAGGGCGTGCCCGCCGGTCTGCTCATGGCCATGTGCCGCTCGTCGCTGCGCTCGGTCGCGCCGGGCAAACTCTCGCCTTCCGAGGTGCTCGCCGCCGTGAACCGCCAGCTTTTCCCGGACATCCGCGAGGACATGTTCATCAGCATGGCCTATGCGGTGCTCGATGAAGCCAATGGCAGCCTCACCATCGCCCGCGCCGGGCACGACCCCGCGCTCTGGTTTCGCAAGGAAACGGGCAAGGTCGAGCTCCTCCGCTCGCCCGGACTCGCCCTCGGTGTGGATGGCGGTGCGGTCTTCGAGCGCGTCACCAAGGACCAAACGATCGAACTGCTTCCCGGCGACTGCGTGCTGCTGTACACCGACGGCGTCCGCGAGGCTGTGGATGCCAATGAAGAGGAGTTCGGCATGGAGCGCATGTCCGAGGTCTTCCGGCTTGCCGCTCCGCTCGGCGCGGAAGTGGTTCTCTCCCGCATGCAGGAAGAGCTCCGCCAGTTCACTGGAGAAGGACCCCAGATGGATGACATCACTTTGGTCGCCATCGAAAAGAAACGCTGAGCATTCACCGGCCGTGTTTACGGTGATAAAACGACGGGTGGTCGCGACGTTCGGAACGGGTCGATGAGCGCCCGGTGCAATCCCGCAGGGGAAATTTGCAACCCATCCCGCGCATCTGAACCTCCACACGAGATAGATGCCACATCCGCCGGCGTAATCCCATCATGAACCGCAAACCCACCCTCCTGCTTCTCGCTTCCGCCGTGCTCCTGTCATCCGCCGGAGCGGCTGATCGCGTGCTCATCTACACCCGCAACCACGTCACCAACGGCAAGGGCTTCGTCCATGACAACATCCCCGCAAGCATCGCCGCGGTGAAGGAGATCTGCGCCGCCAAAGGCGTTGAGTGTGATTCCTCGGAAGACCCCGCCGTATTCACCGCCGCCTCGCTTTCCAAATACAAGGCAGTCGTCTTCTCGAATTCCAACAACGAGGCCTTCTCGGACCCCGCGCAGAGCAAGGCCTTCACCGCCTACATCGAGGGCGGCGGCGGCTTCGTCGGCATCCACTCGGCCTCCGGGTCCGAGCGGAAAAACCCGGACTTCAAACGCATCCTCGGCGGAACCTTCAAGTGGCACACGCCCAACCAGAAGTTCAACGTCATCGTCACCGATCCGAAGCACCCGTCCACGTCCCAGTTGCCGGCTGTCTGGACATGGAAGGACGAAGGCTACTTCTGCGATCTCGTGCCGGGCCTCCATGTCCTGCTGGAAATGGACGCGACAAGCGTCCCCAACCCGCCTCGCGAAAAGTGGGCCTTCAAGTTCGAGGGCGACCGCTATCCGCTCGCATGGTGTCACCAGGTCGGCAAGGGCCGCTCCTTCTACACCGCCCTCGGCCACGACATCGCCTGTTACTCGGACCCCGTGTTCCGCAAGCACATCGCCGGCGGCATCTTCTGGGTGCTCGGCCTCGATCACTGAACTCCTCCATCCAACCCAACACCCATGCCATCCATGAAAGCCACCTCGCGCCGCAAGTTCCTCCGTGTTTCCGGTCTGGCCGGAGCCGCGTTCGGATTCCCCACCATCATCCCGTCCCGCGTCCTTGGCGCGGATGCTCCTTCTAACAAAATCAACATCCTCCAGATCGGCTGCGGCCGCATCGGCAGGGACATGGACATGCCCGGCATTCTCAAGCAGAACGCAGCCCGCATGACCGCCGTCTGCGAGATCGACTCGCTGCGCCTCGCCGATGCCAAGGAACTCGTCGAGGGTCACTACCGCAAAAAGAACATCGATCTCAAGGTGGCCACTTATGCGGATTACCGCGAGGCTCTCCAGCATCCGGACATCGATGCCGTCGCGGTCAGCACGCCCGACCACTGGCATGCCGAGCCGGTCATCGCCGCCGCCTTGTTAGGAAAGGACATTTACGTGCAGAAGCCGCTTTCCATGACCATCGCCGAGGGACGTGCCGTTAGCGATGTGGTCCAGGCCCGCAAGCGCATGTTCCAGATCGGCAGCCAGCAGCGCTCGGGATCCCAGTTCCGCATGGCCTGCGAAATGGTCCGCAACGGCCGCATCGGCAAGCTGCATACCGTGAAGATCGGCCTGCCCAGCGATCCTTCCGGCGGCAGCACCGAGGTGATTCCCGTGCCCTCCAACCTCGATTACAAAATGTGGCTCGGATGCACGCCGGACGCCCCCTACACCAAGGACCGGGTCCACGCCCAGGGTGCCGACCTCAAGACCCGCTACGGCGAGCGTCCCGGCTGGCTGCGCATCGAGGACTACTGCCTGGGCATGATCACCGGTTGGGGATCCCACCACGTGGACATCGCCCACTGGGGCATGGACACCGAGCTCACCGGCCCGCTCACCATCGAAGGCCGCGCCGAGTTTCCGAAATCCGGACTCTGGAACGTCCACGGCCCCTACCACATCGAGATGGGATATGCCAACGGCGTCACCGTCATCATCGATCACAAACTGCCCAATGGCGTCCGCTTCGAGGGCAGCGATGGATGGATCTTCGTCACCCGCGGCGCGGAGCGCGTCACCGCTTCCGATCCCGTTCCGAAAGGTGCCGCCGCCAAGGCCCTCCAGGCCAGCAAGCCCGAGATCCTTTCCACCCCGCTCGGTGAAAAGGAAATCCGCCTCCATGCCAGCCCGAATGGCGACCACCACCTCGACTGGATCCAGAGCATCCAGACCCGCAAGCCTGCGGTGACCTCCGCCGAGATCGCCCATCGCTCCACCAGCGCCTGCATCACCGGATGGATCGCCATGAAACTCGGCCGCAAACTCAAGTGGGACCCCGTCAAGGAAGCCTTCGAGGGAGACGACACCGCCAACTCCATGCGCCAACGCGCCCAGCGCGCGCCCTACGGCATCGACCACATGAAGCGCGGATGATGAGGGGATCGCACCCGCCTTCCCGGCGGAGTCGGAGGCCTCAGGGAAACACCACTTCCTGTTCCTTCGACGATCCGCCGCGGAAGGTGTCGCCGAGGTCCTTGGTCGTCACAAACAGCATCAGTGAAATCAGCAGCAGCGCGCAGGCGGTTTGCAGGATTTCCAGCGGCTTTGCCTCGACCGGACGTCCGAAGAGTTTCTCCAGAAGCGCCAGCGTGATGTGACCGCCATCCAGAACCGGGAAGGGCATCATGTTGAGCACCGCGAGGTTCACGTTGAAGAGAACCATGAACGCGAGAATGCGCCGCCAGCCGTCATCCATCTGCAACAGGTGATACTGCATCTTCGCGATGCCCACCGGCCCGCTCAGGTGGTCCACCCCGATGCTTGAATCCGTGGCCACCACACTGGTGATGGTGATCCACATCATGCGCAGGCTGTCCGACACCTGCTGGATCGGCCCGGGATGGACGATGCGGATGTCCACTTCCGAACTCGCGTCCCACCCGATGCCCACCATCGGATCACGACCCGCGGGTTTCAATGGCTTCTCCGGGGTGAGCTCCACCTCACGGCTGCCGCCAGCCGGGGATTGCACGGCGATCCTCACGGTCTTCCATTCCTTTTCCTTGAGGTGCTGCGAGAACTGCATGCGGCTGTAAAGCGGCTTGCCATCGATCGAAACAATCCGGTCACCCTTCGCCAGACCCGCATCCGCGGCAGGGCTGTTCTTGCTGACGCTGTCCACGATCAGGGTGCTCGCGGTGTCGATCCCGACATCCCGCAGCTCCTCGCGCTTGAAGCGGAGCAGGCGCTGGAACCAGCCGCTCTGATCGGTTTCGAAGCCGGACACCAGTTGAAGCGGTGTGCTCTGGCCGGGCCGCTCGATGGTGAAAGTGATGCTCTGACCGCGGCTGAGGATGATTCTCTCGGAAATGGAATCGAGCGATCCCGCGAAACCGTTCACGGTCTTGCCATTGATGGCGGTGATTTTATCGCCGGGCAGGAGACCTGCCTTGGCGGCGTGGCTTCCGGGCTCCACGTAGCCGATTTCCTGTGATGCGATGAAATCCTTCGGTTTTCCCACCTTCCACACCACCAGTGCGGAGGCCAGCGCCAGCAGCATCGAGAACAACGGACCGGCGAAGGCGACGATGATCTTGTCCAGCGGTGTGATCGGCGGCAGCTTCCTGCCAGGCTTTTCTCCGCCCTCCAAGGCCTCCATCGGTGCCATCTGCGGCAGCGCCACGAAGCCCCCGGCGGGAATCCATCCGAGACCATACTGCACACCGTTGACCTCCTTCTTCCAGATCGGCTTTCCAAACCAGATCTGGAAACGGTCGATCTGAAGCCCTCTCCAGCGTGCAGCCCAGAAGTGGCCGAGCTCGTGGACGAAGATGATGATGTTGAACAGCGTGATGACCACTGCGAGCAACACGATCACTTGGATAAAGGTGGGGAGTCCGGACATGGGTGGGGTGAGGGAACTGCGGGAACTTAGCGTCGCCGGACCATCCGGCAAGTTCATTCAATTTACGGCATCGCGGGAAAACCTGTCTTTTGGCTTGGAAAACAGCTCCGCATTTCCTGCTCTCGGGGCTTGCCGGATGCCCCCCGGCTTGGTTCCATTCCCGCGCATGAAACTCGGTTACACCATCCTCTACGTGAAGGACGTGCCGCGCTCGGTCGCATTCTATGAGGACGCGTTCGGCCTCACCCGCCGCTTCGTCCACGAGGCCGGGATGTATGCGGAAATGGATACCGGCAGCACCACCCTTTCGTTCGCAGCCAACGGCTTGGCGAAGTCCAATCTACCCGGCGGATTCGAGGAAAACTGCCTTTCGAAACGTCCCGCCGGTTTTGAGATCGCCTTCGTCTCGGACGACGTGCCCGCCGCCTATCAACGGGCACTCACCGCCGGGGCTGTCGCCGTTTCACCCCCGGCCCTCAAGCCCTGGGGCCAGACCGTCGCCTTTGTCCGCGACAAGGATGGCATCGTGGTCGAGATCTGTTCGCCGGTCAGCCAGTCTTGACGTCGCTCGGCCACGCGCCTGATGCTGCCCTCCCGTGTCAGCTGCCGCCGATCCTTCCCAGTTCATCCACGATTCCCGTTGGCGGAATCGCTACGATGAGGAGATCCTCGCCGCGGCGAAGTCCCTCGTTTCAAAAGTCCGGGATGCCCGGCTTGACGAACCGTCGCCCGGGTCCTTCAGCCTGCTTGCTCAAGTCGCCGGGGAGGAGGTGGAGGTCTCGTTCTGGAAATCCGGAGACTCCTGGGAAATGGAAACCTCGTGTTCCTGCGATCTCGGATCCTTCTGCCATCACAGTGCCGCCCTCCTCATCAAGGCGGAGAAGGAACGTGACCTCACGCGCTGGAGCGGCCACAGCGTGGCCCGGGCCGTCGCCGCGGAGTTGGAGAAACCCGTCCCCGCCCCGGCTCCGGCCGCCTCGTTGCCGCGCCTTGCTCCCAAACCCACCTTCGAACTGCACGTCACCCGTTCGACCGTCGACCGGGCTTCCAAGCTCCTGCTCCAGTCGCTCGGCCAGCCGGATCCGGAGTTCTGGATCTTCGCCGAGGCTGTGGCAAACTACGATGGACATCGTAGCCCGCTGCGTGCTTCGATGCCGCACTGGACGAGCGAGATGACTCTAACGGATGGCAGGCGCGCCATCCTCGAGCACTCCGAGCATGCCGAGAACCGCGCCGCGCGTGAGCTTTCGGAAACCGGGCTCTCCTCCCTGCAATCGAACTCCGCCTGGCGCTTCCTCCTCAACCTGAAATCCCGCGACGCCCGCGAAGGCCCGGCGCGCGACCGCTGGTTCCCCGATCCCAGCCGCATCGATGTCGATCTCTTCTGGCACCAGTTCCGCGGCGAGATGGTGGAGAAACTGGAAGCCCAGGGTTGGACCCTCACCATCGACGACAACGTGGGCCACCGTGTCTTCGATGCGGATCCCTCGGACTGGGACAGCTCGCTCACGGCATCCGGCGGCGGATGGTTCAGCCTGTCCGTCGGCTTCGATGTCGGCGGCGAACGCCACGACCTGCTGCCGATCCTCGCAAATCTGCTAGAAAGCGATTTCCTGGAAGAAACGCTCCACAACCCGAACACCGGCCATGTCTATGCGCCGCTGCCGAATGGCGACGCGCTGCGCCTGCCCATCGGCCGCGTGCGCCGCATCCTCAACCACCTCGCCTCGCTCATCGATCCGAAGTTTCCCGAGCGCACCAAGCTCCACGCGCTCGATGCCGCCACGCTCGCGGGACTCGAAGGGCTGGGCATCGAAGCGCCGCCGGATCTTTCCGAGCTCTCTTCAAAACTGCGCGATTTCTCCGGCATCGCGCCGGTCGATCCCGCATCCGGCCTCAATGCCACGCTGCGCGACTATCAGCTCGCCGGTTTCCGCTGGATGCAGTTCCTCGCGCGTCACGGTCTGCACGGCATCCTTGCCGACGACATGGGCCTCGGCAAAACGCTGCAAACGCTCACCCACATTCTAACGGAAAAGCAATCCGGCCACTCGCTGGGCAAACCCGCGCTCGTCGTCGCCCCCACCTCCGTCGTGCCGAACTGGCAGGCGGAAGCCCGCAAGTTCACGCCCGACCTCCGCGTGCTCGTGCTCTCCGGACCCGACCGGAAGAAATACCATCGCTCCATCCCCTACGCGGACCTCGTCATCACGTCCTTCGCGCTGCTCCACCGCGATATCGAGAAACTCCGCCCGCACACCTTCCACCTCGTCGTGCTCGATGAGGCGCAGAACATCAAGAACCCGCACGCCAAGGTCGCGCAGGCCGCCTGCAAGCTCGATGCGAAACACCGCCTCTGTCTCTCAGGCACACCGGTGGAAAACCACCTCGGCGAGCTCTGGAGCCTGATGAAGTTCCTGGTGCCCGGTTTCCTCGGCAGCGAGGAAAGCTTCAACAATACCTACCGCAAACCCATCGAGAACAACGGCGATCCCGAGCGCAACGAGCAGCTCAAAAAACGCGTCGCCCCGCTGATCCTCCGCCGCACCAAGGACCAGGTGGCCAAGGAACTGCCGCCGAAAACCGAGCTCGTCCACCTCATCGAACTCCACACCGCGCAGAAGGACCTCTACGAAACGGTGAGAGCCACCATGAACAAGCGCGTCCGCGAAGCCATCGCCGCGCGCGGCGGCAGCGACTTCCAGATGGTCTTCCTCGACGCCCTGCTCAAGCTCCGCCAGATCTGCTGCGATCCGCGCCTGCTGCCCGACGAGTTCGCCAACACGATCCACAACTCCGCGAAACTCGATTTTCTAACGGAACTGCTCGCCGTGCTCATCGAGGAAGGCCGCCGCATCCTCATCTTCTCCCAGTTCACCACCATGCTCTCGCTCATCGAGGCGCATCTGGTGAAGGAAAAGATCCCTTACCTGAAACTCACCGGAGCCTCCAAGGACCGCGGCAAACTCGTCGAGGACTTCCAAACCGGCAAAATCCCGCTCTTCCTCATCTCCCTCAAGGCCGGCGGCACCGGCCTCAACCTCACCGCCGCCGACACCGTCATCCACTACGACCCCTGGTGGAACCCCGCCGCCGAAGCCCAGGCCACCGACCGCGCCTACCGCATCGGCCAGGACAAACCGGTCTTCGTCCACAAACTCCTCTGCCAGGACACCGTCGAGCAACGCATCCACCAGATGCAGCAACAAAAAGCCCAGCTCGCCGCCGGCCTGCTGGCGGACGCCGACATCACCAACAAGCTCAGCCCGGAGATGGTAAGGGCCTTGTTGGAGTGAGGGAGGATTTCGAGCTATCTCCACTTAGTCGGACGTTCCACCGTGCGACCGCTCCCGAGATCGACTTTGTTGGGAAACTGAAACCGGTGGATGTCCGCTGTGGGCAGGGGCTTGGCATCGACTCCCATGTTTCGGTAGGTATCATTCCGTCTTTGTTTGGCATCGCCGGGATCTTGCGGGATGTAAACCGTGATCTTGATTTCGGGGTGGCGCTTGCGAATCCACTCGACCGCTGGTTCAAGGTCGGAGTCGCCGGAGACGAGGACGATCCGGTCCATCAGTCCGTCGATGGCATCCGAGATCATTTGAACGGCGATGCCCACATCAGTCTTTTTCTCCTCTGGCACTTCGTAACGATCCCCGCAGCGCGCGCGACAGCTCACCTCCCTCATCTGATACTTGCCGTTGACCACCTTGATCCGCGAGCAGGACCCAAGGGCTTGAAGGTATCGCTTCTGCCGATCCCGGGAGACCGACTGATGCTTTTGTGGATCCACCATGGCCGTGAAATACCGCACGCCGACCACCTCCTCGTCCGGCCTGAGGAAGTCCATAAACGATTGAAGGTTCAACCATTTCAAGTTCGGCGAGCCTTGTAAAATCCCAAAATAGAGATTGAAACCGTCCACATAAACCATGGCCTTCTTGCGTGCGGGGGCTGCCTCGGGATCGGTTGACGCTTCAGTCATGTTTGAAAATCCGTATTGACATCCCCATCCCTGTGGTAATGTTTCTCCAACTTCTCGCCCCTGTGGCGATGGGTCGATCCGAAAGGGTTTGCCCGCAGAAACCCCTTCGGTCTCGCGGCCCTAGGGGTTTTCTTTTGGTTGAAATTGGTGGGTTCATTTTGTGTAGCCAATTGAGCTAGCAGCTTGCTGTTCAAATGGCAACCCGCTGCTGCCCTCCTCGCCCCCGGCCTGCATCGCCGATGCGGACATCACCCACAAACTCAGCCCGGAGATGGTAAGGGCTTTGTTGAAGTAATAGTACCCAGGAGCACAAATTTACAGCTATGGAGAAACCGTCACCTCATCAAAAATGAAACGAGGCAAGCGCCGTTGCTAGGTAGTGAAATGGCGTTTGCCTTCTCCAAAAAGCGAATCGGCGCAAGATGCACCTTGGCGGCTGAGGGCTTGGCAAACTCGTTCCCATTTATCAAGGAGGGTCGGATTCTTCGGCAGGCGGCCGAGCAGCTTTTGGTAATCCTTCTCGTCCACGTAGAGCCCGTTCGAGTGCTCCAAGATGTAAGCCCACAGCTCCAATAGAAGAGACGGCTGTGCAGCGGGGAGTGGCGATTCGAGAATCTGCGTCATCGCTGTCCAACCATCGGATTCAAACTCGGGGCCGCCGAGGACAAGTGGAACCGCTTCAGCGAATTCGCACGGCGGGAGCATCCAAACCCAATTCAGCATGGCGTGGGCCTCTTGGCCTGTGAGAGAGAACGGACGGCCCTTTAAGCGTTCGCTCCAATAATTATGCAGCATGTCAGGATTCACGGAGGTCTCCTTGGCAAAAAGGGCACTGTTAAATAGAAAATATGTTATTCCATCCAGGATGATCTCGTTATGACTGAATTTGCCCTCAACGTAGCTGAGCAGCCAACGTTGGTCCTCAGCTGGCAATTTTACGAAGGACAACTGCCAAAAGATCGAATTCCAAAGATCGCTATTCCAAGCATCACGGTTGCTGAGCGCGCGCATCAGTTGGACCCCCCAAGCGGAATTCTTTCCGGCGGCACGAGCGACATTGCTCACCAAGCCCTCGCGTGTCTCTTCCAATGGGTCTTCGGTCTTGAAATTGAGAAAATAGTCGAGCTGTTCTTCCGGGCTACTCATCAAAATGTCTTCGACCGACCTAGAACATCGAGCGAGGTCCCTGACACCGCCAAACCAGAAATCCTGATCCAAGGCTCGGTGTTTAGCGTTCACGAATCCGGGCGCACGCATTTCCAGCTGGGCATAAGGCTTTTGGGCCGCCGGATCGTGTGGAAATTCCGTATAGAGATAGAGCACGAAGCGGTCGATTTGGTATTGCCAAACCTCCGTGCGTCGCTCCGGTTCGATGTGTTCAATCCACTTCAGTGGCGGTCCGGCTTCGATGGCGTGCCATAGGGTGGCTTTTTCCGGTGTCGTGAGCTGAGTATAAAGCGTCTTCGCCAAGGCGTATACTTCGTGGCGGGCGCCACTAACGGGTCTGTAAATCAGTCCGGTCAACAAACTCAGCTTTTGCTTAGGTTGAAGGACCTTGGTTTCATTGAGTGCGTGAAGACCGACGCGATAGAGGACCGGGTTGGAACCGGTATCCCTTCATTTAATGCACCATGTACATCTGGCTCTTCACGTTTTGGATATGGAACAGGCGTTATTCCCAGCGAACGCCAGCGACTCAAGTCTTCTTCATCCGTCACCGCAAAACGCTTCGGACCTTTACGCCCGGTTAAGCCACGAGCTAGATAACGGATCGGGGGGTCTCGATGGCTATAGCCAATAAATAGTATTGTGAATTCAACGAAAAGCGATCGGAGAAAGGTGCTCGCCCAGGCGTCAGTCAGATATGCACAGCCAAAATCCGCATCGGTCAGCACGAGGTTGTTTGGTTGTCCGAGTATCGAGCCGTGAAGGTGCACTATACCTGAGAAATCACGGCCAAGGGGTAGTGCCGGCGCTTCGTAAACCGGGACGGACCAACCCAGTGCCTCCGCCGCACGACTGAAATGGGTATCAAAATTTGTTGTGACGATTCGGACACCTGTGCCCGCTCGAAACAAACGCAAGATTTCTCTGTGAATCTCATTGGGTTGGCTTCCACGCCCACAGATAATCTCGCGACAGAGTTGATGTACCTTAACGCCGGATTCGGCGAGGTCCCCCAGAAACTCATCAATCGGTATGTCAATGTTTTGGTTTGAATCTCCTGATATTTCTTTGGCTAGTCCATCAAAGTCAGGTTGCGAAGCAGGTTGGCCCATCGACACACCTGCTCCGGCAAATATCACCAACTGGTCCCGTTCAAGGGCCGAAACGATTTCGTCGGGTAGATCAATAGTTCCGCAATTCACCGGACCAAATTGAATCAGCCCTTGGCTGAGTGCGAGCATAACCACACTTCGCCACAGAGTTCTGGCATTTTCGTCTTTGGGGCACTTTTTTGAAATTTGACCAATTTCTTAGGCGGCCGCAGTCAACAGGGTGCGGCTTTTACTTGCGGGGCTTTGGGCTGTGCGTGTGTTGCCAAAACCTGGGGTTAAACTTCAAGATCTCGGCCCTCTCACATAATGCGCCCCGCGCCCTTTTCCCTTGGGCAGGAGGTGGCCTTTTTCGACGAGTTCCTTGAGGCGCAGTTTCAGCGTGCTGGGTTTGCCGCCGGTGAGTTGGACGAGTTGGCTGAGTGTGAGGATTTCGTGATCGGGGAGGAGGGCGACGATCTTTTTGGCGAGCGGGTGGAGGTCGTCGGCATTGGCGTCATCGATGGCGATCTTCTTCGCGAGGGCGTCTTTTTGCTTCACGAGGGAGCGGAGGAAGAACATGAGCCAGGCTTCCCAGTCGGGTTGGTCCGTGCCGAGGGTGGTTTGGGTGCGGCGGAGGGCGCGGTGGTTTGGAAGACGATGCCGATTTCCTTGCTGTCGGCATCGAAGGTAGCTGATTTCTTGGCTGTTTATGGCCGATTTGACAAGAAGAGCGGGCTGCAGAGCCTCCGAAGCATTGCGGGCACCCGATGCCATTCGATGGGACCGGTTCTTGTTTTGCAACTCCAGCACTGTGGTGCGGAAGCGCTGGAGCTTCGTGGCGGGCCACCGGGGAAGGAGCTTGCCCGGTGAGGGGCTAGGGTTAGCGTGAAGCCATGGGTGTTGCGACGGGCATCGGGTCACGAGGGGCGAAGCGTATGGGCGCGGGATGCCTGGTGCTGTGGGTTTGCATGCTGTGTGGCGTCTCATGCCAGAGGAGCCGCGCGCTGGGGCCTCCCAGGGCGGTCGCGGTGGCGGCGGATGGGGGGCTGGCCTTGAAGCTGATGACCTTCAACGTGCGCTACGAGGGCCCGGCGGATCCCGGCTCGCGGGCATGGAATCGGCGGGTGATCGGTGTGGTGAAAATGATCCGCGAGGAGGCTCCCGATGTGTTTGGAGTGCAGGAAGCCCTGCACGGGCAGGCGGCGGATTTGTGGGCATCCCTGCCGGACTACGAGTTCTTCGGTGTGGGGCGTGACGACGGTCGGCGCGCGGGTGAGTATTCCGGGATCTATTTTCGCCGGGACCGCTTCGAGCCGGATCCGGCGGATTGCGGGACCTTCTGGCTTTCGGATACGCCGGAACAACCTGGCTCCAGAACCTGGGGCAACACGATTCCGCGGGTGGCTGTGTGGATTCATCTAACAGACCGTGCCACGCAGCGCGGTTTCTACGTGTTCAACACGCACTGGGACCACCGCCACCAGGGTTCGCGGGAGCAGGCCGCGCGGTTGATCGCGGAGCGCATTGGAAAGCGCCGGCGCAGCGCCGATCCGGTGGTTTTGTTAGGCGACTTCAACGCGGTGGAGGGCAACCCGGGCCTGGCGCACCTGACGGGACCGGCCGCGGGGATGGTGGATACGTTCCGCGCGCTTCACCCATCGGCCCCGGCGCGAACGACGCTTCATTTGTGGCGCGGCACAAGGGCCGGACAGTTGAAGGTGGACCACATCCTTGTGAGCCGAGGCGCGCTGATCCGTGCGGCGGGGATCCGGGATCACGACCAGCCGATGGTCTCGGATCACTTTCCGGTGACGGCGGAGATCGTGTTTCCCTGAGTGGTCGGGCCTCAGCGCTTCACCGTGTGCAGGCGGAGCATCGAAGGTGGCGGCAGCGGGCCTTCTCTTGGCAGGTCGCGGTTGGCTCCCAGGGTTTCCCAGCGCAGGAAGGATTCGTGGCCGGAGCCATCCGGCGTGCCGCTTTCCCTGGCAATCTTGACGCCGAGGCCGGGGAAACTTCCCTCCACCTTTCCGGCAGCGTGGCGTTTTTTCCCGCGATCCATGGTTTCCCTGGCGTGCAGGGTGACAGGATCGAGCGACCACACGCCGCCACCAAACTTGAAGTGGCTCCATTCCTGGGTGAGCGAGCCGTCCTTTGCCGCGACGACCGGGCCGAGGTGGATGCCGAAGCCGATTGTGCCTCCGCCGCCGAATTCCCAGCGGGCGGGCCAGTCGGTGGTTTGGTGGAGTTTCCATGCGCCGTCCTCGAAGCGGGCGATCCAGGGCTGCGTGTTTCCGTTGGCGTCATGTTTGTGATAACTGAGGGTCACTCGGCCGAGGTGGTCGAAGCCGATGCGGGAGTTTCCGTTGATCATGCCGCCGCCGGAAGGCACGGGGTCCACGGTGGCGCCATCGTCCAGTCGGATGGGCGTCTTGAGGGGTTTGCCAGCGGCGGTTTCCCAGTTCACCAGATCGCGGCTGCGGGCGTGGCTGAGGTCGTGATTCGTGGAGGCGTCCGGTGTTTCCCGCCAGACCCAGGCGAGGTGGAACCATCCGTCTGGGCCTTTTACGGGTCCGTCGAAGTAGGCGTTGCGCTCGCCCTCGCCATCGGTGAGCGGGGTGTCCAGCAGGCGTTTCCAAGTGCGCGTGGTGGGATCCTGCACGTTGAAAATCTGATTGCCATTGCCACTGGAGCCATCGCGGTAGGTGAAGATGAGGCGGCCGTCCGGACCTGGGAAGAAGCGCGGATAGGTGGTGCGGTTTTCAAGGGCGCCGGTCATGCGGTCGAGCCGTTCGAAGGACGAGGGGTCGAGAGGTTTGGTGGTGCGGAAGTAAACCAGCGGCGAGCAGTGCATGTCTCCGCTCAGGTGAAGATGGCCTGCGGCATCCACGGCCATGGTGACGTAGTTGTGGCTGTCCCAACCGGTGGTGACGGGAAGGCGTGTGAAGTCCCACCTGGTTTCTTTCAGGTCGCGCCGCGCAACGGTGAGGCGGCGTTCCTTGTCGTAAAAGGCGACGAACTGATAGGGCGCGTGGGTGAGCAGGCAGAAGCCGACCGGGTGGGCGGACCAGACGGGAGCGACGTCGATGACTTGCGTCTCCCGGCTGTCTGCGGGTGGCGGTTTGATGGATGAGGCACTGGCCTGGAAGGCGATCAGTGCGGGAAGCAGGTACTGTATCTTCATGGCGTGCCTGACATGGATACCCAGCGGACGAGCCCTGGCTTTCACTTCGCTCAGGGACGGGCGACGCGGAGGCGCATGAAGGTGCCCGGCGGGTTTTCCGGGAAACTGCAGGAAACGCGCAACAGGAAAGCGTGGCCAGGAACGGCGGATTCCCCGGTGAATGGAGGGCCTGCCGGAGGAAGTCCGGCGCCGATGGTCAGTGCGGGCGTCCAGGAGGAAAGGTCCGTGCTGCGCTCAAGGATGTAGGTGAGGTCGCTTGCGCGCGGATCGCGATCGAAGCTGACTGTCCACGAACCGTTTTCCGAGCGGCAGGCAAGTGCGTCCGGGGAGCGGTCTGCGGAAAGGGGATGGCGGTCCCATGCATACTCTAACAGGTTTGGGACTCCGTCCGCGTCGGGATCCGCATCCGGATCGACGTAGCTGCCGGTCAGGAAATGGGCGGACTCCCAGGACTTGCGGCGGCTGGGTGGAGGAGGGGGATGGGTGACGATGCGGAGCAAGGCTCCGGCCGGGTAGCCATTGACCATGGCGGAGGGTGGGCGGTTGAGCTTGGTGCCGACGAGGATCTCGCCGGATTCGTCCTCGCCGAAGGTCTGGATGAACCACGGGATCGGATTTCCACCGGCGATGGAGGGCTTGGAGAGCGTCCATCCGGAAGGAGTCTCCTCAAGACCTAACAGATTGGCCGAAGGGTTGTTGCCGTCGAGGCTGTAGTCTCCGAAAAGATACATGCCCTGCATCGCGGGGATCGCGGATCCGCGGTAAAGCACGCCGCCGGTGATCGAGATGCCGTATTGGGGAAGGGGAGGATTGCCGATGGTGACATTGGGATGGGCGTATTGGGCGATCGGCTCGATCACCGTGCCGGTGAGCGGTGGTGCGTCGATGGCCAACTGGAGGACGGACGAGCCCTCGCGGTTTCTCCAGCCATGATTTCCGCCTTTGGAGATCAGGTTCACTTCCTCGATGTTTCCCTGGCCCACATCCGCGCAGAAGAGTCTGCCGGTGATGGAGTCGAAGCAGAAACGCCATGGATTGCGCAGGCCATGGCACCAGATTTCCGGACGCGTGCCGGATGGATGCGGGTTGTCGGAAGGGATGCCGTATTGCCCGCCGGGTGCATTGTTTCCGAGAGGATCGATGCGATGGATTTTCCCCATCCAGCTGTTGAGGTCCTGCGCGTTGCCCAGGGCGTTGGTCGGGCGTGTGGTGGATCCTCCGGTGTGGCCGGCCTGGTTGTCGTTGGAGCCGCCTCCATCGCCTGTGCCGAAGTAAAGGAATCCGTCCGGCCCGAAGGCGAGCTGGCCGCCATTGTGGTTGAACTGTGGTTTGTCGAAGGAAAGAAGGATGCGTCCGCTGGCGGGGTCCGCCTGATCGGGATGGGTGGCGGACACCCTGTATTCCTCGATCACGCTGCGGCAGTCCACCGGTTGGGAGGAGATGCCCGGCGCATTGGGTGAAGGCGCGCTGTAGAAGACGTAGAATCTGCGGTGGCCGGGATGCCCCGCCTGGCCGAAGCCCGGGTGAAATGCCAGCCCTAACAGTCCGCGCTCGTCGAAGTTGGTGCGCTCGGTGACCAGCTTGGCGGAGAGGTCGAGAAACGGAGTGGGCAGGAGGTGGTCGTCGCGCAGGACATGGATGCGGCCGCGTTGTTCGCCGACGAAGATCCGCCCGGAGCCATCGCCAGCGTGGGTGATGGTGGTGGGGGACTGGATCTGTTTGTCCACCACCATCTCAAGGCTGAGGGCGGGAAAGGCCGCGGATGCGGGAACCAGCCCGGCAAGCAGGAAGGGTAGGGACTGGAAGCAGGCTTTCATGGAAACACGAAGAACCCCCGGAAACTATTCCGAGGGTCCTTACGATACGCTTTCGAGGGGCGGTGCCAAGGTTTCCCTCGGTGCCCGCTCAAAGTTTCCAGGGCGCGCGCATTTCCGGCTGCATCAGTTTGGTGGCTTCCGCGTCGCCGATGATTTCCTGTTTGGCGGCGTCCCACTTGATCTTTCTGCCGGTGACCGAGGCGATGTAGCCGAGGTGGCCCGGCGTCTGCGAACGGTGGGCGATCTCGACCGGGGTGAGCGTGCGTTTGCGGGACTTGATCGAATCGATCCACTCGCGGAAGTGCCCGGGGCTCTTGTAGAGTTGGATTTCCAAATCGCCGGCTTTGTCACGTTTCTGGATCTCGCGGATCCATTCGACGTTGGAGGCGGTGAATTTGCCGCGATCCACGCTGACCCAGCCGTTGGGGCCGATCCACTTGGCACCGCCGGCCACGTCCGGGTGTCCTCCGGAGATGAGCAACTCGACGTCGTTCGGATACTTGCATTCCACGCGGAACTTGGTGGCGGTGTTCCAGACGGCTTTCGGGTCGGGGAACTCGGCAGTGGCGGAGACTTCGAGCGGGCCTACTGCATCGTCCGGTCCGCAGCCGAACTTCGGGTTGGCGAGGCCCCAGTGGGCGATGTCGCAGTGGTGGCCGATCCAGTCGAGGAGCTGTCCGCCGCCGGTGTTGTAGTTCCAGCGCCAGTTCTTGTGGAAGCGGCAGGGGTTGAAGGGCAGCATCTGCGCGGGCCCGGTCCACATTTCATAATCGACGCCAGCGGGCACGGGACCGTCGGGTTTGTCGTTGCCGGTGCCCCCGAAGTCCGAGTGGCCGGAGGGCAGGCCCACCTCGACCCGGGTGACCTTGCCGAGATAGCCGTTTTGAACAAGTTCCGCAGCCCAGCGGAAGGAGGCCACGCTGCGCTGCCACGATCCGGTCTGCCAGATGCGCTGGTTTTTCTGCACGGCTTCGACCATCGCGATGCCCTCACCGAGGCGGTGGGAGAGCGGTTTTTCGCAGAAGATGTCCTTGCCGGCATTGGCTGCGGCGATGGCGGGGATGGAGTGCCAGTGATCGGGCGTGGAAATGGCGACCGCATCGATGTCCTTGCGCGCGATAAGCTCGCGGAAATCCTTGTAGCCCTTGCAGTCCTGGTTTCCGTAGCGCGCGTTGACCTTGTCCACGGCCGCCTTGAGATGCTGCTCATCCACATCGCAAATGGCGAGCACCCGGCAATCGTCGAGGGCGAGAATGGCATCGAGGTTTCCACCGCCCTGCCAGCCGACGCCGATGCAGCCGATGGTGATTTTGTTCGATGGCGCATCCGCTCCGAACAAGCGGCTCGGAAGAATGAGGGGAGCGGCGCTGGTGGCGGCGAGCATCCTGAGGACGCTCCGGCGGTCGGTCGTGGTGGGTTGACTCATGGTGGAAAGCTGCACTACGGCGCGTGCCGGGCCGATTTCACGCCAATTCTTTCAATTGCCCCGGGTTTCTTTCCCGGCATCCCTCAAACAAGGGATCAGCGGGCGGCACAGCGCAGGGCCACATGCTCAGCGAGAGATTCTTGCCAGGATCTCAGCGGGCGGTCGATCGCCGCGGACAGGCGGCTGGTGTCCATGGCGGTGAATCGCGGTCTCGGCGCCCGGAACTCCGCGGCGGCTTCCAACCGCGTGGCGGCGATCTCCGGGGTGCTGGAGAGGATGCCCCGGCGGCGCATTTCGTTCACGACGAAGGTGGCCATCCCGTGCCAGGTGACCGGCGGGCCCGGATTGCACGCGTGGAGAATGCCTTCCGCATCGGCATCTAACAAAGCCTCCACCCAGTCCGCGATGTCTACGGTGGAGGTGGGCAGCGAGAGTTTGTCCGCGATGGCGGAAAGCGGCTTGCCCGCCAGAGCATCGTCGAAGATCCGGTCCACAAACGCGGGCCGCTCGATGCCGAAAACCCAGGAAACCCGCAGCACGAGATGCCCCGGATGGGCCAGCACCGTGCGTTCTCCGGCGAGCTTGCTGCGTCCGTAGGCGCTCAGCGGCCGGGCCGGCATCGATTCATCCAACAGCGAGCTTGTGGAACCATCAAACACGTAGTCGGTGCTGAAGTGGATCATGCGCACACCGCGTTCCGCCGCCCAGAGCGCGATTTTTCCAGGTGCCGCCGAGTTCACCCGCATGGCGAGGCGCGGGTCGTCCTCACAGGCTTCCAAGCTGGTGAGAGCGGCCGGGTGGAGAAAGGCGTCGCATTCGAGTCCCGCGAGCGCGCTTGAGATCGAGGCGGAGTCCGCCAGATCCATCACGCCGCGAGGCAAGGGAATGACTTCGTGTTTCGCGGAGAGACGACGGGCGAGGGCCATGCCCACCCGGCCGCCGGTTCCAGTGATGGCGATCCGCATGCGGCTCACAGCAGACCTTGCTCGCGGAGCTCCTGATCCACTTCGTCGTAATCCGGAGCACCGATGCCCGCGTCGCGGATGCGTTGGATGCGGCGGCGCACGCCGACCTTGCTGCGCGGGCCGGTGACGAGACCTTTCACGCCACCCACCACGAAGGGAAGCAGCGCGGCCACGCCCAGAGCGCCCAGGCCGATGCCGACCCCGCGGCGCGCGCTGCGGTGCATCAGATCTCCCAGCAGCAATCCCGCCGCAGCGCCGAGCAGCGCGGGTGCGGTGAGTGCGCTGGTTTCAATCCAAGCGGGGGTCGATTCGGTGTGCTCGTCGGACATGATCCGGAATCTAGCGGGAGGCCCGGCGGACGACAATAGCGGAAAAGAAAATGTTCGCCCTGCTTCCGGCTTTCCCCGGCTGTGGAAATCGGCAACAGTCCGCCGAACCCATGGCATCTGCTGCACACACCTACGCCCTCATCCTCGCCGGTGGCTCCGGCACCCGCTTCTGGCCCCTCAGCCGCGATGCGCGCCCCAAGCAACTCCTCGACCTATTTGGCTCCGGCACCCTTCTCGTGCAGGCGATCCGCCGCCTCGAAGGACTGGTTCCGCCGGAAAACATCCTCATTCTCACCAATGAGAAACAGGCCGCCGCCGTGCGCGAAAACGCCACCATGATCCCGCCGGAAAACGTCTTCGCAGAGCCCGCGAAACGCGATACCGCCCCCGCCGTTGCGCTGGGCATCGGCCTCGTCGCCGCACGCGATCCGGAAGCAGTCATGATGGTGTTGCCGGCCGATCAACTCATCCAGGATGCCGGCTCGTTTCAGGAAGTCATGCGGGACGCCCTCGATGTAGCCCGCGTTTCGGACGGCCTTGTGACCATCGGCATCCAGCCCACCTGGCCTTGTCCGTCCTATGGCTACATCGAGCGCGGCGAGCCTGCCTCCATCGCCGGCCTTGCCCCCGCCCACGTGCCCCACGAGGTGCGCTGCTTCCGTGAAAAACCCAGCCCGGAGCTCGCCTCCGAGTTCCTCCGCCAGGGTGGCTTCACCTGGAACGCCGGTATGTTTGTCTGGAGCATCCCCACCGTCACCGCGCAACTCGCGAAGCACGCCCCGGAACTCGCCGGGTTCATCGCGGAACTCGCCGCCTCGCCGGATCTCCCGGCCACCGTGGCGGAACGCTTCCCCGGCCTGCCGGCTCGCTCGATCGATTACGCCCTCATGGAAAAAGCGGACCGAGTGCTCAACATCGCCGCGACCTTCGATTGGGACGACGTCGGCTCCTGGATCTCCGTGGCCAAGTACCTGCCTGCCTACGGCGATGACAACCGAGCCAATCACGAGGTCACTGAGATCGGCTCCCGCAACAACATCATCTTTAACGCCGAACCCGCCACCCGTGTGGCCCTGCTCGGCGTCGAGGACCTGATCATCGTGCGCACTGGAGACTCGCTGCTCATCGCCAACCGCCACCAGGCGGATGCCATCAAGAACCTCGCCCCGCTGCTGCCTCCCGGGCTGCTTTGAGGCATCCTGCAATTCCCGTTTGATTCCCACGCCGGTTTCCCGCCATCCTCCGTGCATGGCGAAAACGAGCGATGAGAACCGGGTGGTGGTGAAGGTCTTCCTCTACGGCATCCAACCCCAGATCTGGCGGCGCTTCTCGATCTCCCGCGACGTCACCTTCATCGCCCTCAGCGATGCCATCCAGGCCGCCATGGGCTGGGAAAACAAGCACCCGCACGAGTTTCGCCACGGCAAGGGCAAGCGGCTCGTCGATGTGATCGGCCCCGTCGGCCTTCAGGATCAGGTCATCGGTGAGTTCCAGGACGAGGCGGTGCTCAGCGTCGGAGAGTTCCTTGGCAAGCGCCGCCTGCCTATCCGCATGCTCTACCGATACGACTTCGCCGATGAATGGATCCACGAGATCGTCTTCGAAAAACGCGTGGCCGGCGAAGGAGGCCCGGAACTGCTCGATGGCGCACGCGCCTGCCCGCCCGAGGACTTTGGCGGCACCTTCCAATACATGCAGGCCCTCCACGGCGAAATCGAGTGGATGAACCCGGGCTACGATCCCGAGGCCTTCGATGCCAAGGCGGTCTCCTTCGAGCCGAAAAAAGCGAAACGCTCGCGCTGAACCCTCCGGCGCGCCCCATCCCGCCCGCTGTCGATCTAACAGATCAACGGGGAAAGAGCCGCCCGATGCACTGCGTAAGGTTTCCCCATGAAGCCACGACCCACCCGGGCTGCCCGCGCGCTGCCGCTTCTCACCCTTGCCGGGCTCTCTCTCGCCGCCGTGGCTGCGGATTATCCGGTAAGCCCGGTGCCTTTTACCGACGTCTCCTTCACCTCCGGCCTCCTGCACGACCGGCAGATCACCAACAACCGGGTCACGCTGCCCTTCGCGCTCGATCAACTCGAGTCCTCGAAACGCCTCAGCAACTTCGATCTCGCTGCAGAAGTCATCAAACGCCGCGCCGCCGGTGAGCCGCGCTTCCAGCACGAGCCACCCACCGAGTATCCCTTCGATGACTCGGACGTCTTCAAAGTCCTCGAAGGGGCCGCCTTCTGCCTCAGCGTCCAGCCGGATCCCGCTCTGGCCAGCCGCATCGAGGCCATCATCGCCCGCATCGCCGCAGCCCAGGAAGCGGACGGTTATCTCTACACCTGGCGCACGATGCACCCGGACTCCCCGGCCCACCCGTGGATCGACCGCAAGCGCTGGCTCAAAGACCCGGAACTCAGCCACGAACTCTACAACATCGGCCACCTCTACGAAGCCGGCGTCGCCCACGAACAGGCGACTCAATCCCGCTCCCTGCTCGATGTCTGCCTGAAAAGCGCGGAGCTCGTCCAACGCGACTTCGGCGATGGCGAGCCGGTCATCGCTCCCGGCCATCAGGTCATCGAGATGGGCCTCGCCAAACTCTATCGGAAAACCGGCGACTCCCGCTGGCTCGATCTCGCCCGGTTTTTCATCGAGGCCCGCGGCCGCTCCGCCGGTTCCGACTACAGCCAGGACCACCTGCCCGTGATCCGCCAGGACAAGGCGGTGGGACACGCCGTCCGCGCCAACTATCTCTACGCCGGCATGGCGGATGTCGCCGCTCTCAAAGGCGATCCCCGCTACCTCGATGCCCTCCATCGCATCTGGCGCGATGTCGTCCACACCAAGCTCCACCTCACCGGCGGCTGCGGCGCCCGCGCGGCCGGCGAGGCCTACGGCGAGTCCTACGAACTCCCCCACCGTTGCTACAATGAAACCTGCGCCGCCATTGCCTTCCTCTTCTGGAACCACCGGATGTTCCTGCTGACCGGGGAAGGCCAGTACATGGACGTCTTCGAACGCACGCTCTACAACGGCGTGCTCAGCGGCGTCTCGCTTTCCGGCGACCGTTTTTTCTATCCCAATCCGCTCGAATACGACGGCCGCGAGGCCAACAACCACGGCCACGCCGGCCGCGCCCCGTGGTTCGGCTGCGCCTGCTGCCCGCCCAACATCCTCCGCACCCTCGCCTCCCTCGGCGGATACGCCTGCGCCGTCCGCGATGACCAGCTATTCGTGAACCTCTACGCCTCCGGCAACGCCAAAGCCTCCGTCCAAGGCCACGCCGTGAAGCTCACCCAGAAGACCGAGTACCCATGGCAGGGCCGCATCGCGATCACCGTGGAGCCCGCGGCCGAGCAGGCTTTCTCCCTCTGCCTGCGCATCCCCGGCTGGGCGCTCGGCAAGCCGTTGCCCGGCGACCTTTACCGCTACGACAACGACCAACCCGCACCCTGGTCGGTCAAGGTCAACGGCCAACCCGTCGAGGCTTCAGTGGACTCCGGCTACGCGAAAATCACCCGCACCTGGAAACCCGGCGATCGTGTCGATCTCGATCTGCCGATGGAACCCCGCCGCGTGCTCGGCCATGAGAAAATCGCCGCCACCCGCGGCCAATGGGCGCTGGAACGCGGACCCGTGGTGTATTGCCTTGAAGGCATCGACCAGGGCGGCACGGTCTTCGATTTCATCCTGCCCGCCGGGGCGCGTGTCGAGGCCGCCCATCGCCCAGACCTGTTAGGCGGGGTGACCACCCTTAACATCCACGGCGCCGCACGGGTCAAACGCACCGCCGCTGGCACGCTGGAGACCAGTTCCGCGGAACTCACCGCCATCCCCTACGCTTCCTGGAACAACCGCGGCCTCTCGCCGATGACCGTCTGGCTCGGCCGCGAGCCCTCGCAGGCCCGCCCGGTCCCGGCTCCCAGCCTCTCGTCCAAGGCCAAGGTCGCAGTTTCCTTCGCCCGCGATGGCATGGACACCGGACGCATCAACGACCAACAGATGCCACGCAACGCGACCGATGGCTTCGCACCGAACTTCGATTTCTGGCCCCACAAGGGCGGCCGGGAATGGATCTCCTATCAGTTCGAAAAACCCGCCAAGGTCGCCTCGTCCACCGTCTCCTGGTTCGACGATACCGGCGTGGGCGAGTGCCGCCTGCCCAAGGCCTGGCGGCTTTTCTATCAGAACGCATCCGGAGCCTGGAAGCCCGTGGAGGCACCCTCCGCCTTCACCATCCGCAAGGGCGAGCCGGTCAAGGTCACCTTCAAACCCGTGACCACCCGCGCCATGAAAATCGAGATCGATCTACAGGACGACTACTCCGCCGGACTCTACGAGTGGGAGGTTTCCAAAGCCGATTGATCCGCCCCCCGGAAAGCGGCTGTCTCTGAATCTTCATCGACCCTGACCAGTCGATGAAACGCGGATCGCCACCCCGCGCCCGCACCGGCCGACCCTTCGCAAGTGTCCACTGCGTCCCTTGGTTTCATCTGTTCGTCTGCGCGATCGTGGTCCGGGTTTTGCAGGGATATGACCCGCCGGGAAAGGAAAGCGCCGCCAGTGCCGTATCGCCGCGTCATGAAACAAGGCTTCACCTGCCGGGCTTGCGCGCCCCTTCTTCTGGCATCGGCCACCTTCGCTGCGGAGCCGCTTGCAAGCATCGATGGCGATGGTGTCCTCGCCGCCAGCCGGGGAGGGGAGACGCTGCTTTCCTGGCGCAAGGCCCCGCTCTCGTCGCCCGCCGGCGGCGCGAAGTTTGCGGGCAGCGCGTTTTTCCACCCGCTGCGCACGCCTTCGGGATTCGAGCTCACGACGATCCAGCCGTCCGACCATCTTCATCACTTCGGCGTTTGGTGGCCGTGGAAGTTCATCGAGGTGAACGGCACCAAGCACAACACCTGGGAGATCCAGGAGAAACAGGGGGGGCATGCCGCGAAGTCCGCCACCGCCCTGCCCGCGGAAAACGGAGCCCTGCGCTGGCGTCTCGAAAATGAAACCCATACCACCGGACCGGATGGAAAGCAGGCCACCGCCATCCTCGAGACCACCACCGCCAGCTTCGGAGCCGAGGGCGCGGACGCGTTTTTCCTCGATCTGGACATCCGCCAGAAAGCCGCCGGTGCCCCGGTGAAGATCGTGGACTATCGCTACAGCGGATTCTCGTGGCGCGGCCCCGCATCCTGGAACAAGGACAACAGCACCATGACAACCAGCGGCGGCAAAGGCCGTGAGGACGCCAACGGCACCCAGGCCCGCTGGGTGGTGGTCTGCGGCCCCACCCCCAAAGGCAAGGCCTCGTTGCTCATGATGAGCGCCGCCTCCCGACTCGCCGGTGGCGAGGAAAAGGTCCGCGTCTGGGACTCCAAAGCGCACAACGGCACTCCCTTCGTCAACTTCAACCCGGTCATGAATCAGGCGCTGCCGCTCGATGAAGCGCACCCGGCGGTTTCCCACAGGAAATACCGCATCATCGCCGCAGACCGCGAAATCGATGCCCAGTCGGCGGAGGCTGCCTGGAAAAAGTGGACCGGCTCCTGAGCGCGCTCCCAGAGGGATCAGCGGGCAGCCACATTGGCCAGATTCGGAGCCTGGCGGATGATGTTGGCCAGCATCTGCTTGCAGTGGCCGAACTTGTCACGCTCCGCCAGCACCGTGGCACTGCGGGTGAAGGATCCCCATTGAACCACGGTGATCTCCACATTGCGGCGACCCCAGAGGTTCATGATTTCCTTGTTCGGCTTGTAAATGTCGATCGTGCCGGTGCCGGTCAGCGCGGAACCGTAATCGTCCACCACGTAAAGATACGGCAGACCCTTGATGCGGAAGGTGGTCCCCACCGGGTAGAACGACCAGTCGGCCGCCGCACTGCGCACCTTGTTGGTGTAGCGGAGCTGCGTGCCAGTGGCGTTTTTGCTGCCATAAATCAGGTGGTCATCCTCCGAGCAGGTGTAAGCCGTGGTCCGCACGATGCGATTGCGCTCGCTGAAAGTGTAAACCGGCATGCCATGCTTGTCGCGCGGCTTGCTCGACGCCGAGGAGACCAGAGAGGTCGATGGCGCAGCCACCGCGAAGTTTTCCGCAGGCTTGGAAAACCCGGCAATCCGGGATTTCGGGATGACGTTGGGGCCGGAGCTTCCGCAGCTGCTGAGCAGCGCGCCGGCCACGGCGGTGAGGGCGAGGAGAAGGGATCGGGAAAGCATGATCAAGGGATCGGAAAGTCGTGATGGGCTTGGTCCAAGGGGCTCCGCAGAATCCCGAGGGCGGCTATCTCTTAGGCAAACATCCGCAGTCCCGCAAACGGAAAATCCTTGTGTTAGAAGCACTTGTGCATGCTTTTGCTGGTTTTCAGCGACTTAGGGTCAGGACCCAAACCCGGATTTTTCCGGGCTGAATTTACCATGTATGGACGCGGGAATGGGTGGGCCCCGACCTCGGGCCGGCTATCGGGTGGCCGCCGGCAGCCAGACTTTGGCCCCCGCACTGCGTCCCACGGCAGGCCGGAAAAATCCCTGCAAGCCGCGCCGCCCCTGGAGGTCCGCCACCGCATCCACGGCCCGGCCGTGACGCCAGCGGAAGCCTTCATCATGAAGCCGCGTCGGCTGCGCCCACCGGCTTTTCAAGACGAGTTCCGGCTCGGTCCGCAGGATCCGCGCCCCGATGTCCAACATCCAACGCGCGGCAGGCAGCCCGAGCGGCATGCCCACGGAATCCCGGAACACCTTCATCCATTCACGGTTGGTTGGAAACTCGGGAGCCGTCACGTTCACCGCGCCAGACAGGAAGGCATCCGCAAGGATGAACTCCACCGCACGCAGGAAGTCCTCCATGTGGATCCAGCTCACCCGCTGGGCGCCACTTCCCATCGGTCCGCCCAGACCCAGGGCGGTCAGTTGGCGGAGCACGTCGAAGACGGTTCCCTCCTCGTTGGCCAGCACCATGCCGATTCGCAGGGCGACCTTGCGCGTTTCCGCAGGCACCGCCGCGGCGAAGAAGGCCTCCTCCCAAGCGCGCGCCACCTCGCAGGAAAAACCCTCACCGGGCTCGCCCGTCCAGTCGTTCTGCGGCCGGTCTTCGGCATGGCGATACCAGGTGGCCGTGGAGGCATTCAGCCAGACCCGCGGCGGCACTTTGCACAAGGCCACCGCCCGGCCCACGGCACGCGTGCTTTCCACCCTCGATTGCAGGATGCTCTTGCGGTTCGTTTCGTCGTAGCGGCAGTTCACGCTCCGTCCGGCCAGGTTGATGACGGCCTCGGCTCCTTCCAACGCAAGCTGCCAGGGTCCCGGATTTTTCCCGTCCCACTCCAGAAACATGCCATCCCCGCTCCAGCCTTTCCGGCTGCGCGCGATGCACACGACCTCCCGGCCCTGGCGGGTGAAATGGCGGCTCAGATAGCGACCGAGAAAGCCGTTGGCTCCAAAGATGACGATGACGGAGTTCATGGATGATTGGGGTTGGGTGTGGAAATCGCGCAGCTGCCATCCGGGCAGGCTGCTTCAGGAAGGGAATGAATGGCCTGCGCCAGAGTGGAATCCGCCCGGAGATTCAAAAGCCGGGACAAGCTCAACCGGTTCTCGGAAAGCAAATGAACTGCCTTCCTCACCAGCGGCAACAGCGTGGGCGTCGCCAGGCGGAAGGCCCAGTCCCGGTGCGCCTCGGTCGCCCACAGGCACGTGATCCACGCCGGACCACCCTGCCACCAACGACCGTCGTCAGCCAGGACCACCACTTCCCGATCCGCCCGCAGCCCCAGAAGCCCGGGGAATCTGCGAGCCGCCTCCTCGCCATCGTAGGCCAGGAAATCAATCCGCACCCGCGTCGGCTCCCGCTCCAGCCACGCGCGGAACCTGGAACACAGGCCACAGTGGGGATCGTAAAAGATGGTCAGCGTCTTCATGAGTCGGATCTCCGTGATTGTTTGTCGCCATGCTCAATGCAGCACGCCCGTCGGTGGCAGCGGCGGCGGCAACTGACGCCATTGCGCCCTCTTCCTCATCCGCGTGAAAACCCACAGGTTCAGGAAATGCATCCCTCCCAAAACCAGCAACACCACCCCGACCTTCGCACTCAAGGCCTCCACCACCCCGCGCGCCTCCTCCACATCCTGCCCCAGCTTCAGAAACAACACCACAAACCCGAAGTTCACCAGATAGAAGCCCATCAACAACAGCCGGTTCACGCTGTCCGCCAAGCCCTCGTCCCCGTGAAAACAATCCACCAGAAACACCCTCCCGTTCCGAAACAAGGTCCGCGCCACCCAAATCGTGAGCGGCAAGGCAATGCACAAATACAACCCGTAAGTGAGGACAGTCGCGTTCATTTTGGTTTCCTTTCTTTTTCTGTTTTTTGGTTCTCCCGATCTTTCAGGAAATTCTGAAACTTGAGATCAAAATAAAAATCAGCCGAACAACTTGGCCGCCATCTGCAACGCGAATCCGTGCTTCATCGCCGCCACCTTGTCCGCCATCTTCGAGGCAAATTCGACGAACTCCTCCAACTGCCGCATCTGCTCGCAAAAGGCCCGGCCCTCCGGCGTGTCGATCCCCTCACTGTCCTCCGCGCACTTCCTCAAGACCCCCAGCGCCGGATCAATCTCCCGGCGCTTCCGCTCCCGCGCCACCGTGATGAAAATCTTCCAAACGTCCTTCTCCGCCTCGAAATACTCGCGCCGGTCGCCCTTCTTCACCACGATCCTCACCAAGCCCCAAGCCACCAGTTCCTTCAGGTTCGTGTGCGCATTCCCACGGCTCACCTCCAGCTCCTCCATCACCTCATCCGTGCTCAAGGCTTGCGGCGCCGTCATCAACAACGCGTGAATCTGTGCCATCGTCCGGTTGATCCCCCACTGGGTCCCAAGGGCCCCCCACTGCGCCACAAACTCGTCCCGCGCTTCTTTCAACCGGTCGCTCGCTGCATTCATTGGTTTCAGTAAATACTGAAAATACGATTTATGCAACCAAAATCACTCTGGCTCACATTTTGCTTCACGCCGCCCCGTGACGAATGCGACACCAACTATTGAATGCCCTCTTTCATTTGTCGTCTAGCTTCCCGCACTGAAACCCCAGCCCATCCCCTACGTCCCATGAAACACATCCCTACGTCATCCGATTCCCCGCCGCGGGGTCTATGCGCGTCCCTCAGGGACAAGTCGCTCCTCGTGGCCGCCGCATCGCTCCTCGCGGCTGCAAGCGCTCAAGCCCAGATCTCCATCGTCGATGGAACTGCCGTGACCCAGAACTTCGACGGCATCGGAACCTCCGCCACGGCCGCTCTGCCCTCGGGTTGGAAAATCTCTCCTGCGGGAGCCACTGCGCCGACATGGACGGCTGCAGGGAATTTCACTGCCACGCTTCAAGCGGCAAATGGTGGGACTCCCACCTCAGGAAGTCGTTACAACTGGGGAAATTCAGCCACCACTTCGGATCGCGCAGTAGGTTTCATGACCTCGGGCAGTTACGCGTCGCCGAGTTCCTTGATGGCACAATACACGAACAACACCGGAGGGACGATCACCGACCTTGCGATCTCGTTCGATATCGAGCGCTACCGGGTGAATACCGCGGCCGCCCAGGTGAACTTTTTCATCTCGACCGATGGCACGACTTGGACCGCGCAGACGGCCGGAGACTCGGGTGCCTTTGCGACGGGAGCGATTACTTACACCTTCAATGGCGGCACGGTGGTGAACAAATCCTTCTCCCTCACCGGCCTTTCGATTCCTACCACCACCTCGTTCTATCTCCGTTGGAACTTCAACACCACGGGAGGAAACTCCCAGGGACTTGGCCTCGACAATCTTTCGGTAGCCGCCACCTACAGCGGAGACACGACGGCACCCACTGTCAGCACGCTGAGTCCCCTGAACAACGCGACCGGTGTTAGCACTCTCACCACCCTCTCCGCCCAGTTCAGTGAAACCATCGCCAAGGGCACTGGTGACATCACCCTCAAGCTGGTCTCGGACAATTCCACGGTCTTCACCATCCCGGTGACGGATGCCGCCGTGGCGGTTGCCGGTTCCACGGCCACCATCACGCTTCCTTCCAGCCTTGCGGGACTGACCGGATATTATGTGAACATCGCTTCGGGTGCTTTCAAAGACCTCGCGAACAACAACTTCGCAGGCATCTCGGACGCTTCGACGTGGACCTTTACCACGGCCTCGCTCGATACGACGCCGCCGGCCATCTCCTCCACTTCTCCTGCGGACGATAGCAGCACGGCCTTCCCTGCTTCCAACCTCGTGGTCTCCTACAACGAGCCGATCACCGCGGTTTCGGGTTCAATCGTGATCAAAAAAGTCTCCGATGACAGCGTGGTGGAAACCATCTCCGTCCCCGGTGCCCAGGTCGCCGTCTCGGGATCCTCGGCCACCATCAATCCTTCCACCATCCTTGCCTACGGCACCGGCTATTACGTGGAAATCGCCGCAGGCACCTTCAAGGATGCAGCCAACAATGGAACACTCGCTGTCACCGGGAACTCGACCTGGAACTTCAGCACTCGCGCCGCTCCATCCGTGGTCATCAGCCAGTACCACGAAGGAACCACTTCCACGGACCGCTACATCGAGCTCAAGAACCTGACCGGATCACCGATCAATCTGTCCGGATACCGCCTCGCCTGCTGGAGCGATACCGCCCCTTCGGACAACGAAGGTTGGAAGTCCGGCACCAGCACCACAACCCGCGTGACCGCCCTCACCGGAACCATTCCCGCCAACGGATACTTCCTCGTCGCGGAGCCTGGCCCCACCAATCCGACCTATGCCGCAAACAACTTCGACCTCGCCACGGATTCGGTGAATGTCAGTGCCACCGACTTCAATGGCGACGATAGCGTGGTGCTCTACACCGGGACCGGTTTCACCCAGGACGAAGTGGTGGACGCCATTTCCTTCTCCGCTGTCCAAGGAGTGGACCTCAGCTTCTATCGCATCAGCGATTCGATCCAGGGCTTCGATTTCGTGACCGGAACTTCCATCCTCAACTTCACCGGAACCTGGGCAACCAAGACCGTCGCTGAAGTAAACTCGGCTTCCTTCTCCGACGCCTGGTATCTGCGGGCCGTCAATCCTCCCAAAAACCTCGCCTTGTCCATCAGCCCCGCTTCGTTCTCCGAGAATGGAGGCAGCGCCACGGCCACGGTCTCCGTCGCCGGACCGGTTGCGGCGGATCTTTTCATCAACGTGGATGTCAACGACGCGAGCGAAGCCACCGCCGGTACCTTGGTCACCATCCTCGCCGGACAAAGCAGCGCCCAGTTCCCGATCACCGCTGTCAATGATCCCTATCTCGATGGCGACCAACCGGTCACCGTCTCGGTTTCCGCCATCAGTTATACCCCGGCCTCTCAAGTGATCACCGTGCAGGATGAACTTACCGACATCAACTTGCCGGTGGTCATCAATGAGGTGGACGCCGACCAGGCTGGAACGGACACTGCCGAGTTCATCGAACTCTACAACACCTCCGGCTCGGCCGTATCCCTCGATGGCGTGGTGATCGTGCTCTACAATGGCAGTAACGATCTTGCATACTCCACCATCGATCTCAGCGGTCAGACGATTCCGGCAAATGGCTACTTCGTCATCGGCAGCGCCAACGTCGCCAGCGATCTGGAGGCCTTCACCACCGATGGAGTTCAGAATGGTGCCGATGCCGTCGCCCTCTACCTCGGAAATCCTTCCGAGTTCCCCTTGAATACCCCGGTCACCACCACCAACGGCACCTTGGTCGATGCTGTGGTCTATGACACCGCCGATGCCGACGACACGGCCCTCATCAACGCGCTCACCCCCGGCAAACCACAGATCAATGAGGGTGCCTCCGGTGTTTCCGATACCCTGTCGATCGCAAGGCTTCCGGATGGCGGCGCCGCGTTTGATACCGCCCTTTATGTTGCTCAAACCCCGACTCCCGGTGCCACCAACGTGATCGCCGGTTATTCGACCTGGGCCACCACCAATGCCGGTGGACAGACTGGAGACCTCGACTTCGACAACGACGGCGTGGAGAACGGCATCGAATACTTCATGAACGCCGCCGCTGGCTTCACCGCCAATCCGGGTGTCGTGGCCGGTGCCGTTACCTGGACCAATGGAGGCAACCTTCTCCCTGCGGACTACGGAACGAAGTTCTATCTCCAGACCTCGGGCAACCTCAGCACCTGGACAAACGTCGCTTCCGATGCCCCCGGCCTCGTCAACAACACCGGAGCCCTCACCTACACCCTGCCCACCGGAACCGGCCCGCTCTTCGTCCGCCTCGTGGTCATCACCCCCTGATCCAAGCCACTGCCTCATTCCTCCACCCCCGCTCCGCCCCGCGCGGACCGGGGGTTTTTTCATCCTCCAAAAACCCACAACGACGGATTATGGATGCGGCCGCATCAGGGATCCGTACGTGCTGCAACGCTTGTTGGTGTGAATGGGGGGGTGGAAATCGAGGTGGGACGGGTGTTCTGGGTTCGTGAAAGGAGATGGATTCACGTCGATGGACGGATGGATCGCTATTGGAAAACCACCGGTTCCTCGCCGTAATCGGACTGCGGAGAACGGGCAGCGCTACGGATTAATGATGCGGCCGCATCAAGGATCCGTACGACTGGGCGCAGCGGGGGTCGGGTGGGGAAAGGGGGACGAAGTGTCCGGGGATGCGCCAGTGAGGGTGGCGGGTTCCTTTGTGGGCTTGGAGAGGGATCAGTCCTGTTCGTCGGCGGTCAGCTTGATGTCGCTGAGGGCGGCGATGAAGTCGCCGAGGATTTCGGCGGGGACCATGATGGTGTCGCGGTTGCCACCGACGTCTTCGGTGATTTTGACGACCATGCCGCGGGAGTTGCGTTTGAGGTCGAGAAAGAAGACTTTCCGGTCCGCGAGGATCTTTTCGGTATGCAGCAGGTCGCTATCCACGTGATTGGTGGTGGTTTCTGATAACAAGTCCAGACAAGCGGATGCGGGGCGATTGTCAAACGAATTCCTTTGAGGATACGTGAGTTCCGACATGGATGCGGGGTCGAGGTGGTGTCATGTGAGGGAAAAGGCTGGCGGTGACGGGCGTGGTGTGGAGACGATGGCGCGCCGATGCGCGAATTGCTTCCTGATGACCGTCCCGCGCTGGTGCTTGCACCGATGCAGGATGTGACGGACCTGCCCTTCATGCGGGTGATTGCGCGGCGTGGTGCTCCGGATTGGTTTGTGACGGAGTATTTCCGGGTTCATCCGGATTCAGTGCCGCATCCTTATATCCTGAGGTCGATCACGGAGAACCGGACGGGGCGTCCGGTGTTTGCGCAGATGATCGGGCGGGATTTGCCGAGTCTGTTGCGCACGGCGGAGACCTTGTCCCGTCATCCGGTGGCTGGGATTGATTTGAATTTGGGGTGCCCGGCGCCGATTGTCTGTCGAAAGAATGCGGGTGGCGGCTTGCTGAGGGAGCCGGAGGAGGTGGATCGTCTGTTAGGGACGCTGCGGGAGGCGATTTCCGGACGGTTCACGGTGAAGACGCGTGTGGGGTTTGCGAGTGAGGCCGAGTTTCCGCGCTTGTTGGAGGTGTTCCGGAATCATGGCATCGATGGATTGACCATTCACGGGCGCACGGTGGGCGAGCGGTATCAGACGCCGGTGCATGTGGATTGCGTGAAGCTTGCGGTGGAGACGATGGATTGTCCGGTGATCGCGAATGGGAACGTGGTGGATGTGGAGACGGGATTGTCCTACCACGCGGGGACGGCGGCGGCCGGGTTGATGATCGGGCGCGGGGCGATCCGCAATCCCTGGATCTTCGCGCAGCTTGCGGCGGCCTTTGCGGGCGTGGCGGGTCCGGTGCCGACGCATCGGGATCTGTTAGAATATGTGGAGGAGTTGTATCACGAGCTTGCCGGGGAGACGCGGAAGTTCATTCCCGAATCGCACGTGCAGCGGATGAAGAAGACGCTGAGTTACATCAGCCACGGCCTGGAGGATGGCGGCTTCGAGCACGAGATGCGGCGGGCGAGGACGCCGGATGACTTTTTCCGGATTTGCCGGACGCATCTGGATCACACGGCGCCGCTGCCGCCGAGGCCGCCTGTGGGGTCGAAGTTGTTCTGCGGCTTCGAGGACCTGTTGGAGAAAGGCCAGCCCTGTTAGAGCGGATGTTTCCTCAAGCTTCGATGCCGAGTTTGGCGCGGACTTTTTCGATTTCGTCGGAGAGTTCGCCCCAGCGGTAGTAGCTGGATTCGAGGGCTTTGGCGATTTTTTCGACGGCGTGGGTGACTTCGCGGAAGCGTGCGGCGTCATTGACGACGGCGGGCTGGGCGAGTTCCGCGGTGAGGGTGGCCTGTGCGCCTTCGAGTTCGGCGATTTTGGTTTCGAGCTCGGCGAATTCGGCTTCGAGCGGCTTGAGGACCTTGGAGCGGATTTCGCGTTGTTCCGCCTCGATGCGGCGTTGTTCCTTGCGGTTCACGCCGGGCATGGTCTGGCGGGAGGACGAGGAGTTGGCCGCGCTTTGCGAGGCCGGGGCGAGGGTGGAGAGTTTGGGTTGGCCTTTGCGGAGCGCGTCGTCCTCGGCGGATTTCTCGAGGTAGTAGGTGATGTTTCCCGCGTAGAGGACGGGTTGCTCGCCGGGGCGGAATTCGAGGGTTTTGGTGACGAGGGGATCGAGGAAGTTCCGGTTGTGGGAAACGATCATGACGCTGCCCGGGTAGTCGATGAGGGCGCGTTGGAGGACGTCCTGCGACTGCATGTCGAGGTGGTTGGTCGGCTCGTCGAGGATGAGGAAATTGGCGGGGCGAAGCAGCATGCAGACGAGGGCGACGCGCGAGCGTTCGCCGCCGGAGAGCACGCCGACTTTTTTGAAGACATCGTCGCCGCGGAAGAGGAAGCACCCTAACAGATTGCGGGCATGCGGTGCGGCCTCGCGGGATGCGGCGGCCTCGACGGTCTCGAGCACGGTTTTCTCCGGATCGAGTTCATCGGCGTGGTTTTGGGAGAAGAACGAGGTGGCGACCTTGTGGCCGAAGGTGTGGGAGCCAGCGTCCGGGCTTTCCTGGCCGGTGATGAGGCGGCAGAAGGTGGATTTTCCGGCGCCGTTGGGGCCGACGATGGCGAATTTCTCGCCCTTGTTGATTTCGAAATCGAAGCCGCTGAAGATGCGGAGCGGTCCGTAGGCCTTGTGGACGGCATCGAGCTTGGCGACGAGGTGGCCGGAGTTGGGAGGAGGCGGGAACTTGAAGTTCATCACCGCATCATCGCGTTCTGGCTGGGGGATGCGCTCGATTTTGGCGAGCATCTTGATGCGGGACTGGACGAGGGTGGCCTTGTTGGCGGAGGCGCGGAAGCGGTCGATGAAGCGCTGGATCTCGGCGATTTCGCGTTGTTGGGCTTCGTATTGCTTGAGCTGGATTTCCTTGCGGAGGACGGACTCGCGTTCGAAGTAGGAGAAGTTTCCCGCGTATTCCTCGGCGCGGCCGTGGGCGAAGGCGATGGTGCGGGTGCAGAGGGTGTCGAGCAGGGCGCGGTCGTGGGAGATGAGGAGGATGGCTCCGGGGTAGTTGACGAGGTATTGCTCCACCCAGATCTGGGTGCCGATGTCGAGGTGGTTGGTGGGCTCGTCGAGCAGGAGCACTTCGGGCTCCTGGAGGAAGAGTTTGGCCATGGCGATGCGCATTTGCCAGCCGCCGGAGAATTCCGAGCAATCGCGTGTGAAGTCCTTGGTTTGGAAGCCGAGGCCTTTGAGCACGGATTCGATGCGCGGCTTCATCCGTGCGGGGTCGGTGGAGTCGAGCTGGAGTTCGAGTTCGCCGATTTCCTCGAGCAGATCGCCGTAGGGTGAGGAGCGCGGGTCGAGTTTGGAGAGTTCCTGGGAGAGGCGGTCGATTTTTTCGGCGAGGGCCATGGTTTCGCCGAAGGCGGACTCGGTTTCCTGCCAGAGGGTGCGGCCGCGGACGTGGATGCCTTCCTGGGGGAGGTAGCCGACGCGGGTGCCTTTGGGAGCGTGGATCTGACCGGCGCTGGGTTTGATGATTCCGGCCACGCATTTCATGAGCGTGGATTTGCCGGCGCCGTTGTGGCCGGCGAAGGCGATGCGTTCCCGCGGCTGCACGGAGAACGAGAGGTCGTTGAAGAGGACGCGGGCGCCGAACTCAACGCGCAGGGACTGGACGGAAATCATCGGGCGCGGAGCTTGCACGCCGGGGCGGCGGGGTCAAGCCGAGTCGCGGTTTCAGAAGTCGCCCTCGACGCAGACGGCGATTTCGCAGCCGCTTTCGCGTTGGTCGCGGTCCCAGGTACGAAGGAAGGCCTCGATCTCGGCGAGGAGGTTTTCGCAGTGGCGGTTCCATTTCTGGGTACCGCGGAGGATGAGGGTGCTCTCGCGCAGGCCGGTGAAGCGGATTTCCTCGGCACCGGCTCCGCGGAGGTCGGCGAGTTCGGAACGGAGGGTCTCGAAGAAGGCGAGCTCGAAGCCATTGCCGGCGTCCATGGCGGCGCGCACCAGCGAGACGGTGACGGGCGGGGCGAGTGGCTCGAGTTTATCGGCGATGCGTTCGCAGCCGATTTTGACGAGCATGCGGCGCATGCGGTCGTAGAGGTCGTCGAGCTGCAGGAGCTTGAGCGGGCACTTGGTTTCGAGGTATTTGACGATGCCGCTGCGGATGTCCTCGACGAAGGGGAAGTCCTCGCATTCGGCGGCACGGGCGGCGCGTTGAAGTGCGTCATCGAGCCACGCGGTGTCGTAATCGATCACTTGATAGCGTCCGATCTGAAGGGCGGGGCGGTTGCCGATGAGGGAGATCACGTTTCTGGGGTGGAGGGAAGGCGGGACGGGGTTGAGGCTGGTTGGGGAGGCGGGGGCTGATGGCTGTCAGTCTTTGAAGAGTCGGCGTTGGAAAGGGTCACGCGCGGCGCGGCGGGAGAGTGACTGGATTTCCTGGATGAATTCGTTCACGTCGTCGAACTGCCGGTAGACCGAAACGTAGCGCACGTAGGCGACCGGATCGATCTGATGGAGTTTGTCCATGACCTTGACTCCGATGACGGTGGAGGGGACCTCGCTGAGGTGGTCCTTGTGGAGTTCTGTTAGAATCTCCTCCACGGCGCGGTCGAGACGATCCATGGGGACGGGTCGTTTCTCGCAGGCTTTGACCAGGCCGCTCATGAGTTTCTCGCGGTTGAGGGCCTCGCGGGTGCCGTCCTTTTTGACCACGCGGAGTTCGGTGCGTTCGATCTGCTCGTAGGTCGTGTAGCGGTATCCGCACTGCAGGCACTCGCGCCGTCTCCGGATGGTGGTGCCATCCTTCGAGGATCGGGAATCGAGGACTTTGTCTTTGAGGGAGCCGCATTGGACGCAACGCATGTAGGGGACTGATCGGGACCGACGGCTGCGATCTTAAACACACCACTGGTAGCGTCAATGCGAAAACTACGGCAGATTTAGTGGATGGTCCTTGAAAGTGAAGAGGACCTTGCCATTGCGGGCGGGGGCGTCGAGTCGTGTTAGAGCGTCGTTCCAGTGATCGATGGAGAAGGTTTGGTCGACGGGTTGGACGAGGGATCCGGCGGCGGTGCGGCTGGCGAGATTCTGATAGACGGAGTGGATTTCGGCCGGGCTTGCGGATTCGATCCAGCGGGTGACCCAGAGGCCGCGGATGCGGATGTCGCGGAAGATGAGGAGGCCGTTGGGGAGGGTGAGGGGTTTGCGGCCCATGGCGCCGTAGGTGATGTGGGTGGCGCTCTCGCGGAGGAGTTTCATGAGGCGGAGGGCGCTGTCTCCGCCGACGGCGTTGAAGGCGAGTGAGGCGTTGGCTCCGCCGAGGGTGTTTTGTGCGGCTTGGAGGCCTGTTTCGTCATCGGGGAAGACGTGGTCCGCGCCGAGCTCGGTGAGTGCGGGGATGTGGTCGGGGTTGCGGACCAAGGAGAGCGTGCGGATGCCGAGGTCCCGTGCGATTTGGATGACGCAGCGGCCGACGGCGGAGTTTCCGAGGTTCTGGACGATGGTGTCGCCGGGCTGAAGGGTGGCGAAGTGATGGAGCAGGCACCAGGCGGTGGCGGGGTTCACCTTGAGCATGGCGGCTTGGAGGGGATCGATGGAGGAGGGGAGTTTGAAGAGGGAATCCGCGGCCACGGTGGTGTGGGTGGCCCAGGTTTCTGCGCGACGGAGGAAGATCACGCGGTCTCCGGGAGCGAAATCAGGTGAGGCGCTGGTCTGGACCTCGCCGCAGCCTTCGATGCCGGGGACGGCGGGAAGGGTGGGTTTCACGCCGTAGGTTCCCTCGATGGTATTGAGGTCCGCGGGGTTGATGGGGGCGGCGAGCATGCGGACGAGGACTTCTCCGGCGAGCGGCGGGCGCGGGGTGAAATCCTCGATTTGCAGGACATCGGCGGGTTTCCCCGTCTGGTGGAAAACGAGCCGGCGGCTGGGCGGCTGGGAGGTGGCGCTCATGGCGGTGAGAGTCTGACAGATGGGGGCGTGCCGCCAAGCACGGATGGCTGCGGGAGGGATGCGGGGGGTTGCCGGAGGCGCGGGAATGCGTCATGCTGGCGGGGATGAGCGAGGTGTTCGACTGGTCCGGCTTTCTCCCGGAGTTTGGCGCGGAGGCGGCGCGTCGGGGCTTCCTGCGTCATGATCTCCTGGAGACGGCGGCCGGGCCGCTGGTGGCATGGGAGCGGAGTGGTGCGGGGCCGCGGGTGTATGTGTCGGCGGGCATGCATGGCGATGAGCCGGCGGGGCCGCTGGCGATGCTCGAACTGCTGCGCGGCGGGTTTTTCCATGAGGGGGTGGATTGGGCGCTTTGTCCGGCGCTGAATCCGACGGGTTTGGCCCGTGGGACGCGTGAGAGTGGCTGCGGACGTGACCTGAACCGCGACTATCTGAAAAAGGAGACCCGCGAGGTGAGGGCGCATGCGGCGTGGTTGGAGTCTCGGCCGCTGCCGGTGCTTTTCGTTTCGCTGCACGAGGATTGGGAGGCGCGTGGGTTTTATTTCTATGAGATCAATCTGGGCGCGGACCGGCCTTGGCGTGCGGAAGGCGTTCTGGAGGCGGTGAGTCCGTGGTTTCCGGCCGAGGGCGGTCCGGAGATCGATGGTCATGAGCCGCGTGGGCCTGGGTGGATTTACCATGAGGCGGAGGCGGATGTGCCTGAGGGCTGGCCGGAGGCGATCTTCCTCGCGAAGCTCGGCTGCCCCCTATCCTTCACGTTCGAAACGCCGAGTCCGGCATGTCTTGGCGATCGGATCGCGGCGCATGTGGCGGCGGTCAAAGCCCTGGTGGCTCACGAAACCAGATCCGAGAGGGCGGACTCGAGCGTCGGGTAGGAAAAGCGGAACCCGCTGGACAGAAGGGCCTCCGGAAGCGCGCGCTGACCGGCGAGGAGGGCCCCGCCAAACTCGCCGACGGCGAGTTTGAGTGCGAATCCCGGCACCGGAAACAAGGCGGGGCGGTGCAGGGCGGACGCGAGTTTGCGGGTGAAGTCGCGGTTGCGCTCTGGAGTGGGTGCGCTGCCATTGACCGGCCCGGAGAGTGACGGAGTGAGCACGGCGTGAACGATGGCGGCGCGGAGATCGTCCACATGGATCCACGGCATCCATTGCCTGCCGGATCCCAATCTGCCGCCGATGCCTGATTTGAAAACGAGGATCAGTTTTTTGAAAGCGGATCCATCGCGGCCGAGCACGATGCCGATGCGCAGGCGAACCACGCGCACACCGAGCGACTCCGCTTCAAGGGCCGCATCCTCCCACTCGCGGCAGAGGTCGGCGAGGTAGCCGGAGCCATGGGGTGCCTGATCCATCAGATCCTCATCGCCGCGGTCGCCGTAGATGCCGACGGCCGAGGCGTTCACCAGCACCTTGGGCCTCCGCTCTTCCGGAGCCTGGCGCAGGGCCTTCACGACGGCCTGGGTCACGCCGATGCGGCTTTCGTGGAAGAGTTGGCGGTTTTCCCGGGTCCAGCGGCGGTCGATCGATTCCCCGGTGAGGTTGATCACCGCGTGGTGCCCGGTGAAATCGAGTTGAGCGGGGGTCTGCCACGACTGAATGAGCGGGCGGATCTCCCTTTGGGATCTGCTGATTCCGGTGATGGCCATGCCTTCCTCCGCGAACAAAGAGGGCAGGCCGCGGCCGATGAAGCCGGTGACTCCGAGGATGGCGATTCTGGGTTTTTCCGTCACAGGTCGGAAGGTGCTACGGATTTGCTCCGGGTAAAACGGAATTTCCGTACTGGCCACACGGGAGGGGTGGCTTTAGCCTGCGGGTGGATGATCGCGGCATTGCTGGAACCCTCGGGATTGATTGAAAAGGGCGGCCCACTGGTGTGGGTGTTGCTCGGGCTGGCCTTCATCGGCTCGGTGTGTGTGGTGGAGCGCCTGTTCTTTTTTCATCGGGCGAGGATCAACGTGGGCGACTTGCTGGTCGGCCTGGCGCATCACATCCGGCGGCGTTCGTTTGCGGAAGCGCTTCACGAGGCGGCGCGCGCGCCCGGACCGGTGGCGAGAGTGGCCCATGCGGCCCTGCTGCGCTACTACCTCAGCCGGGCGGATCTGCGGGACGTGGTCCAGGAGGCCGGCCAGTTGGAGGTGCCGAGGATCGAGAAGAACATCCGGGCCATTCTGGGCGTGGCTCTGCTTGCTCCGTTGGTTGGCATGTTGGGGACGCTGCTCGGCATGTTGGAAACGTTTCAGAAAGTGAGCGAACAGGGAGGTTTCACCGGGCCAGCGGAGCTTACGGCAGGAGTCTTCACGGCGCTGATCACCTCGGTGCTCGGGCTCACGGTGGCGGTGCCGATGTATTTGTTTTACCTGTATTTCCTGGGCCGGGCGAAACGGCTGGTCCACCGCATCGAGCGGGCGGGCATCGAGATGGTGCACCTCATCGCGGACGCCCGGGAGGAGGAGGAATTCGCGCCATTCCGCGGTGAGGTCACTGCGGGCCGCAAGCACGGGAAAGCCAAGCCGGAATCCGTCAAGTGAAGCTCCAGATGTCACTGCCCGAGCGTCCGGGGCTGCTGCATGCGGTGCCCCTGCTCGATTTGTTTGCGTTGCTCTGGCTGTTGTTTCTTCTGGCTCCCTCGCTGCTCCGGCAGTCCGGAGTGGCGGTCGAGTTGCCGCCCTCGCGTTTCCAGTTGGAGCGCTACCAGAATTCGCTGGTGGTCACGTTGGGTCCGGGGGAAACGAGTCCGCGCATCCACTTCGGGCGTGATCTGGTGACCCTGCCGGATCTCGCATCGCGCTTAGAGGACCTGCGGGCCGCGGGTTCCACGGCGGATTCGATCGTTCTCCTGCAAACGGATGCCGGCACACCGGTGGGTCTGGAGCGTCAGGTCACCGAGTTGGTGCTCGGCAAGGGCTTCCGCCTTGCGCTCGTCGGGTCAAACACCCCTGCGACCCCCGCGGCCGCGCCCCAAGCTCTGCCAGAGTGATGACCGCACGGGTATCCATGAAAACCAAGCGCCGGGAGGCCCCCGAATGGGTCTTTCCCTGGAAACCGCGTGGCGAGCCCGCCTTTCCGAAGCTTCTCGCGTTTGTCGCCGTGGCGCTTGCTTTCGGATTTTTCCTCACCTCCGTGCGGATCCACACTGCGGCCCCCGTGGCTTGGTCCAACCGCAAGGCGAGCCTCATTCATGCGATCGACGACGCCGAGGGCCGCGCCCTGACTCTCCGCGCGCGGGATGGGGGCCCGTTTCCATCGCGCTTCGAGCCCGCCGATTGGCCGGCCTATGCCACCTTGGAAAAAGCCGCGATGGAGGCCGCCCGCACGCCTCAACCGGCCTATCGACCCGCGCTGCGCGATCTGGCGGACGATCCGCCGGCGACCCATCCGGCCCTGGCCGAGCCCGGGGCGGTGGTCCTGCCGCGGCCTCGTCCTCCCGAGGTGGCCGCGCAGACAGCTCCCGCGTTGGTCCTCCAGCCGGTGATCCTGCCGATTTCCGGGATTCGAGCGGAGGCGATTCCACGGGATCTGCCGCCCTTCACCGGGCCGGCGGACGCCCAGATCACCGCCGAGCCTCCCCGTTTCCTGCTCCGTCTGGATGCCGCCGGGACGGTCCTCGATTGCATCGCCCTGGACGGTGGTGACGAGGCGGGTCCCTCGGCTCTCGAAAAATGGCTGCGCGGCATCCCATTCAAGCCGGATCCCGCCAAAGCCTCCCGCTGGATCTCCGTGCGGGTCTCCTTCATCAACCAGCCCGCCGATGGAACTGACGCTCGCTGACTTCGTGCTCCTGGTGATCTTCGGGTCTTGCGTGCTGGTGCTCGCCTTCACCTTGGTTTCCCGCACGCTCCACGCCCGTGCCGAGGGTCGCTCGCTTGCCCGGCGCGTCGTTTGCCGCCTCTGCCTCCATGCCTTTGAGACCCGGGAAAACACGGAAATCCTCACCTGCCCGTCCTGCGGAGCCGCCAACGAAAAAGGCCGTCCCCGCCGCCTTGGATAGTGCGGCCGCGCCGCCTCCCGCCCCCCTGTGATGAAGCTTGCGCGGGTGAAAATCCGCCGCCAGACTTTGCCCGAACCTATGAACGAACGACGCGTCGTCATCACCGGCATCGGCTGCCTTTCACCTCTCGGAAACGACCTCACCTCCACCTGGGAGGGCATGAAGGCTGGCCGCAGCGGCATTTCCCGGATCACCCAGCTCGATCCGGAGCCCTTCGAATGCAAGATCGCCGGAGAGGTGAGGAATTTCAATGCGGATGGATTCTTCCGCGTGCCCAAGGACGCCCGCCGCGCCGACCGCTACGTGCAGTTTGCCGTCGCCGCCTCCAAGATGGCCGTCGAGGATTCCGGGCTCGATGTCTCCACCATCAATCCACGCCGCTTCGGCGTCATGGTCGGCTCCGGCATCGGCGGTCTGGCCACGCTCGAAAACGAGCACACCACCTACATGACCAAGGGTCCGAAGCGCGTCTCGCCCTTCACCATCCCGATGATGATCTCCAACATCGCCAGCGGCATCGTCTCCATGGAGTTCGGCCTCATGGGACCGAACATGGTCATCGTCACCGCCTGCGCCACCTCCAACCACAACATCGGCGAGGCCTGGCGCATCATCAAGTTCGGCGATGCCGACGGCTTCATCTGCGGCGGGGCCGAGGCCACCATCCTGCCCATGGGCCTCTGCGGCTTCGGCAACATGAAGGCCCTCAGCACCAGAAACGACGAGCCCGAGCGCGCCTCCCGCCCCTTTGACAAGGACCGCGACGGCTTCGTCATGGGCGAGGGTGCCGGGGTCATCGTCATTGAGGAACTCGAACACGCCCGCAAACGCGGCGCCAAGATCTATGCCGAGCTCATCGGCTACGGCGTCAGCGCGGATGCCTATCACCTCAGCGCCCCCTCGCCCGATGGCAGCGGCCCGGCCTATGCCATCCAGATGGCCCTCAACCACGGGAAGAAAAACCCGGCGGACGTCGACTACCTCAACGCCCACGCCACTTCCACCGGTCTTGGCGACATCGCGGAAACGAAAGCCATCAAGCTGGCCTTCGGCGATCACGTCAAAAACGGACTCATGGTTTCCTCCACCAAGTCCATGACCGGGCACATGCTCGGAGCCGCCGGCGGCATCGAACTCATCGCCAGCGTCATGGCCATCAAGGACGGCGTCGTCCCACCCACCATCAACGTGGAAAACCAGGACCCCGAGTGCGACCTCGACTGCGTTCCGAACGTCGCCCGCGAGGCCGAGGTCAAGGTGGCCCTCTCCAACAGCTTCGGCTTCGGCGGCCACAATGCCTCGGTGCTGGTGAGCAAGTTCGAGTGATCCGATGGATTCCCCGCTCCACCGCCACGCACGCACGGTCGCCTTTGGTGACACCGATGCCAGCGGCTGGATGCACTTCCCGAACGTCTTCCATTACTTCGAGCAGGCCGAACACGAGTTCCTCCGCCAGAACGGCCTGCTGGTTTTCGCCCGCGACCAGGGAGGCTGGCCGCGCGTCAAGGTCTCCTGCGACTTCAAGCGGCCGCTTCATGTCGGTGATGCCATCGAGGTCCATCTTGCCATCTCCCGAGTCGGAGCCTCTTCGGTCACCTGGGATTTCGAGGTTCTAACAAGTTCTGGCGAGCTCGCGGCCTTCGGCAGCGTCACCACCGTCCGTGTGAATCACGAAGGCAGGCCCCAGCTCATCAGCGAGGCGGAGCGGGCGGTCCTGGAGCGGGGGAGATGACCTCGCGGACTTTCACCTTCCAGGATAGGGGTGCCGGTCTGGAGGGTGAGGCCGCCTGCCGCATCGTCGGAACCACGGTCCATCTGGAACTCAGGCTGGAGGAAAGGAGTTTCGGGATCTCGACCTATGAAGGATTCTTCGATTTTGACGGGCCCTCCCTCGACAGAAAACTCAGGCGTCTGGTCGTCCGGGCGGGCTCACCCGAACGCTGCCCCTCCATGCATGCCCGACGATGGCCGGTGCGTCCCTTCCGTTGGATGAGAAAGGGCTGTCGCTATCTCGGCTCCCTCCGCGCCACAAGGCCCCATGATCGAGCCACGGGGCAAGCTGCCCGGCGCATGCTCCTTTTCGCCATCGTCCCGCGTGGGGATACGCAGGTTCTTGAAATCATCATCGAAGGCACGGAATCCTCGGTCCACGTCCCGATCTGCTTTCTCGAAAAGCTTCACCAAGCCACCGCGCGGTGACTGGAGTCAGCCGCCAAGGCGTTTGAGACACGCGGGTAAGTGCCGGCGGGTCACCGATGTCAAATGGCGGCCATGCCCGCGCGGCGGGATCGTGTTATCTCGCAGTGTAGTTCACGGTCACGGCGTTGATGGTGAGTGCGCCTTCGTAGCTCTCTCCGTTGTCAGCGGCCGATCCCCGTTGGAATGAGAACTTCCACAAGGGGTCTCCCGAGAGGTCGTTGTTCGTGGTGACGCTGGATCCGAAGTGCCAGGTGTTGTAGGTGGACGAGAACCGGGAGGTCCATGACTGGGACTTCGATGTGTTCCACCGGCCGGCCACGGCGGGAATGATCAACGATGGTGCGTCTTCGGCGGTTTCGTAGTCGAGCACATCCCAGCCCGTGTTCTTTTCCGCTTCCGGGAGGTTCGGGTTGATGGTCCCTGTTAGAAGCCGCCAGTTGACGACGGAGTTGCTGCTGTTGATTTCAGGGACGGAGAAGTAAAGGGTGATGGTCACTGCGGATGACTTGTCCCAATCCGCGGGTTGTGGAATCACGAAGCCCGGCTTGGCACTTGCATCGCTGGCGAGACGGAGACCGTTGGCTTCAAGAGTCAAGCCGGTGCCGGAATGTGCGAGCGAAGCGGCGGGGATATAGATGCTTCGGGCGGTGCTGGCAGGGGTTCCTGCCGGCCCCTGCGGACCCACCGGGCCCGTGGGGCCTTGCGGTCCTCTTGGTCCAGCCTCTCCCCGCTGGCCCTGTGCACCCGCCTTGCCGCGGGGAATGACGAAGTCCAGGTAGGTGATTCCGTTTTTCTTGCGCGACGTGACTTTCGCCTTGGTGCCTGCGGCTCCGGTTTGAGTTTCGCCTGCTTGGATGACGGGCTCTGCCGCGGATAGGACTGCTGTGCCGAACGCCAATCCGGCGATCGCGATGTGGAGGGGGAGGTTCATGACAATGTGGGATCTTCCCAGCAACTATTCCGTTTCGCTCCGGACCTCAAGCGGAATGAATCCCGCGCGGCCGTTCAAGCAAGCGCCGCGAGGAGCTTGCCGTGGATGCCGCCGAAGCCGCCGTTGGAGAGGACGGCGAGGGTGTCGCCGGGTTGGGCCTGTTGCTTGACCTCGGCGACGATGCTGTCGATGTCCGGGAGATAGGAGGCCTTGCCGCCGAGGCGGGCGATGTCGGCGGAGAGTTTTTGCGGATCGAGCCGGTCGTTTTCCGGGATCTTGTGGAGGTCCGGGATAGCGGAGACCACGGCGAAGTCGGCCAGGGCGAGGGCCTCGGCGAGTTCGTTTTGGAAGACGGCGCGGCGGGTGGTGTTGGACCGCGGTTCGAAAAGGATCCAGAGGCGGCCATCGGGGTATTTCTGGCGCAGGCTTTGCACGGCCAGTTTGATGGCGGTGGGATGGTGGGCGAAGTCGTCGATGACGCGGATGCCGTTCACCTCGCCGCGGAGTTCCTGGCGGCGGGCGACTCCCTCGAAGGCTTCGAGCCCGGAACGGATCTCATCTTCCGTCAGCCCGGCGAAGGTGGCGGCGGCGGCGGCCATGGCGGCATTGCGCACGTTGAACTCACCGGTCATGCGGACGGAGTAGGGCACTCCGCCGAGTGTGAACGAACTACGATCCGTATCGTAGATGATGCTACCGATCCGCAGCGCGCAGTTTTCCGCAAGGCCGACGGTGGTGATGGGGCAGGGTGCGGTGGCGGAGATTTCGAGGCAGTTCTTGTCGTCGCCATTGACGAAGGCCATGCCGGAGCGCGGGACGATGTTGAGGAGGCGGCGGAAGGTGAGTTTGATCTCGTCGATCGAGTTGTAGATGTCCGCGTGGTCGAACTCGATGTTGTTCACCACCACGCATTCGGGCAGGTAGTGGAGGAACTTGGAGCGTTTGTCGAAGAAGGCGGTGTCGTATTCGTCGCCTTCGAGCACGTTGAACTCCGAGTCGCTGAAATAGCCGCCGCAGCCGAGGTTTTTCGGCAGTCCGCCGATCATGAAACCCGGATCACGTCCGGCATGGCGGAGCAGCCAGGCAAGCATGGACGAGGTGGTGGTCTTGCCGTGGGTGCCTGAGACGATGAGGTTGCGTTTGCCGCGGAGGAAGAACTCCTTCATGACCTCGGGCAGGGAATGATAGAGCAGCTTGCGGTCGAGCGCGGCCTCGGCCTCCGGGTTGCCGCGCGAGATCGCATTGCCGATGACCACCACATCGGCGTCGGCCGGGATGTTTTCCTCGCGGTATCCCTCGGTGATGGTGATGCCCTGGCCGCGGAGGAAATCGGACATCGGGGGATAGACGTTCGTGTCGGATCCGGTGACGGTGTATCCGCGCTGTTTCATGGCGGAGGCGACGGCGCCCATGGCGGTGCCACAGATGCCGGTGAAGTGGAATCGGGTTTTTTCTGACACGATGGGGCGGGAGGTGGTGGGTTCCGGTTGGGGCGCGTGCCGTCCGGATCGGGCGAGTGTCACCAGTTTCCAATTCCGGTCAATCCTCCGTGTGGATGGGACGGAGGATGGCTGGAAGCGGTGGAGAACGGAGGATCCGGCTCCGGCCCCGGAAACGCGGATTCGCGGAAAGAGGCGCCGCGGTGACGGGGCGCACTGTTCGGGGTGCTTTGGTTTCCCCCATGGAGGGGGTTGTCGCGTGGTGCGGAATCCGGCAGCTTGATGCCGCCGCGAGACGGCGACGCATGATCCGATTTCCGATAGCTTCTTCCTCGTTGTTGTTAGGTATTCTCGTGCCCTGGTTTCACACTGCGCCGTCCGCCATGGCGGATCCTCCGACCTCGGGGTCCGCCTATCGTTCCTGGAGGAACGCCCGCATTGATGGCGGCGGGTTTGTGACCGGACTGATTCCGAGCGCCGCGCCGGGCGGGCCCTTGTATGCACGCACCGATGTGGGCGGAGCCTACCGCTGGTTGCGGGAAAGCAGGACCTGGCTGCCGATCACCGACGCCCTTGGGCCCTTGCAGGTGGAGAGCATGGCGGCGGATCCAGTGGACCCGCGGGTGGTCTATCTGGCCTCGGCGGGAAAAATCCACCGCTCGCAGGACATGGGGAAATCCTGGGGCAGCCATCCGATCGCCGCGCGCATGGCGGGGAATGGCGACGGGCGCTGTGTGGGCGAACGGCTTGCGATCGATCCCCACCGGCCGGAGGTCCTGTTCTTCGGCTCGCGCAAGGACGGGCTGCTCGCCAGCGAGGATTCCGGGGCCACCTGGATCAAGGTGCCCGGTTTCACAGATCTCAAGGGAGAGATCGGCATCACCTTTGTGTTGTTTGACAAAAATCGAGGGACTCCGGGGCAGGCCACGCGCACGATCTATCTTGGAGTGGACGGGGCGCAGGCCGGATTCTACCGCAGTGACGATGGCGGCATGACCTGGAGCGCGCCGCCCGGGCAGCCGGCGGGGCTGTTTCCCAATCACGCGGTGCTGTCGCCGGAAGGCGTGCTTTACCTGGCCTATGCGAATACCGGCGGGCCTAACAGCATGACGGACGGAGCGGTGTGGCGCTACCTCACCCGCGTGGAAGGCCCCGCGGCCTGGCGGGAGATTTCCCCGGTGGACCCGCGCAAGGGCTCAGGGGATTTTTTCGGCTACGGCAGCATCGCGTTGGATCCGCGGAATCCGAAGTCGATTCTCGTCGCATCGATGGACCGGTGGAATTGGGGCACCGCGATGTGGCGGACGCAGGATGCCACGGTGGAGAGCCCCGTCTGGTTCGAGCTTTTCAGCAAGAAGGTGAATCCGGAGTGGAGCTCTCCCGCGCCTTACAAGGTGAGGGACACCCACTGGATCAGCGACATCGAGTTCCACCCGGAGGATCCGGAGCAGCTTTTCTTCAGTTTCGGCCTGGGGGTGCAGCGCACGGACCAGGCCTCGGCCGGTGCGGGGGCGGCGTGGACCTTCAGTGCCACGGGGCTGGAGGAGACGGTGGTGCTCGCCCTGGCCAGTCCGGCGGAGGGGCCTCCGCTGGTCAGCGGCCTGGGTGACATCGGTGGCTTCACGCATGAGGACCTGCGAGTCTCGCCGCGGGTGCAGCACTCCACCGGCAATACCACGGGGCTCGACGTTGCTTCGCTCGCCCCCTCGGTCATGGCGCGGGTGGGATCCAAGCCTGGAAAGCTCTCCACGGACGGCGGCAAGACCTGGCTTCCGTTTCCGTCGCAGGAGCCCGGCGGTGGCGGAAGGATCGCGGTTTCCGCGGATGGAAAGCACCTGCTGTGGGTGGCGGAGAAGGGTCCCTTTCTCTCGAAGGATCACGGTGCCACGTGGCTGCCGGTGCCCACGCTGCCGCCGGGGTCGCAAGTCGCAGCGGACCGGGTGAACGCGGCGAAGTTCTATGGATTCCATTCCAAGGAAGGGATCTTTCTAACAAGTGCGGACGGGGGCTTCACCTTCGTCCGCTCCGCAGCGAAACTTCCCGGCACGCATGGCTACCTCCGATCCTCGATGAAGGCGGTGCCCGGGCGTGAAGGGGAGGTGTGGCTCACCACCCAGAATTGGAAGCAACTCAGCTGCCTGTTCCGCTCGACCGACTCCGGCGGCACCTTCACCTGCGTCTCCGGGATGGATCACAACGACAAGCATGTCACGGCCAACCCGTCGATCCGCTCGGTGTCCGCCTTCGGCTTCGGCAAGGCGATGCCGGGGCGCTCCCATCCCGCGATCTATCTATCAGGAAAGCTCAACGAGCCGTTTGATCCCGCGAACGAATCGCTTTACCGCTCGGATGACGCCGGAGTGAGCTGGATCCGCATCAACGACGATGCGCACGATTATCCCGGCGGAGTGATCATCGGGGACAGCCGTGTGCCGGGTCGCGTCTATGTGGGCACGCCGGGCCGCGGGATCATCGTGGGCGATCCGTGAACCGGAGCCCTCCCGTGGATCCGGGATTGTGCAAACGGAGGTGGCGGTATTGGCTGGGCCGATGAGATGGCCGGAAGCCTGTTTCCTGATGCTGCTGGCGTGCGCCGTGAAGGCCCGCGGCGAGATCACGCTGCCTTCGGTTTTCAGCGATCACGCGGTGCTCCAGCGTGACAAGCCGATCCCGGTCTGGGGCAAGGCGCTGCCCGGAGAGCGGGTCAGCGTTTCGCTGGGGGGAAACTCGCGCGACGCCACTGCCGACGCCGCGGGGCGCTGGAGGCTGATGCTTCCGCCGATGCCGGCGGACGGACGCCCGCAGACGCTGGAGGTCAAGGGAGCCCATGCTTCGGTTTCCCGATCCGATATTCTGTTAGGCGATGTCTGGCTTTGCTCCGGCCAGTCGAACATGGAATGGGGCCTGGGTGGCTGCGATGTGCCTCAGGACATCGCCGCCGCGGATCTGCCACGCATCCGGAACTTCCATGCGGCCTATCAGTTCGCGGAAACCCCGGCCGATGATGTGAGCGGATCGTGGGCGGTGTGCAGCCCCGGCTCGGCACCCGGGATCACCGCGGCGGGATTCTATTTCGCACGGCGGATCCATGCGGAGACCGGCGTGCCCGTCGGCCTGCTCACCAGTGCGGTGGGGGGCACCAACATCGAGCTGTGGATGTCCGCGGAAACGCTTCTCAAGGCCCCGGAACTCTCCGGATACACAGGCGAGATGAGGGCCTCGCTCGCTCTCTATCAGAACGAGCTGCGCGGCATCCTCCCCGCGGCGCGGTCGTGGGTGCAGGCGGGTGAGGCGGCTGCGAAGGCCGGGCGGGAAATCCCGCCACCGCCGGTGTGGCCGGCCCATCCTTTCAGCGATCGTGTGATGCGGCCGCGCTGCGTGCTCCTGCACCAGGGCATGATCCATCCGCTGGCTCCCTATGCCCTGCGCGGCGTTCTCTGGTATCAGGGAGAGAACAACGCGGGCGACCCTCAGTATGCGATCAAGAAGCGCCTGCTGATCGGGGAGTGGCGTTCGCTTTTCCGCGATCCGGAGCTGCCATTTTACTTCGTGCAGCTGGCGGCTTTCGAGAAACCCGACGAGCAACCGGCGGGCGGCGGCTGGGGGCATGTCCGCGATCTCCAGCGGCGTTGTCTGGAGATCCCGCGCACCGGGATGGCCTGTGCGATCGACATCGGCGATGCCGCGGACATCCACCCGAAGAACAAAGAGGACGTGGGCGAGCGGCTCGCGCTCTGGGCTCTGCACGATGTCTATCAGAAACCGGGCGTGGTTCCCTCGGGTCCGCTCTATCAGGAGATGTCGGTCGAGGGGGACCGGATCCGCCTGCGTTTCGGCATGGCCGGCGGCGGCCTGATGGTGGGGCGCAAGCCTGCAAGGGGCCGCGCCGTGCCGGATCCGGACGAGCCCTTGCGCCGCTTCGCCATCGCCGGTGAGGACCGCCGCTGGTTTTGGGCGCAGGCGATGATCGAGGGAGGATCGGTGACGGTCCGCTCGCCGGAGGTGCCCAGGCCGGTGGCGGTGCGCTATGCGTTTTCCAGCAATCCCGAGGGCGCGAACCTTTACAACCGGGAGGGGCTGCCCGCCTCGCCGTTTCGGACGGACGATTGGTAGGGCCGGATCAGCGGCCCGCCAGCCAGAGTGCGGCGTGGATCTTGAAGTCGATGACCTTGCCTTCGGCCTCGCGCTCCTTGAGCCACGCGCGCAGGCCTCCCAGTGGAACATGGTGCACCGTGATGTTTTCCGCCGCGGTGCCACCACCCGCGTGTTTCCGCGTCAGCCCGCTGGCTTGGAAAAGGTGGATGAACTCCGACGTGAGCCCCGCCGAGGTGGGCGTGGCGATGAGTTCCTCCACGTGCTCGGCGAGGTAGCCGGTTTCCTCTAACAACTCACGGCGGGCGGTTTCCGCGAGCGATTCGCCGAGGTGCTCGGGTTCATCGCCGACGATGCCTGCGGGAATCTCCACCACCACCGCTCCCACCGGGATGCGGAACTGTTCGATGAGGATGATTTCCTCCTGCGGCGTGATGGCGAGGATGCCGACGCAGCGGTCGGATTGCGGGCGGACGACAAAATCCCAGTGTCCGATGCGCTGCATGCGGATCCAGCGGGTTTCAAAAAGGGTCTCGGGCGTGGACATGGCGGAAATCTACCAAGAAACGGTGGCGCGCTGGCGTAAAGCAGGCTACCCACTCGCCCGCGCCGATGTCCCGCCACGATTTCCAGATTCCCGTCACCTTCAAGCACCGTGTGGTGTTCACCCGCGGAGCTTTTGATCCGGAAAACGGGGAATTGTGCGCCATCCTCGCGGAAGGCCGCGGCAGGCGCGCCCTGGTCCTCATCGAGGAAGCGGTGGCGGCCGCCTGGCCCGGTCTGGTCACCGAGGTGGGCGAGTACTTCGCCAGCGGACCGGTGGAGCTCCGCGGCCTCCACGTGCTGCCGGGAGGGGAGGCGGTGAAGGCGGACGACCTGCTGGTCCGCGAGGTGTGGAAGCTGTTGGACGCCGTCCACCTCGACCGCCATTCGTATGCCATTGCGATCGGTGGCGGAGCGTTTCTGGATGCCGTGGGCTTTGCCGCAGCCACCGCCCACCGCGGGGTGCGCATGGTCAGGTTTCCCACGACGACCCTCTCCCAGGACGACAGCGGCGTAGGCGTGAAGTGTGCGATCAACGCCTTTGGCAAAAAAAACTGGATCGGCTCCTTCGCCGTGCCTTTTGCAGTGATCAATGATTTCCGTTTCCTCCACAGCCAGCCGGCGGAGACCGCCCGGGCGGGGTTGATCGAGGCGGTGAAGGTGGCCCTGGTGAAGGACCGGGGATTCTTCGAGTGGATCGAGGAAAACCTCACAGCCCTCGGCGCGCTGGAGCCGGGAGTCCTCGAGGAATGTGTCGAGCGGTCCGCATTGTTGCACGCCCGCCATATCTCCGGGGGAGGGGATCCCTTTGAGAGTGGATCCAGCCGACCCCTCGATTACGGCCATTGGGCGGCGCACAAGCTGGAGGCGCTCACCGCGCACCGGCTGCCTCACGCGCAGGCGGTGGCCGTGGGCGTGGCGCTGGACTCGCTCTACTCGGCGCGGACCGGCATGGCGCCGCCGGATGTGGCGGTGCGGGTGTTGCGGATGCTGCCGGCGCTCGGCATGGCCATCTATCACCCGGCCCTCGACTGGCGGGATGAAACCGGTGGTCGCAGTGTGCTGGAGGGGCTGGATGAATTCCGCGAGCATCTGGGCGGCGAGCTTACCGTGCTGATGCTCAGCGGGATCGGCTGCGGAGTGGACGTGCATGAGATCGATGCGGAGCGGGTGGCGGCCTGTATTGACGAGCTGCGCACCCTCCATTCCGGGGGCTCCAACGGGGTGTGAATCTCGCTTGCCTTTCCCGGGCAATCCTCCCTAGTTGTGCCCATGCGATACCGCGTGCTTTCCCGATTCCTGTTGATTTCCGCCCTCACCGCATCGCTTCAGGCCGCGGTTTCCCTGCCCACCGACAACTCGGCTGCGATGCCCGCCCAAGTGGAGGGACCGGCCAAAGCCGCGATGGAAGCCTTCCAATCCGGAAGGCATGCCAAGGCCGTGGAACTCGCAAAACCCCTCGCCGAACAAGGCAATGCCGAAGCGTTGTATCTGCTGGGATTCGCCTCCGAGTCCGGCCAGGGCATTGAGGCATCCAAGGAAAAAGCCCTCGAATACTACCGCAAGGCCGCCGAAGGGAAACACAAGGATGCCGTCTACCGCATGTCCTTCATGCTGCTGGCCTCTGAGAAGGAAGAGGAGCGCGATCAGGCACGCCAAGCCCTCGAAACCGCCGCAAAGGATGATCCGGCCGTGGCTGCCCGCATCCTCGGCGAGGCTTACCTGCGCGGACTGCTGAGCCCGGCTCCGGATCCGGACAAGGCGGTCTTTTGGTGGAAGCGCGCCGCTGATGCCGGTGACATTCTCTCCGTGCTCCTCATCGCACGGTTTTACGAAGGTCAGTTCGGTTTCCCCGAGCTCAAGGACATCAAGGAATCCCTCGCCAACTACGCCAAGGCCGCCGGTCTCGGCAACGCCGGTGCCATGGCCGCCCTCGGCTCCCGCCTGCTCAGTGGCGACGAGAAAAACCGCGACGAGGCCAAGGGCCGCGAGTGGCTCAAGAAGGCCATCGCCGCCAAGGAATACTCGGCTTACCTCGCCCTCGGCGACTATGAGGAAAACGTGAAGAAGGATCTCAAGGCTGCCCTCGCCGAGTATGAGCGCGGCAAGGATGCCGGGCAGGTGGATTGCATCCTGCGCACCGCCGATTTCTATCTTGAGGGCAAGGGCACCGAAAAAGACGTCGAGCGTGGCAAGCAGCTCCTCGTGAAGGCCGCCGAGGCGGGAAATCCGGTTGCCAACCTCCGAGTCGCCGCCGGTCTTCTCTCCGCCGAGAAGCCGACTCCGACCGATGTCATGGCGGGTTACGGCCACCTTCTTGCCGCCGCCAATGGCAACCTCTCCCAAGCCCAGAACGAACTCGGCCTGCTTTACCTTTCCGGAAAACTCGGCCTCGCGGACTCACCCGCAGGCGTGGCCTGGCTTACCCGCGCCGCTCAAAGTGGCAACGCCCAGGCCCAGAACAACCTCGCCACCCTCTACGAACGCGGTCTCGGCGGCGTCCAGCAGAACATCGAAAACGCCGGCCAGCTCTATTCCCTCGCCGCCAATCAAGGCCACGGTCCCGCCACCCTCGCCCTCGCCCGACTCATCAACGAGGGCATCGGCACCAAGGCGGACCCGGTGAAGGCCTGGGCGCTCGCCTCCCTCGCCTCGGAACGCGGCGAAAAGGAAGCCGACAACCTGGTCAAGGAGATCGGTCTCAAGCTCGACGAAAAACAGCGCGTCGAGGCGGTCAAGGAACTCGAGGACATCAAGTCCGGCAAAGCCGCGAAAAAGGACGAAAAGCCGGCCCCCAAGGCTGAGGCGGCCGCTCCGGCTCCCGCCGCTCCCGCCCCGGCACCCGCTCCCGTCAAGGTCACTCCCAAGGTGCCTCGCTGAGCACCGCTTCTCCCCAAGGCGGCATCCGCTCCACTTGCTCTCAAAAGCCCGTCCGGCCCTCCCGCCGCGGCGGGCTTTTCGCATTCAGCGGCGTTTGCCAATGCTCTCTCCCTCCACCCAGCGCGGCGACACCCGCACCAGATTGCGGATCGATTTCGGTAGCTTGCCATCCGTGACCCAACGACCCGCCAGTCGTGCGAGCTCGCGGTGCGGCAACTCGAAATGGCTGATCCGCGGAAGATGCCACTCCATGCTCGAACTGTGCGAAAGAATCACCACGGACACGTCCCGCGGAATCTCAAGCGCGGCCTCACGCAGGAAACCCGAAGCCGCGATGAACTCGCGCCAGTCGAGGAAGATCAACGCATCGGGCGAAAAGGTCGGCCAGTTCTTCCGCAGCAGGTTGGCCGTCACTTCCGGGCCCGAATACGGCGTTTCCACGATCTTCACGCATTCCTTGTTCGCCCCGAGCTCCGCCAGCGATTCCTGGATCGCCCGCGAGCAGCGTTCCGCGAAGCCGGGAAGCCTCGCGCACAAAGGCGTGAGCATGCGCCGGTGACCGCTTTGCCAGAGCTCCCTCACCGCCCGCCGATACATGTCGCCCGCACTCAATCCGAGCATGGGAATGCCCGTGCGTCCGGGGTCCCCGCCCACAAAAAGGCAGCGAACGTTCTGCTGGATCAACCAGCGGGCTAGGCTCTCGGTGCCGCTCACCACCACGATCGCGTCCGGTTCCACGGACTTCAACAGCTCGCCCCAGGCCCGCTTGGGGCGCTTGGCATGCTCGAAGTTCAAAACCCGGTGCCTCACCTCCCAACCGGTCGCCCCCAGGAAATTCAAGAACTCGGTCACAAACTGGACAATCGAATACCGTTCCTCGCCCAACCCGGAAGAGGAGAGCACCAGCAGGTTTCCCTTGCTGAGTCGTCGCTCTTTCTTCCTTTCCACCGGCAAAGCCTCGGCACGTGCCTCTGTCGCCTCGATCCGCCAAGCCTTGCGACCGCCACCGGAACTCAGGATCCCGTCCCTCGCCAAGACCTGCATCGCCTTGCAAACCGTGGGCACGCTCACCCCATAAGCCTTCGAAATCATCCGCACCCCGGGCATCGTCGGCCCCAGTTTGCCCTCCGTGATGCGCAGCCGCAGCGCTTCCGCAAGGGTCTCGGACAGACTTCGCTTCAACTCCGTTTCCATGGGTCGCATGGAAACATCGCTCTGGGAATCTGCACAAACAAATTGAACAAAAAGTTTTTGGGAATGCTCCTTTCCGCGGCACATCTCCAGCTTTAGATCGAAAGCGTTTTATTTTGTAAGTCGCTTTGCCATCGATCCCACTGTTCCGAGATCCCCCCTCCAGTCAGATTCATCCTCGGGTGAGTCCATGGCTCCATCGTTCGGCGCGCGCATCCATTGTCCCCCCGTTTCGCCTTGCGCAGACACGCGCGGCCACCCCTTCCCACTTCCTCGCCGGCACCTTCGTGTGAAGCCGGCGTCCTTTTCCGATGCCCTGATAATCGATTCCACCCCCAATCCCATCCATGAAACCTAAACTCAACAACCCGCTCTTCTCCCGCTCCATCCGATCGAGCCTCGTCGCTTCTGCGATCGTCTGCACGCTTTCCGGCTTCGCCTCGCAAGCAGGAGCGCAAACCCTTTATTGGGACACGAACGGCATCACTCCCGGCCTCGGAACCGGTGGTGGAACCTGGGACAGCGGAACCAATTGGTCGACCTCGCTTGATGGCGACGTGGCCACCACCGCCTGGGCGGATGGGAATATCGCCCGTTTCCAGAACGTCGGTGATTACTCGATCACCCTTGCAGGCACCGTCGCCACACCTCAGATCCGCTTCGCCGCCACCGGCGCGCAGAGCGTGACGGGCGGCACGATCAACATCTCTCCTTCCACCGGCATCACGCTCCATAGCGCCGCCGCCGGCAACACCACCGGCAACGGCAAAACCATCGCTTCCGCTATCACCGGCGTGGGACCGCTCACGCTGACCGTCAACGGCGACCTCAGCGCGACCGGTGGCGGCAGCGCCACTCATTTCACCCTCAGCTCCACGACCAGCGATTTCACCGGCGACCTCACCATCACCAGCGGCCTGCTCAACTGGACCAACGACGCAGCCCTCGGCAATGCCGCCAATAAAATCATCCTCAACGGCGGCGGCATCATCGACCCCAACCTCAGCCGCACCACCAACCGCAATCTCCAGATCGACGCTGGCGGTGGAACCATCCGCACCTACGGCTCGGCCACCAGCACGCTCGCCGGTGTCATCAGCGGAGCGGGCAGCATCAATCGCACGGATGGCGGCTTCCTTGTCGTCACCAACCCGGCCAACACCCATTCCGGGACCTGGAATCTCCAAGGCGGCACGCTCCGTCTCGGCGGCGGCGGAAGCCTCGGCAACGCCACGGTCAACAACGGAACCACCCTTGATTTCCGCAACGACGCCACCGCCGCGGCCTATAACAACGCCATCAGCGGAGCGGGCAGCATCACCGTCAACTCGACGGCCGGCACCACCTACACCGGAACCGTCACCGGCACCGGTTTCCTGGCGGTCGGCACTGCGGTCAACAATTCCATCCTCACCCTCGACTCCGGGGCCAACGTCACCGTCAACAACGCCAGCCTCGGCGAGGCCACCGGAATCGCGGGCACCACCACGCAGAAGGCCGGAACCACCGTGGTCGTCAACAATGACTTCCGTGTCGGCCACTGGTCCAACCAGACCTCCGTCTACAACATGGAAGGCGGATCGCTCTCGATCAATGGCACCCCGGCCGTGGGCAACACCAACTTTGAAACGCCGGGTGTCCTGATTCTCGGGGTCGACGGCATCGGCATCTTCAACCAAACGGGAGGCACCGTCACCGCGGCCGGCCTCGGTCTCGACACCCGCAGCGATACCGCCGGCACCGACCAATACAACCTCAACGGCGGCACGCTCAGAATCGGCTCCAAAGGCATCGGCGGATTCTCTTCCTCGGAACTCAACTTCGGCGGCGGCACGCTCCAACCCACCGCGGATTTCCCCTCGGCATCGCTCTGGAGGGTCAACAGCGGATCCACGCTCGACCTGAACGACAGCTTCGTCACCCACTCGGGTTCCATCCTCGGAAGCTCCAGCCTCACTCTGATCGACACCTCGATCGATCTCACCGGAATGCTTCGCCTCAACGGAGCCAACCAAACGATCTCGGCCAACCTCACCGGATCCGTCCCAATCCAATACACCGGCACCGGCACCCTGAACCTCACCGGGACCATGGGCCACTCCGGACCCTTCGCCCTGCAGGGCGGCACCCTGAACCTCACCGGTTCCACCGCTTCCGCGCTCACCCTGAACGGAGCGACCAGCCTCCGCGGCGAGGGCTCCGTCACCGGCGGCCTCACCGCGCTTGGCACGCTCAATCTCGCCTTCAACCCCACCACTGAACCGGGAGCGCTCTCCGTCACCGGCGGCCTCACGGTCAATGACGTCGTCACGCTTTCCTTCTCGAATCCGCTTCCGCCCACTCTCGATCCGCTGACGGTCATCACCTACGATTCGATCTCCGGCCCCGGCAGCTTCGTGCTTCCTAACAGCAGTTCCTACCGCTCCCCGGTGATCACCGTCGGTGCCAATGCCGTCACACTCGATCTCAACACCAAGACCCAGACCTGGACCAGTGGCACCGTTTGGGACACCGGCACCACCGGGGTCTGGAACGATGGCGCCGTCAGCACGGACACGTTCTTCTGGGGTGACACCGTCGTCTTCAACGACACCGCCACGAGCACTGCGGTTACCCTCACGGGCAACCTCCAGCCCTCATCGATCACCGTCAACTCGAACACCAACAACTTCACCCTCACCGGCAACGCCGGAAACCTGATCTCCGGCACGACTTCGCTGCTGAAATCCGGATCCTCCACGCTCACCATCAGTGGTCCCAACACCTACACGGGCGGCACCATCATTTCCCAGGGAACGATCGTCGTCACCGGTGTGAACAACGGCCTCGGCACCGGCGCCGTCACCCTCGGTGATGCGAACACCGGCTCCGCAAACGTCGCCCTTCTCCTCACCAACGGCCGCGGGCTCGGCAACGCCATCAACGTCACCAACAACGGCACCGGCACCGCCACCCTCGGCTTCTCCGGCACGGGGGCGAGCTACACCGAGTTCACCGGCCCGGTCACCCTCGCCCGCAACCTCACCATCCTTGCCGGAACCACCGATCGCCTCCACTTCGGTGGCGCGATCTCCGGCACTGGAAACATCACCGTCACCGGCGGCCAGCGCGTGACCATGAGCGGCAACAACAGCTTTGTGGGCAATGTGTCGATCTCCGGAACCAACACGGTCTTCCAGACCTTCGGCGGCAATCCGGTTCCCGATGCCTCCAACGTGGACATCGGCACCGGTTCGACCTTCCAGATCTTCACCTCGGAAACCATCGCCGGTCTTTCCGGAGCCGGCAGACTCTGGCCCGTCGCCGGAAAACCCACCCTCACCGTGGGAACCAACAATGTCTCCAGCACCTTCACCGGAAGCTGGGTTAACAACGGCTCGGATCACGTGAATCTGACCAAGGTCGGCACGGGCACCCAGACGCTCTCCGGCACCATCACCTCGCCGGGCGCTCTCACCATCAACGGCGGAACCGTCGCTCTCACCGGAACCGCCTCGTTTGACAGGACCTTCGCTCCCGGCACCGCACTGCCCAATCGCGCCCTTCAAGGTTCCGGCACGCTGCGCGCCGAGACCGGATCCAGCGTCACCCTGCGCCGCTCCGGAGTCGGATTCACCGGAGCCGTCCAGGTCGCCACCGGCGGCACCGTCACCATCGGCCAGATCGATGCGGCGGGCTCCACCGCCGGCTCGGTCGCTCTCCAGGGCGGCACCCTCGCGTTCGATAACTCGGGCTCCTTCTTCACCCCCATCTCCGGCACGGTGATGACGGGCGGAACACTCAGCACCGACATCACCACTACGAACTACGGCACCATGCACAACACCGGTGGCGACGTGGTTCCGGGCACCACCACCCACGCCTACTCGGGCAAGATCTATCTGACCGCAGGCCAATGGTCCTTTGCCAAACGCTTCGACGATGCCGGCTCCGTCACCATCGCCGGAACCACCATCCTCAATGATACGGTCTGGAACAACACCGCCACCGGGTCGTTCACCGCCAACAGCTCCGGCTGGTATGACATCGATGTCCGCGTTCAACAAGGAGGCGGCGGCGTCGGCCCCAGCGGCGGCTGGACCAAGGGCATCGGCATCAAACAAGGTGCCGCCACCACCGCAGAAGCCGATTACGCGGCCTTCGGCAGCGCGGCCATGGCGGCTCTGGGTGCCAGAACCGCCCTGACCAATGACTTCTCGTTCACCCGGCCCATCTCGGTGAGCGGCACGTCCACCATCGACACCACCGCCATGCTCGGCACGCCGGGAACCACCGGCACCGATGGCAACGGTGGAAATGGCGACGTCACCCTCACCTCGGGCCTCACCGGCACCGGCGAACTCCGCAAGGCCGGCACCGGCACACTCACGCTTGGTGCCTCCAACTCGTTCTCCGGAGCCCTCACCGTCAACGGCGGCGCTCTGCGCATCAACGCATCCGTCGGTGCCGCCTCCGGCTTCACCGTCAATCCCGGAGCCGTTCTGGAAACCAATGCCACCAACATCTTCGTCGGCGGCCACGGCACCGCGATGGCGGACTCCCGAGTCATCGCGGTCAACGGCGGCACTTGGATCATCACCGGTTCTCACGATGCCCGTTTTGGAAACGTCAGCCTCTCCAATGGAGCGACCTGGACCTCCAACCGCGGTTTGAGCAACTATGACGCCCTCCTCGCCAACACCACCACCGGCGCGGCATCCGTCACCGTCGCCAACAGCGGAGGCAATACCAGCCCCTCGGTGATGAATGGAACCGGCGGTATCCACCTCCAGGACATCCAGAACTTCAACGTCGCCGATGTCACCGCAAGCTCCGCCACCGACCTCCAGGTCAACATGATCCTCGCCGCCCAGGGCACCATCGGCGGTGCCGCAGGGGGAGTCCGCAAGCTCGGAACGGGAACCATGGCGCTCGCCGCCGCCAATACCTACAACGGTGGCACCACCGTGGAGGCTGGCACCGTGCTGGTGAACAACACCACCGGCTCCGGCACGGGCACGGGAAATGTCTTGGTCAAGACCGGTGCCACCCTCGGCGGCACCGGCTCGATCAGCGGGGCCCTCACCCTTGAAAACGGCGCCACCCTCGCCCCGGGCATCACCATCGAGTCGCTCGCCACCGGCACCCTCACGCTCGCCGCGAGCTCGACGGTGCAGATCCAGATCGATTCCTCGGGAACCCCCTCGGCCGATGTGATCAACGTGACCGGAACCGCCACACTTGCCGGCTCCCTCAGCCTCACCGATATCGCAGGAAGTCCGGCGGTTCTCCCAGGCGGCACCAAGCTCACCCTGCTCACCTACACCACCGGTGTCAGTGGCCAGTTCACCGGCTTGCCGGAGGGCTCCATCCTTACCCTCGGACCGAATAGCTACAAACTCAGCTACGCGGACGCCAACGCCGTCACCCTGGAAGTCCAGGTTGCCGGATACGACAGCTGGAAAACCCAGATCGCCGATGTCAACCAGCGCGCTCGCACCGATGACCCCGATGGCGATGGTTTCAGCAACCTCCAGGAGTTCCTCTTCGGCACCGATCCTTCCGCCAATACCGGCTCGCTCGTCTCCATGACCAGCACCGGATCCGGACTCGTCCTGAAGTGGCTCGAACGCGAAAACGGCTCGAACTACAGCCTCCTCGAAAGCAGCACCCTCGGCACCGGCTCGTGGACGCCCAGCACGGTCATCCCCGCGCTCGACGATCAGACCGGCGTGCCGACCGACTACGACCGCTGGACGGCCACCATTCCGCTCGGCTCGGGCAGCGAGTTCTTCCGCGTCCAAGGCGTCGAGGAGTGATCTGCTGAGATCCCGGCCTTCCAAAGCCCGCCCCGGTTTCGGCCGAGGCGGGCTTTTTGGGTTTCCAGTGCCCTGTTCGCTGCGCAAAGGAATTGTACACTTATTCACGGGGGATTCTCCTTTTCCCGGCACGGCTTCCGCTTCATGGACTTGTCGTCTTTTTTTGTGAGTCGCATGTTCTTCGCCCCCTCGCATCTGACAGAGGTTCCGGTGAATCCCTTCGTGGGATTCATCTCCAGGGCGATGCATCCCGGATCGTCGGATTTCACGACGTCCGCTGCGGCTCCAGGTGCGTGTTCGTTGCCTCACTCCGCGTCGACCTGTGCCCGTTTCCGACCACCGCTTTCCATCCCGTTTCAAGTTCTCAAAACCCAATTACCTCCATTCCCATGAAACCAACTCGTTCCAATCCCCTCTTCGCAGGCCTTTTCCGCGGGCGTTCGCTCTCTTCCGCCATCGTGGCCACCGTCACACTGCTGGCCTCCCAGAATGACTCCAGCGCGGCAAACCAAACCTATCTGGACACCAGCCCGCTCAACACCTGGAACACCACCGATGCCAACTGGGACGCGGGCATCGTCTGGACCAATGGCAACACCGCCATCTTCGGCGGCACCGGGGAATCCCTCACCGTTTCCACGGTCACCACCAACGGCATCACCTTCAACAGCGCGGGCTACACCCTCGGCGGCGGCACCATCACGCTGAGCGCCTCCTCCACGGTGACCGCAGCCGCCAACGCCACCATCAACTCCGCCATCGCCGGCGGCGCCTTCAACCTTACGAAAACCGGAGCCGGCACCCTCACCCTCGGCGGCACCCAGTCCTATACCGGAAACTTCGTCCTCCAAGGCGGTGGAAACGCGGTCTTCGCTTCGGGATTCGGAACCACCACTCTCGCCAGCATCTGGCTCACCGGCACCAGCGCCAACAGCCAGCTCACCATCGAAGCGGGCAGCACCTCCTCGGTCAAATACATCGGCCTCGGTGACTCCGGCACAAACCAGTCCGGCCGGGTCGACCAGACCGGCGGCAATGTCACGGTGAACACCGCTGGAAACAACTTCCGCGTCGGTCACTGGGACAACGGTGCCAGCGCCGGCAGCGTCTACAACCTCTCCGGTGGCAACCTCGATACCAGACTTTGCACCGCCACCGTCTCCCACGACGGCACGGGTGATATGAACGTGGGCGGCTCGACCGGCACCGCCACCTGGCAGGCCGGCCTCATCCAGTTCGATGCAGGCGGCGCGGATACCAAGGTCGGTCGCGTCAACCTGCTCGCCAACGGCGTGCTCGAAACCTACGGCAACCTGAACGGCTCAAACGCCAGTGCCGCGCTTGAAGGATTCCACCTTGCCGGTGGAACCGCCAGGGCCATGGCCAATACCACCTGGGCTCCCGCGGTTTATGCTGATGCCAACTCCACGGTGAACGCAAACGGTTTCACCGTCACACTCACCGGAAGCGTTTCCGGAACCTCCGACATCAACCTTTCCTCGGCCACCGGGACCTTCGCCCTCAGCACCACCGGCACTCAAACGGTCACCGCTCCGCTCTCCGGCTCCACGGCCATCACCAAGATCGGCACCGGAACCACCACGCTTTCCGGAGTGAGCTCCCATACCGGCACGCTCGCAGTCAACGCAGGCCGCCTCAACGTCGCCGCAGGCGGCAGCATCGCCTCCACCACCACCAGCGTCGCCAGCGGTGCCACCCTCGGCGGTGAAGGAAGCATCGGCGGAACGGTCAGCCCGGCCACGGGATCGTTCCTCGCTGTGGATCCCACCACTCCGGGTGGGATCACCTTCAATAGTCTCAATCTCACCGGGCAGCCGACCGTCGTCTTCAGCTCGGTCCCCAGCACGGCACAAAGCCCGGTCACCCTCTTCACCTACACCGGCACGCTCACCAGCCCCGGTGGCCTCGCCACCGACCTCAAGGGTCTGAGCGGATTCACCAACCCCGTTGTCACCGACACCTCGGGCGTGGTCACCCTTTCCTTCAGCACCCAGAACCTCACCTGGGCCGGCCCGGGAAATGTCTGGGACCTCAAAACCACCGCCAACTGGGGCAACGCCGGTGCCCAAACCTTCGCCTGGGGTGACGCAGTGCTCTTTGACGACAGCGCAGGCGTTCCCACCAACATCACCCTTGCCGGTGAACTCCAGCCAGGTTCCATCGTCGTGAACTCGGCGACGAACAATTTCACGATCACCGGCAGCGCCGGCAACTTCCTCTCCGGTACCGGATCGCTCCTCAAGTCCGGCTCGTCCATCCTCACGATGAACGGAGTCAACACCTTCACCGGCGGCGTGATCATCAGCCAAGGCACCATCCAGGTCCAGAGCGCCGGTGCTCTCGGTGCCGGAAACGTCACCCTCGGCGACAGCAATACCGGTTCCGCGAATACCGCCCTCTACATCGACACCAACCGCGTCAACTTCGTCCGCCCCGTCATCATCTCGGCCAACGGCACCGGCACCGCCACCCTCGGCACCCGCTCGAATGTCACCGGAGCCGGAGCCAGCAATGGTTTCACCGGCATCACCCTCGCCCGCAACCTGATCCTCGATTCCAACGCCGCGGACCGCACCGACTACAGCAGCATTTCCGGAACCGGAAACCTCACCGTCACCGGCACCGGACGCACGGTCTTCACCAACGCGAACACCTTCACCGGCAATCTCACCATCAGTCCTTCGGGAACAGGAGGCAATCTTCAGAACGGCGTCGCCACCGCCTCCGCCACGAACTACATCCCGGATACCACCAGCGTCACTGTCACGGATTTCCCATCCGCCACCCAGGCCGAGTTCCGCCTCTCCAGCCAGAGCGAGACGATCAACGGACTCAATGGCAACGGCACCGTCGATACCAACAGCATCAATACCACCCTCACCCTCGGCGGCGGCGGTGGAAACGGCAATTTCACCGGAAACATTCAGAACGGTGGCGCGTCCGTCGTCACCCTGGCCAAGTCCGGAGCCGGCAACCAGATCCTCTCCGGAACCAACACCTACACCGGCACCACCACCGTCAGCGCGGGCGTCCTCCAATTCGGGAAATCCGCATCCGTCTACAACGGAACCACCGCCAGCTGGACACCGGCCAACCTCCGCGTTTCCAGCGGAGCCACTCTGGCGGTCAATATCGGCGGCACCGGCGAGTTCAGCACCATCGAGGCCAACCTGCTCCTCAACAACCTGCGGACCACCATCACCAACAACGGCCTGCAGGCAGGCTCCTTCTTCGGCTTCAACACCGCCAATGCCACCGGAGCCGTCACCTTCAGCGATGTGATCGCCAACAGCACCGGCACCGGCTCAGGCTCGCTCGGTGTGAGAAAACTCGGCGCAGGCACCCTGATCCTCGGCGGCGCGAGCACCTACACCGGCACCACCGCCGTGGATGCAGGAACGCTCGAAATCACCAACAACGCCTCCGGAACCGCAAAACTCCACACCGTCGCCGCGGGAGCCACCCTTCAGCTCGGCTACTCCACCAGCGTCGGCTTCGGCTACGGTTGCGGGGTCACCGTGAACGGCACCAGCGTGGGCGATGCCACCGGGCTCTACCTCAAGGGCGGCACCACCTCCCGCTTCGGTGATACCCTGACGCTCCAGACCGCTCCCTCCACCGTCCGTGCCTACAGCACCGGTTCCGCCACGCTCGGTGGTGGCGATGTCAACCGCACCTATCTCTCCGCAGCCGCAGCCGCATCCGGCTCGGTGGTCGACTCCTCCGTGAACATTCTCGCGGATAGCTACGGATACCGCCTCGCCACCACTTCAGGATCCAATACCGCCACCGGTGACCTTGTCATCCAGGGCGTCATCTCCGGAAGCGGCAGCAACAACAACGGCGGCCCCTTCGCCACCACCCTTCGCAAGGAAGGCAGCGGATCCGTCAGACTCACCGGTGCCAACACCTACGGCAACGGCGTTTACGTCGGCGGCGGCTCGGTCATCGTCGGCGGCGCGGACAACCGCCTCCCCACCGGCGCGGGCGTCATCCTCAACTCGGGCACCTTCCTCAAGCTCGACGGCGTCAGCCAGACGGTGTCCGCCCTGGCTTCCAACGGCACCGGAGGCTCGGTCGTCGGCATGTCCACCACCCTGTCCAACCTCACCCTCAGCTCTGCCAGCGATTCGGCCCTGGCGATGCGCATCGGTGGCTCGGGAACCAACGAAAACAATCTGTCGTTCTCGAAGTCGGGCACCGGCATCCTCACGCTTTCAAACGTCAACAACTCGTATGGGGGTGGAACCTTCGTCAACGGAGGAACCCTTCGGGTCAATGATCCTGCGGGCACCGTCGCCGGAACCGGCACGGTCACCGTCAACAGCGGTGGAACCCTCGACGGATATGGCGTCCTCAACAACAGCGTGGTCGTCAGCGCCAGCGGCGGCACCGTCGCCGGTGGCATCGGAGCGAGCTCCCTTGCCGGAGACATGCTCACGGTGGACAGCCTCTCGTTTGCCGGCACCGGCACCCTGAGGGTCGCCCCCAACGTCACCCAGGTCGCTGTCACCAACCAGTTGGAAGCCCTCGGTGCCGCCGGCTCGGTCACCGTGGACATCGGAACCGCACCGCTGGCGGTTGGCACCTACACGCTGGCCACCCACAGTGGTCCCATCGGAGGCACCGGACTCTCCGCCTTCACCATCGGCACCAACCCCGGCGGTCCCTTCACCTACGCGCTCAGTGACAACGGAAGCGAACTCCAACTCACCGTCAGCACCTCGGCCCTCTTCTGGGACGGCTTCGAAGGTGCCGAATGGACGCTCACGAACAACTGGCGCAATGGAGGTGGCGATCCCGTCACCTTCTCCGCCGGAGCCGCCGTCGTGTTCAACGACGCTGCCTTCGATGGCGATGTGGTGCTCTCCTCCGGCGATGTGAACCCGCTCAGTGTCGCATTCACGAACTCGGATGCTCTGGACTACACCCTCACCGGCACCAACGCGATCACCGGTTCCTCCTCCCTTCTCAAGAGCGGAAATGGAAGCGTCACGATCTCCAACACCAACACCTTCACCGGCGACGTCACGATCAACCTCGGCACGCTCAATGCCGCCACGATCGCCAACTCGGGTGTCGGCAGTGCGCTTGGCAGTGGCTCCTCCATCGTTCTCAACGGCGGCACGCTCGGCTATGCGGGCACTACGGCCGCCGCCACGGATCGCTCGCTCAGCGTGCTCTCCGCCAGCGTTCTCAAGCTGGAGAATGGCAACCTCAGCCTGGATGGCGTGGTTTCCGGATCCGGTGCCCTGACCAAGTCCGGCACCGGCGCCCTCACCCTCACCAACGCGGGCAACACCCTCACCGGCAACCTCTCCGTCACCGGCGGTTCGATTCAAGTGGACGATACCGCCAAGCTCGGCTCGGGTTCCCTCACCCTCGCCGGTGGTGCTCTCGCCCTCTCCGGATCCTCCGCCATCACCACCTCGAAGGCGATCGCCCTCGGCGCAGGCGGCGGCACGATCCAGGTGACCAACACCGCAGGCGTCATCCATTCCGGTCCCATCACCGGCAACGGTGGATTCACCAAGACCGGTGCCGGCACGCTCACCTTCTCCACCAACAAGAATTTCAGCGGTGGAGTCACGGTCAATGAAGGCACGCTCTACATCACCGCAGGTGGCTGGTATACCGTCCCCTTCGGCCAGGTGAATACGCTCACCATCAACCCGGGCGGCACCGTGGAAACCGCGGGGGCACACACGCTCGGCACCGACCAGATCCCCATCGTGATCAATGGCGGCACCCTGAAGCTCGGTCGCGAGCAATATGCCACCACTCTTCAGATGACCGGCGGTCTGGTCACCGGAAACTCCGATCCCTCCACCCAACTCCGCAACTGGGGCGGCACGATGAGCTTCTTCGCCTCCTCCACCGGAGCCGAGATCGCCACGCCCTTCAACCTCGTCGGAAACGCGGTGCTCAACGTGCAGGATGGAACGGCCACCGATGATCTCCTGATCTCCGGCCCCGTGATCGGTGCGAGCAACCTCACCAAGACCGGCGATGGCAAGCTCGTCCTCAAGGGAACCAACACCAACACCGGCAACGTGATCGTCAACGGCGGCTCCATGGAACTCCACGATGCAGGCAGACTCACCTTCGCCATCCCGGCGTCCGGTGTGCCCTCCAAGATCACCGGTAGTGGCAACGCGACCTTTAACGGCGATTTCCACATCAACGTCGCCGCCGCCTCCACCCTCACCACCGGAACCTGGTCGATCGAGGAAATCACCGGCACCGCGACCTATGGATCCACCTTCCAGGTCGTCGATGCCGATGGCACCCCCTGGGCCGTCACCGGAGACACCTGGTCCCGGACCGTCGGCAGCCAACTCTGGACCTACGACGAAGCCGCCGGCACCGTCACCCTCGCCATCGCCGTTGCCGGTTACGACGATTGGAAAACCCAGATCGCCGATACCAACCAGCGCGGCCGCACCGATGATCCGGACTCCGATGGTTTGACCAACCTCCAGGAGTTCCTCTTCGGCACCGACCCCTCCGCCACCACCGGCACCCTCGTTGACTCCACCACCACCGGTGGCAACCTGGTGCTCAAATGGCTGAGGCGTGAGGATAACGCCGGCTACTCCCTGCTCGAGAGCACCACTCTCGGCGCTGGTTCCTGGACCGCGAGCTCCGTCATCCCCGCTGCCGATGGTGACCAATCCGGTGTCCCGGCCAACTACGATCGCTGGACCGCCACCATTCCTCTGGGCACGGGCAGCCGCTTCTTCCGCGTCGAAGGCGTGGAAAACTAATGGGTCATACTGTGGATGGTAACCCCAGGCCCGCTCCGGCTCACCCCCGGAGCGGGCTTCTTGCTTCCCGCTTGCCTGCCGCCATCCATCCTCCAGACTCGCCCGCGTGAACGTCCTCGTCACCGCAGGCCCCACCCGCGAAGCCATCGATCCCGTCCGCTTCCTCACCAACCGGTCATCCGGAAAGATGGGCTATGAACTCGCCCACGCCTTCCAGGCCGCCGGGCACCAGGTGCTCCTCATCTCAGGACCCACCTCGCTCGATGTCCCGGATCTCGTCGATTTCATCCCGGTGGAATCCGCCGCAGACATGTTCGAGGCTGTTTCCCGGCACCTCGGCCGCATGCACCTCGCCGTTTTCGCAGCCGCCGTCGCCGACTACACACCGGTCACCGTCGCCCCGGAGAAACTCAAGAAATCCGCAGCGTCCCTCACTCTGGAGCTGGTCAAAACCCCCGATATCCTCGGCTCCGCCCGACAACCGCTCGGATTCACTGGCACCCTCGTCGGATTCGCCGCGGAAACGGAAAACCTCCTCGAAAACGCCCGCGCCAAACTCTCCCGCAAAGGCTGCGATCTCATCATCGCCAACGATGTCTCCAAGCCCGGCATCGGCTTCGATTCGGACCACAACCAGGTCACCCTCGTCTATCCCGATCACGCCGAAACCCTGCCCACCGCCTCCAAGCACGACCTCGCCCACCAACTCGTCCAAACCATCCTCGAACTTCATCTGCAACGCCAGCTTTGAGAGAAGTTGGGGGTTGAGAGTTAATGGTGGTTAGAAAGAAGCCGCCAGCGACCATCCACCCTCCTTTCTCTCCCTCAACTCTCAACTCTCAACCTCCTCCATGACCGACCTCGAACTCGCCACCCACGCCGCCCTCACCGCCGGAAAGCTTCTCCACCAGCACTTCGGCTCGGATGCCACCGTCGATGAAGCCACCCACCACGACATCAAGCTCGCCCTCGACAAGGAATCCCAGGAGCTCATCACCGAGATCCTGTTAGGCGCGCGCGACGGAGACGCCCTGTACGGTGAGGAAGGCATCGCCGGAAACCAGGAATCCAATCGCCAGTGGATCGTCGATCCGATCGACGGCACCGTGAACTTCTTCTACGGAATCCCCCACTTCTGCGTCTCCATCGCCCTGCGTGTCGATGGTGAGATCGTCGTCGGTGTGATCCATGATCCGATGGTCGGCGAAACCTGGACCGTCGAGAAAGGTTCCCCCGCCATGTTGAACGGAACCCCCATCCAGGCCAGCAAGCGCGACAGGCTGGAAGACTCGATCCTCTACGTCGGCTGTGGCAAGGACGAGGAATCCCTGCGCACCGGCCTCGAACGCTTCCGCAAAGGCTCTCTCAAGGCACGCAAGATGCGCATGATGGGCTCCGCCGCCCTCGGCATGGCCTACATCGCCTCCGGCCGGCTCGATGGCTACATCGAGTCCCGCATCTCCCTCTGGGACATCGCCGCTGGACAGCTCCTCGTCGAGACCGCCGGCGGCAAGGTCGATCTCACCCCCATCCCTAACAAACCGGACTCATGGTCCATCGTCGCCACCAACGGCCGCATTCCGATTGAAGAGGTTCTTTGACGAGGATAGTGGATCGTGGATCGGCGATCGTGGATTCTCCGCCATCTGCCATCCTCTATCCACAATCTACAATCCACCATCATTTCCATGACCGGCATCGGCTACGACGTCCACCGCTTCGCGGAAAACCGCCCGCTCGTTCTGGGCGGTGTCACCATTCCCCACACCCACGGCCTGGAAGGGCACTCGGATGCGGACGTGCTTTGCCATGCCATCGCGGACGCCCTGTTAGGCGCGATGGGCCTGCCGGACATCGGTTTCTACTTCCCGCCCGGCGATCCCGCCTGCAAGGACATCGTCTCGTTGAGAATCCTCGAAAAATGCCGCGCCCTCGCCGATGAGGCCGGCTTGAGGATCATCAACGTGGACTCCACCCTCATTGCGGAAGCCCCCAAGGTCCTTCCTCACCGGGATGCGATGCGTGCCAACATCGGCAAGGCCCTCGGCATCCCGCCGCAGCGCGTCGGCATCAAGGCCACCACCAACGAGACCATGGGCTTCATCGGCCGCAAGGAAGGCATCGCCGCCATGGCCGTGGCACAGGTGGAGTGACGCTCGGATCGCGGGGGGCACCACGAGGGCCATCGGCACTCGTCAGGAGATCGGACAAGTGGAGAATCCCACCGAGATATCGGCTCGCTTTCCTGCGTAGTGAGACTCACATCCGTTCAAGCAACCCCATGATCATGAAACATCCGCTCCTCATTCTCGCCTCCGCCCTCGTTTTCTTGGTGCTCCCCGCGACCGCCAAGGACGACGCGCCACGTGGCTTCGCTCCAATCTCCGAGCTGAAGGAAGCCCAGGCCAAGGCCGAGGCCGACAAGAAACTCGTGGTGCTCGTGGTCAAGGGCAAGGACGACCAGTGCCCGAACTGTGCCGCCGCCATGGAGAACGGCGAAAAGGCGGCCGGCTCCGGTGTCGTCAAGGTCTTCGCCCGCGCGGAATCCATCCAGGAGCAGGATGCAAGCGCGTTCCCCACAGCCCTGAAAGAGCGCATGAAGAAACCGTTCATCACCGGTGCCTATGTCACTTTCGTGGTATTCGATCCCTCCATGAGCAAAATCGTTGCCGAAGCCGGCCGCACCGAACTCCAGAGCGACAAGAAAGCCATTGCCGCGTTCAAGAAGTCCGTGCAGGAAGCCAAGAAGTCCTTGAAGTGAGGGATGCCGCAACGGCCGTGGCGCAGGTGGAAACTTGCGCCTGAGTTCGTTTTCCAGTAGCTTCCGATCATGAGCCTCGCGATCCAGCTCCCACCGCGCGATGACCAGCAGGAGTTCAACCTCCGCGTCTGGGAGCGTCTGCTTGCGGATCCGGAATTGGCGAAGATCGAAGGTCGGATCGAAACCGACCGCCATGGCCATATCCTCATGACACCTCCTCCCGGACCCGCGCACGGAACCCGCCAGTTTGACATCGCTTTTCATCTGAAGCTGAAACTTGGTGGCCGATCCGTCACCGAATGCGCAATTTCAACCCCTGATGGCGTGAAAGCGGCGGATGTGGGATGGTTTTCGGATGTCCGCTACGCTCGTTCGTATGATCGCCGCTGCTTTCTGGAGGCACCCGAAATCTGCGTGGAAGTGCTTTCTCCTTCGAACACCCCGGCCGAGATGGAGGAAAACATGGCGCTCTACTTCGATGCCGGTGCCGAGGAAGTCTGGTTCTGTGAGGAAGGCGGATCGATGCGCTTTCACTCCGCCACCGGCCCGCTCGAGAAATCCCAGCTCTGCCCGGACTTTCCGACACTCATCGAGATCTGATCCCCGTGCTTCGGTGGATTCGCACTTGAACTGTTCAAGGTAACAGTTTTGCATGCGCCGCATGAATGGTCTCCTCGCGCCCCTTCTCAAGACCCACTTCGGCTACGACAGCTTCCGTCCTCTCCAACAGGAGATCATGGAGCAGGCGCTCGCCGGCCGCGATACGCTCGCCATCCTCCCGACCGGTGCGGGAAAGAGCCTTTGCTATCAACTTCCCGCCCTCGCCCGTGACGGGCTCACGCTGGTCATCTCGCCGCTCATCGCGCTGATGAAGGACCAGGTGGACCAGCTCGGTGCCTCCGGCATCCCCGCCACGTTTCTCAACTCCACCCTCGATCCGCAGGAAAACCGCGACCGCCTCGCCGCCATCCGCTCCGGGGAAACCAAGCTCGTTTATCTCGCTCCGGAGCGCCTGATGACCGGCGATTTCCTCTCGGTTGTTAGAAGCTGGAACGTCACCGCCCTCGCGGTCGATGAAGCCCACTGCATCAGCGAGTGGGGCCACGATTTCCGCCCGGAATACCGCCGCCTGCGCGAACTCCGAGAAGCCCTTCCCGGCGTCCCCGTCATCGCTCTCACAGCCACCGCCACGCCCCGCGTTCGCGAGGATATTGTCACCCAACTGGCTCTTGAGGAGGCGGCGGTCTTTGTCGCCAGTTTCAATCGTCCCAACCTCAACTACCTCGTCGAGCCGAAACAGGATGCCTCCTCCCGCCTCACCGCTTTCATCAAGTCCCGTGGCCACGATTCCGGCATCGTCTATTGCCAATCCCGCAAGCGCACCGAGGAACTCGCCGCCACGCTCCGCACCTCCGGCATCGCCGCCGTCTGTTATCATGCCGGGCTCGATGCCGCCGAGCGCGCGCGCAACCAGGATGCCTTCCTCCGCGACGAGGTGCGCGTCGTCTGCGCCACCGTCGCCTTCGGCATGGGCATCAACAAACCCGATGTCCGCTTCGTCATCCACGCCGATCTTCCGAAAAACCTCGAAGGTTACTATCAGGAAACCGGCCGCGCCGGCCGCGATGGACTGCCTGCCGATTGCCTGCTGCTCTTCTCCCGCGGCGATGTGGCGAAATACCTCCGTTTCCTCGATGACATCCCGGAAGACGAAGCCCGCGACCACGCCCGCCTCCAGCTCGACCAGATGGCCGACTTCGCGGAAGGCGACCAATGCCGCCGCATCGGGCTGTTAGGGTACTTCGGAGAAACCTGGCCTCAGGAAAACTGCGGCGCCTGTGATAACTGCCTCGCCCCCCGCGAAACCTGGGATGCCACCACCGAGGCGCAGAAGTTCCTCTCCTGCATCCTCCGCGTCAGACAAAGCGGCCACCCGCCCGTCGGCATCCGGCATCTCTGCGACATCCTCACCGGCTCCCGGGCGGAGAAGGTTCTCACAAAAAACCACGACCAGCTCAGCACCTACGGCATCGGCAAGGAGCACAACGCCGCCATGTGGGCGGAGATCGCCCGCCAACTCGCTCGCAAAAACCTCATCGCCATCGAAAGCGGCACCTTCCCCACCGTCACCATCACCGCCGATGGCTCGGCCTTCCTGCGGGAACGCGGCACCGTTTCCCTCACACGCCTCATGGCTGCGGAAAAATCCCGTGCCTCACGCCCGCTCCGCGCCGGAGACATCGAGTGCGATGCCGAGCTCTTCGAAACCCTCCGCGCCCACCGCAAACAACTCGCCGACACCGCCGGCGTTCCACCCTATGTCGTTTTCTCGGATGTCGCCCTCCGCCACATGGCCCGCGACTATCCCACGACCGACGCCGCCTTCCTCCGCATCCCCGGCGTGGGCGAACGCAAACTCGCCGATTACGGCCAATCCTTCATCGGCCTCATCGCCGCCTGGCTTGAAACCCATGATCGCCAGGTTTTCGAGCCTCTAACAAACTTCACCCCTCCGGCATCCAAGCCTCCCAAACCCGCCACCAACCCCACCGCCCAAGTCACCCTCGAACTCTACCGCTCCGGCAAATCCATCCCCGAAATCGCCGCCGAACGCGGTCTCGTGGAAACCACGATCGAAGGCCACCTCGCCACCGCCATCGCCAATGGCGAAGCCCTCGATCCCCGCGCCTTCTACACCGAAGCCGAGGAAGCCGAATTGCGCGCGGCTCTCGAAGGCTACACCGAAGAATCCCTCAAGCCGGTGTACGAACACCTCGAAGGCCGCATCTCCTACGGCAAACTCAAAATCTTCCGAGCCTTCGAAACCCACCAAGGCAAGGACCGAATCCCCTGACTGCCTTGGCCTCGGCGAAGGCTGCCGGGTGGATCCTGCTCCAAAGAAGCGGGCATGAGCATCTTCAAGGTGCGCCCGGTTTCTGCGGAGGGGTCCGCTGTGCTGAGGCGGCGGGTGGTGCCTTGCGTGGGTCTTCGAGCATGGCGGGGGCCTCGGTCACGGGGAGGCGGGTGGCCTTGGGGTCGAGCCCGCTGGCAGGGCGGAGGGTCCAGCGGAGGAATCCTTGGGCGAGTGGATCGGTTAGATCGAGGCCGAGGCGATGGGCCGCGGGTTTGCCGGGGTTGTGGAGTTTGCAGACATGCCAGGTGGCGGTGGTGGGGAATTCGGCATCCGCCTGCAGGATGGCGCCGTTGCCGCCATCGATCAGGAAGCGTGCGGCGGTGGATGTGGACTTTACGAAGTACCAGGTGCCGAAGCCAACGAGCGCGCTGCCGAAGGCGGAGGGGGATTCGAAGCGGAAGCGGTCCTCGATCACCAAGTGGCCCGCTCCGTCGCGTTGGTAGGTCCAGCGGCGTTCGAGTTGTTTCAGTCCGGTATCCGGATAGGCGGATGAGAGGTCCATGGTGATGGAGTCCGTGGAATCGCTGAAGGCGGTGTTGAGGACGCGTGCGGCGCTGGAGCTACCTTCTTTCTGAAGCATGCCCGCCACCACCGGCACCGAGTGGCCGTAGGATCCCATGACAGGCAGGCGGTAGCGGTTTTTGCCGAAGGTCTCGGAGCGATAGGTCATCGCTCCCGGATCCGCGATCACCGCACGGCCCTTCCAGACGACCACGGTGGTGCCCACGTCATTGTGGTTGTGGTGCTCGGCATTGTGTCCGCCCTTCCACGAGGCGGCGAGTCCGCCAGGGCTGGCGGGCCGCACGACGCAGACGCCGCTGTCCGGAAACCAGGCCCTGAGCCCGGCGGGCGAGGCGTCCGGCACTCCGCAAGGCGCACCGTCGCGTGCGGTGAGATCCATCATGGTCAGATAAAGCAGCGGATTGGAGGCGAGTGCCGTGGCGGCTCCGGTGGTGAAGGGCCGCTTGGAGATGCGCCAGCGGACGAGGTCGGTGAGCAGGGTGTCCGGGCGGGCGCTGAGGGGGCAGTCCGCGTAGGCCGGATAGACACCATCCGCGATCTCCAGTTTGGTGGGCGCGGCGGCGATGCGGCGGACGGGTTCCGCGGCGAGTGGATCGATGGCACCACCGGTCTGGGTGCGGACCATTTCCGCGAGGAAGACAAAGTGGCTGAATCCGTAGTTCCAGTAGCCCACGCCTTCGGAGCAGTAGCCGTCCTTGCCGAAACCTGATAGAAACACCTTCATGTTAGAAACGGCCCAGTCGAGCGCCTTTGCCCGGGTTTCGACCGAGGGCTCGGTGGCGAGGATGGCGCCGAGGGCACCGGCGGTGCAGACCGCGTTCCAGTTGTGATTGGCGCGTGCCCACCAGTGGCCGCTGATCACGGACTTGGGAGCCGAGCCATTGATGGTGGCGAGCACGGGGCCGGTGAGGCGTTTGGAAACCTGGGCGCGCATCAGGCTGAGGGTGGAGGCAGGCAGGCGGTCGGCGAGAAGCCAGGAGGCGAGCGCCATCTGGCAGCCATTCATCGCCACGCCCAGATCGGCGTAGGGTGGTGCGCCGTTGACGACGGCGGCTCCGTAGTCATGGGCGGGCAGGATCCACGAAGGATCGGTGGAAAGGCTTGCGACGGTCTCTTCGAGCGCGGGGATGAAGCGGCCCTTGGCTTCGAGGCACTCACCGAGGACGAGGCATTTGAATCGTTCCCAACGCGCGGTATTGATCGTCTGATAGCGTTCGCGGTCGCCGTTGGTGACGAAGTCGAGGTAGCGTTCGCGGTCGAATGCGGGCATGGGTCTGGCCATCCAGTCCTCGGCGCGCTTGATGGCCGTGCGTGCTTCCGGAGTGGTGGCGAGCTTGTTCCACCATGCGCGGTCCGAGGCGGGGCGGCCGATGCCGGCGGGGGTGGCGGGAAGAAGGGCGGCGGTGTCCGCCGCATGGGACACCAGGATCATCGCCGCTGCCAGCGCGGCACCCGCGAGGGTTTTCATGGATGGCGATACGGGCGATTGGGTGTGGCGCTTTCAGGTTGCGCCGCTTCAACGCTGAGCCTTCACCCGGATGAAGCGCTGTGGGCCGCCCAGTGCATCGCGGACTCTCAGGAGGGACGGGCTGTTTTCCTCGATCACCGTATCGACCTGCGTCCAGGACTCCGGGTCTGTTAGATCGGACGAGGTTTCCACCACCAATGTGACATCGCTGGCCAGGGGATCGCGCGGAACATGGAGACGGAGAATGCCGCCGGAGAGATCGAGGGTCAGGGGCGATGGGTTGGCGGTGGTTGGATCGGTGCCGCAGGCGTATTCCAGAAGGTTGGGCAAGGAGTCTCCATCGGGATCTGCCGTGCCACCGGAAACCAGGGGCTCGGCGGCCTGGGTTCCGAATCTGGTGTTTTTCCAAACTTCGAAGGGCGGTGTGTAATCGAGGATGAGGTCGCCGTCGCTGGTGCGGACCGCCCAGGATCCACCCGCTGCGGCGAGGGCGGTGGTGTCGATGAGGATGCGTCCGGAATCGAAGCCGGTGATGCCACCCGTGGTGCGGATGAGTGCGAAGGAAGCAGCGGATGCCGGAGCAGCCGCAGGGCCGGGGCCGGGAAGGCGCAGGGTGAGGGTCGTCACGTCGGTGAGATCGAGCGATGGCGCGAGCAGGGTGTCGTAGTCCGTGCCGGGTCCGCCGCCCCAGCGGTTGAGGTGTGCGATGAGGGTGGCATTGCCGGTGAAGGACAGCGGGCCGGTGGTGAGGGAGCCCACCGAGTTTCCGGCGGGGTCGAGTGTGCCGGCGATGGCGGCAGCTGCGGCGGTGCTTCCGGTGCCGGAGAGCGTGGCACCCGCGTCCACGGTGAGCGAGGTGGCGGCGGGAAGGCTGCCGTCGAGGACGATGGAGCCGGCGGCGAGGTGGATGCCACCGGTGAAGGGATGGGTGCCGGTGAGGGTGAGCGAGCCGATGCCGGTCTTGAGGAGTTCCAGGGCGGATCCGGAAATGGGGCTGCCGATCGAGGCGCTGCCGTTGATGGTGAAAGGAACGGAAACTCCATCGAGGTCCAGTTGGCCGCCGGTGAGCGCCAGGCTGCCCTGCTTCAAGGTGAGGCCGCGAGTTGATTTGGTTCCCTCCACGACGATGCTGGTCGCGGTGGTGTCCGAGCCTGCGGAAAAGACGGCGGTCGCGCCCGGAATCCACGGCAGGGTGGTGGTGCCGCCGTCCGGATCCGCGGTCCAGATGGAAGAAGCGTCCCACGTGAGGGTGGCGGGTGTTCCCGATCCGGGGCTGTCGCCGTTCGCATCGAGGTGGAGAAGGGGGGGGCGGACCATCACGCGCAGCACGGTTTCCGTGAAGTATCCGCCGTTGTCGGTGGCGCGGATGGCGAATTCGCAGAGACCTTCATCGCCGGGTGCCGGGGTGCCGGTGAGCGTGCCATCGGATGCGACCTCAAGCCAGGCGGGGCCGAGGGTCTTGCTGAAGGAGATCGTGTCTCCCTGCATGCTGTTAGGGTCTCCGGCGCTGCCCGGCGGCAGGGTGGCGGCGTAGGGCAGCGAGGCCATCGCGTCCGGGGCGCTCACCGGATTTGACGAGAAAAACGGCGGCAGGTTGGCATAGTGGACGAAGACCGTGAAGTCCGCCTCCGCATGCAAAGAGCCATCCGAGGCGCGGATCCGGAAGGTGTTCATGCCCACGTCGTCCGGGCCCGGGGTGCCGGTGAGAGTGCCGTCCGAGGCGACACCGAGCCAGGCGGGTCCGTCGGATCTTGAGAACGTGAGCAGGTCGCCATCCGGGTCGGCTGCGGCCGCCTGGAGGCCGGGTGCGAGGTAGGGCATGCCTTCGTCCGCGTCCGGGCCGTTTGTGGAAGGCGCATTCCATTGCGGGGCGTGGTTGGAGTCTGCGATGTGGACGACGGCCGATGCTCCATCGATCTGATAGGCTCCGGGCAGCAGGGTGACTTGGGCTTCTTCAGCTCCTTCCACAAGTCCATCGGCAATGGGTGTGAGAGTGAGGGTGGCGGAGCTCATCCCGGCGGGAATGAGGATCTCTGTGGGCAGGGTGGCGAAATCCGAGCCATGGTCCGCAGTGCCGGTGAGGGTGAAGGCCACGGTGAGATCGCCAACCAGCGAGCCGCCGCGGGTGAAGGTGAAAGTGCCCGGATCCGGTCCGGTTTCCGAGGCGTTGGCATCGGTGGCGGCGACGCCTGCGATGTCGAGCAGCTCGGCTGTTAGATCGAGGTCGCTGAAGGTGCGGATCGCCCCGTCATCCGCGGTGAGCCGCAGTCTGTGGATGCCGGCGGCGGAGCAGGTGACCGAGGTTTCCGCGAGCGTGGGATGGGAGAAGGTGACGGGGCCGGGGCCGTTGACGAGCGACCATTGCAAGGCCACGGCGGCGGGTGGAGCGGGCAGTGCGTCATCGGAGACGGCACCGACGAGGGATGAGGGCAGGTTGACGAAGGCCGGGCCTGCGGATCCGGTGGCGACGAGCGGGCCGGTGTTCACGGTGGAGAAGCCGGAGACGTTGTCGAAGGTGGCGGTGCCGACGGCGGATGCGTTTCCGGAGGACCAGCAGAGGCCTGCGCGCACCTCGCCGTTGAGGATGGAGATGCCGCGTAGCGACCAGTTCTGGCCATCGGCGGAATGCAGGTATTGGACGACTCCGGAGTTGCGGGTGATGCGGCACCAGGCCGGGGTGGGGAATGGGGAGTAGGTGTTGGCGGTATTGGTGCCGCCATGGCTGGCGCGGCGGATCCAGTGGGCGGTGGCACCGGTGCCGTAGCCGATAAAGCCGCCGATGGCGCTGGAACTGGCCGTGGAGCCCACCCTGAGAACGAGGCCCGCGCGTTCCGATGATGTGCCGGCGATGTCGGTGAAGTCGACCACTCGGGCGCGGACGTCGAAGTCGCCGGCGAATACCTGGCCGAGTTGGTGGAAGCCGTCCGAGGTGGAGCCGGGGAGGATGCCGGATGACATGCCGTAGAGGTGATAGGTGCCGGGCGGGCTTTCGAAGTGGATGCCTGCGGGGCCGGTGCCATAGGTGAGGCCGCCGAAGGAAGAGGTCACGCTGCTGCCGGCCGTGACGGTGATGTCGTCGGTGGCGGTGTTGGTGCCATCGCTTGCGGTGGCGCGCAGCAGGTGGGTGCCGGGAACTGAGAACGAGGCCGCGGTTTCTCCGGACGGGGTGGTTTGGAAGGCGACGGCACCGGGGCCGGATACGAGCGACCAAACCACCGCGGGGGCGGGGCCGTCCGGATCGCTTGCGGCGGCCCTGAGCAGCAGGCCGACCCCTTGGGGAATCGCGGCGGAAGCTGCCGAGGGGCTGGTGATGGCGATCTTCGGAGTGCCGGCCACCCGTTGGATCTGGGCGGCTCCGAGGGCGTCCGGATAGATGCGGACGTCATCGACGGCGGCGTTGAGAAAGGCGTTGTTGTTGCGGGCGTCGCAGCCGACGGTGACGGTGTGCGAGGGATCGAGCATGCGGATGGCTCCGCTGGCGGTGGCGGACTGCACGCCATCGATGAAGATGCGGCCGGTGGTGCCGTCCCGAACGCAGGCGACATGGTGCCAGTTGCCATCGTCGATGGAGGCGGTGGATGTGATATCAAACTGATAGGCTTCGTTGCCTCCGCCGGCATCCCTTCCATAAATCCCGAAGCGGATCCTTCCATCGCCGCGGACGTGGACGATGTGGCGGCCGATGTGGCCGCTGGCTCCGGATTCCTGCTGCTGGATGAGAACCGCGTCCGCCGCGTGGGTGGAGGGCACCTTGACCCACGCGGCGAGCGTGAAGGGTGTGTCTCCGGCGAGGGCGTTGTTGCTGTTCTGATCGAGGCGGGCGTTGGTCCCGTTCAGTTGGAGGCAGGGATTGGCCGGTGCGCGGGTGATCCACGAGCCACTGCCTGTTAGATCGGCGTGGCGCGAGTTTCCGGAGACATCGGCGGCGGTGGGGCCCGAGGTTTCATCGAGCGGCCACCAGGAGTGGAGGCGCTCGTGAAGGCCGAGCACCTCGATGACGACCGTGGAGGTTCCGGTGAGTTGGGGCGATCCGTTGTCGACTGCGCTGAGGGTGAGCGTGTGGGTGGTGCCGGGGATGAGGCCGGCGCTGTTGGCCACGGTGATTTGGCCGTTGAACGAGTTCACCGCGAAGAGGCCGGACGGGTTTCCTGCGGTGATCGAGTAGCCGAAGATGCCCTGGCCGAGGTCCGGCTCGGTGAAGACGGGCTGGCCGACGCGTTGGCCATTGGTGGCGTGTTGGCGGACGATGAGCGAGGCGTTCGGGGCCCACGGTGCGTAGTCCTGGAGGAAGGGAGCCAACCAGCGGCCGGGGATGATTTCCGGGGCCGAGGCGCCCGGTGGTTTCCAGGCCACGCTGATGTGATCGGCTTCCGTGTCTTCCTTGTGGCGGGCTTCGATGTAGCAAACCTGCCCTGCAGTGAGGTTGAGGGTGGCGGATTGTTGAGAGGGATAGGCAAACCAGTCGTTTGGATCGCTGCGTGCGCTTTGGCTGGCGATGACGGAAGCGTTGGCGGGGTTCATGTCCGGCGAGATCCGGAGGTCTCCGGCATCGTCGCAGGAGAGCCAGAATGTGTAATCACCGGAAGCAGGCGCGATGAGATAGCCGCGCACGGTGCTGCCATAGGAATCGCCGCGCGGGCCGCCGCTGGTGAACGAGGCGAGCACGGTCTCCGAGTGCGGTTTTCCGGGGAAATTGGCGTGATTCTGGAGGGCGGCGAGTGTGGATCCCGGGATCTGGTTGAAGAATGTGCGGATGACGGATCCGGGGGTGAGCGTCTCCGCGATGTCGGCGAGGGTGATCGCGAGCGTGCGATCCACCGATTGGCTGGGCGAGAGCGAGTCCGTGGCGCGGAGCGTGAGCAGGTGGGTAGGCTGTGACTCGAAATCGAGCGGACCCGCCACGGTGAGGATACCGCTGGTGGGATGGATGGAGAAGGCACCGGAGCCGTTGCCGGAAACGATGGACCAGGTCACGCGGTCGCCGCGGTCGGGATCGGTGGCTGTTAGAGTGGTGAGGATCGTCCCAGTGGAAAGGTTTTCCGGAGCGGAAAGCGGGGCGGGGGAGGGGAAGAGAGGAGCCTCGTTCACATCGTTTACGGACACCACGACGCGGAGGGTTTCGCTGGCGATGCCGAGGCTGTCGCTGATTTCCACGAGCCATTCGAAGGAGGCGGGATCGTCCCAGCGGGTGGAGAGCGCCTCGAAGTCGAGGACGGCGGCCTGATCGACGGTGATGGTGCCGGTGGCCGGATCGATGGCGAAGGGGCCGGAAGATCCACCGGCGGCGATCGCGAAGCTGAGTGTGCCGGCCCCGTGGTTCGCGCGCGGGGCGATGCTGCCGACGGAGGCACCCTGAGGGGAGTTCTCTGCGATGGCGAAGCGCTCTGCGGTGGCGGCTCCGGTGAGGGAGCCGCTGAGGGTGTAGGCACCGAGGCTTCCGTAGTCTGAATACCCGGAGGCGAGATCGCCCTTGCCGGTGCCGGAGATGCGGAGCGTGTAGTCTCCTGCGCCGAGGGCGAGTGAGGTGAAGGTGGCATCGAGCGAGTCCTGCGGATCGCTGGTGGCGATGACCATGCTGTTCCCATCCAACACCTCCGCCTTGAGATCGAGGTTCGGATTGAAGGAGGCCTTCTGGGCGAAGAGCGTGAGGGTGCCACCGGTCGTGGTGAATCGGAAACCATCCTCATCGCCGCGGGTCTCGATGACGCCCTCGTTGGCGATGGCGCCGCCGGTGTTGACATCGAGCCAGGAGGCGCTGGTGGGTGACGCGCCGTGATCGTCGGTCCGCAGTGAGACTCCGTTGTTGAGTGTGGCGATGGTGGCGATGTCGTCTTCCGTGTTGTTGGCGTTCGGGTATTCTCCCTGGGACCATTGGGAGGGGGATTGGTAATATCCCACGCCCATGATCGGTGCCCAACCGTTGTGGCCGGCGTAGTAGGCTTCCGAAGGGCTGCGGCCGTCGTGCAGCAGCCCCAGCGTGTGGCCGACCTCGTGGGAGATGACCTCCACGGCGTTTTTTCCGGTGCTGAGGAAGGACCAGCAGACCATTTCACCGGACCAGTTGAACGATCCCACATAGGCGACGCCGCCGGCACCGGGTGAGGCGTCCGAGGTGGGGGTGACGATCACGTGGATCCGGCTGCCTTGCGGGGCGCTGTCGTAGACGGAGCGGATGGTGGTGACGTTGATGTGGAAGGGCAGGTAGTCCTCGCAGACACCGCGCCAGACGTCGAAGATCTGGCTGGGGGAGGCGGTGGCAGGCTGGGCGTTGATGTAGCCCCAGCTGTCGAACACGCGTTCCTCGCCGTCGAAGTCCAGATAAATAACGGCGCTGGCTCCGGGCAGGCTTTGGAGTTGGATCACGCCGTTTTCCGAAGCGGGGATGGGCAGGGTGGTCGGGTGGGTTTGGGGGATTTCCGCCGTGGCTTCGGCGGGTGGGAGGGCGCGGCAGATGATGCGGTTGGCGGTGGTCTTGACGAGGACGGGCGAGCGGTTTTCACCGACGGGCCGCACCTGCCAGGCGGTGTCGCTTCGGTCAAAAAGCACGAAGCCCACCATGGACCCCGCCTTGCCGGGCACGGTTTGCCGCTGGAACATGAAGCGCCCGGCTTCCGGCTCGGTGACTTTTCCCGTGATGCTGCGAATGCCTGTGGAGTCCCGGACGATTTTGATGACGTCCCCTTTTACAGGCACACCGCCGGGCACCGGAATGGTTGCGGTTTTCTCATCCTTGGAAACGATGCGATCGATGAAATCCTTTTCCATCGGAGCGGAGGCCGGGGGATCGGTCTTCTCGGCGGTGTGCATTCCGTGCGATTCGAGGGTCGGCATCGTTGGCGCGATGCGGAGCTCGTTGTGCGAGGATCCTCCCCTGACGAGTGCCCGGGTGCCTGCGGCGGGATCCGGAGCGAGTGCCAGCCACGATACGACCGCCCCGAGAACGAGGCCGGCGGTGATCAGTCCGGGGTGTCGGGGGGACATGGGCAATTGTGGCGTTTTTACGCGGAAATCAAGGTCGCCTTATCCGATGAGCGGACTGCGGGCGAGAGATTTAACGCGTAGGCAAGTCCCGGGTTGCGCGGCGGGGCCGGCTGGCCCGGTCGATCCCGAGGCAGGGTCTGTGTCCGGAATCGGCGGGGAATCCCTTGCAAATCGGCGATTTTTCCGCATCTTCCCGCCCGTCCCGGCCGGGTCCGGGGAGATTGGTGCATCATGAAAATCCGGGTTGTTTCATCAGGCTTGGCCGCTGCGATCAGTGTGGCGGCGCTTCCGGGCTGCATATCGAGCTCGGATGTGGAAAGCAGCATCACCCAGCAGTCCAGCGTGGGCCAGCAGCTCACGGATCTGGACAAGGCCTATCAGCAGGGGGTGGTGACCGAGAAAGAGTATCTCAAGCTGCGCAAGGCGATCATCCGCGCCAACGATTGATGGCGGCCCGCCTTGGTTGGAGCTTGGGCTGGCATCATGGATCGTGATGGCGCACGGCTGGATTTGCCGCTTGGTGAAAGATGGAGTGTTTGAAATCGGTTTGCAGGAATCCGGTTACCCTGCGCCTTCGAACAACCAAGTAAGGAGGGAGGGTTTTCCGAAGTTCACCGCCCTCACCCCGTCACTGCCATGAAATCCCTGCTGCACGCGCCTCCGAGGCTCTTGATCGAACTCGCGCTCTACGCGCTTTTCGCGTTGGTGGTGCAGGTCCTGGCCCATCTCGCCCGGTGAAGGTGGGTCTGCGAGGGCTTTTCCGGAATGCCGGTTTCAGAGGTCTCCGCGTTCGTCGCGCTCGAGCTGGATGCGGTCGTTGAGGTTGCGCGCCTTGACGCGGTGCGAGCGTTTGGCCCAGCGCTCGACGGCCATGCGGCGTTTTTCCGCGCGTTTTTTCAGGGCGGCGATCTCGTTTTCCAGATTCAGGAAACTGGCGTGTCGCGCGGGATCGAGTTCGCCTTTGTCGACGGCCTCGCGGATCGCGCAGCCGGCGTCGTTGCGGTGGCTGCAATCGGCGAAACGGCAGCCGGCGGAGAGGGCCTCCAGATCGGCGAAGCTCTCGCGCAAGGTGCCCTCGTCGGTCCACATCTGGATCTCGCGCATGCCCGGGTTGTCGATGAGCATGCCGCCGTCATCGAGCGGAACCAACTCGCGTGAGGTGGTGGTGTGGCGGCCTTTGCCGGTGGTTTCATTCACCTCGCCGGTCCACTGCCATTCCTCACCGTAGAGCTGGTTGACCAAGGTGGATTTGCCAACGCCCGAAGAGCCGACGACGCACATGGTCACACCGGGTTTGAGGTGTTTTTTGAGCACCTTGAGTCCCTCGCCTTTGATGGCGCTGGTGATGTGGACGCTCGCGCCGTCCCAAAGCGCGGCGATCTCATCGGCGGCCTTACGGTTCTCTGCCTTGGTGAAGAGGTCGGATTTGTTGACGAGCACCAGAGCGGTCGCTCCGCTGCGGCCGATCAACGTGAAGTAACGCTCCATGCGCCGCAGGTTGAAATCCGGGCCCGCGTCGGTGACCACGGTGACGATGTCCACATTCGCGCCGATCACCTGGGCCTGCGAGCTGTTCCCCGGCATCTTGCGGGCGAAGCAGGTGCGGCGCGGCAGCAGTGCGCGGATCACGTGGTCCTGGTTTTCATGGCCCAGTTCCACCGCCACCCAGTCCCCCACGGCCGGAAGGTCCGCATCGCACGCGGCTTCATGCCACACGCGCCCGGAGAGAATCACGTCGATTTCCTCGATCTCGTCGCCTCCTTCCAGAAAGGCGCCGTAGTTGATCGTTGTCTCACGAATCAAGCGCGCCGGCACCCAGCCCTTGGCGCGATGTGGCGCGAAGGCGGCTTCAAAATGCGGGCACCATCCGAGTTCCTTGAGGGTCATTCAGGACGCAGGCTAGCGGATGGCGGCGCGCTGTCGATTCCGACGTTTCCGCTTCCCGCTCCGGCCGGAAGGGCCTAGGCTGCGCCCATGGATTCCGGCATCAAGGAGCGGCTCGACGCGTTCATCGAGCGCAAGGGACTGCGCCGCACCGGCCAGCGGGACAAGATCGCACGCGCCGTGTTTTCCAAGGATGAGCATTTCACCGCGGAAGAGCTCTTCGACCGGGTGAGAAGGACCGATCCCGACATCTCCCGCGCCACCGTCTATCGGACGCTCGGCCTGCTCGTGGAGGCGGATCTCCTCCGCGAGATCGACCTTGGCGACAACCAGACCACCTACGACCCCAACTTCCTCGACAAGCCGTCCCACAACCACCTCGTCTGCATCGATTGCGGCAAGGTGCTCGAATTCGAGGATGCGCACATCGACCTGCTCAACGACTGTGTCACCCGCAGGCTCGGGTTCAAACCGCTGAGACAAACCTTGAAGATCGAGGCCAACTGCGAACAGCTCCGGAAAAACGGCCGCTGCCCGAACCTCATTGCCGCCCGTCTCAGCGGGAAACGCCTCCGCAAAAAACGCTGAGAGCCCGGCCAAGTCGCCTCACCCGGCGGGAAATTTTCGGATTGGCCAGCGGGAACAATCGATTCCACAATCGCCGCATGATGCAAAACCCGTCGCGCCGCCGTTTCATCCAGTCCGCCGCCGCCCTCGCCGGCTCGGCCTTCGCGCCCAATCTCCTTCTGGGTGCCGAGAAGCCTTCGCAGCAACTCAACGTCGCCGCCATCGGCTGCGGCGGCAAAGGCGGCAGCGACATCTCCGAAATCGCCGCCGGCAATCGCATCGCCTTCCTCTGCGACGTCGACAAACAACGGGCCGGTGGCGCGATCGGAAAGTTCCCTGAAGCCAGGTTTTTCTCCGACTATCGCGAGATGTTCGCGACCGTTGCCGATCAGATCGATGTAGTCACGGTTTCCACTCCGGACCACATGCATTTCCCGATCGCCCTCGAGGCCATCCGCCGCGGCAAGCCGGTCATGGTCCAGAAACCCCTCTGCAACACCCTGTGGGAAACCCGCGTGCTTTCCGAAATGGCCGCCAAAAAAGGCGTCCTCACCGTGATGGGAAACCAGGGCGCCACCATGCAGGGCACCCGCGTCCTCCGCGAGTGGATCGAGGCCGGACTCATCGGTGAGGTGAAGGAAGTCTATTACTGGACCAACCGCCCGATCTGGCCTCAGGGACCGGGACTGAAATTCCCCGCCAATCCCGTTCCGGATCACCTCAACTGGGATGTCTGGCAGGGCACCTGCGCCACCGACCGCCCCTACCATCCGGACATCCACCCCTTCAAATGGCGCGGCTTCTGGGACTACGGCTGTGGAGCCCTCGGCGACATCGGTTGCCACAGCTTCAACTCCGCGTTCTGGGCTCTCGATCTCAAAGGCGACTTCATCGTGGAATCGAGCAAGGTTTCCGAGTTCGATGAGACCATGGCACCCAAGCGCGCCACCATCGTCTATCAGTTCCCCGCCAAGAAGGGTCGTGGTCCGGTCAAGGTGATCTGGCAGGACGGTGTGAACGACCCGAACACGGACAAGGAGTTCATCCGCCCTCCCGGCCTGCCCGCGGACCTCAAACTCAACAACGAGTTCGGCCAGGTCTTCGTCGGCACGGAAGGAACCATCTTTGTCAATGACGCCTATTGCGGCACTGCCCCCGTCGTTTACCCGGAAAACCTCCGCGAAAAGGCCAAAACGATCAAACCCGTCTACGAACGCGTCAAGGGTGGTCCCACCCAGGAACTCTGCCGCGCCATCCGTGGCGAGGGGCCCAAGCCCATTTCCAACTTCGTGGACCACGCCGGCCCGCTCACCGAAATGGTGCTCGCCGGAAACCTCTCGGTGCGACTCGGCAAAAAAATCGACTGGGACATGAAGAACATGGAGGCCCGCGGCCTGCCCGAGGTGAAGGCCATGCTCAAGCGGGTCTATCGCAAGGGCTGGGAACCGAATCTCGGTTGAGCCCTCGGCGGTGTCCCTTCGGCCAAGCCTTGTCCACGCGCCCCACCTGCCGCCACGGTTTCACCCGTAAAATCGGGATCACCCGTTCAGGTGGGGGCCCAAGTTTCTGAAAGACATGGGCTTGCAGAGGCCGTAAACCCGGCCACACCCATGCAGCCGCCGACCCTGATTCCCCGCCGGAGATTCATCGCCACCAGCGTCGCCGCGCTCGGCGTCGCCCCCATGGCCTGGCTGCGTGCCCAAGGCGGATCGCCGAACGATGAGATCCACATGGGCATCATCGGCTGCGGTGCCATGGGCTCGGGAAACATGTCCAACTTCCTCAACCTCCCGGGAGTCCGTGTGGTGGCCGTGTGCGATCTGGACGACGGAAAAGCCAAGGCCGCCAAAGCCAAGGTGGACGGGAAATACAAGAACTCCGACTGCAAGGTGTTTTCCCACCACGAGGACCTGCTGGCCATCCCGGGGCTCGACGCCATCTGTCTTTCCACTCCGGACCACTGGCATGCCCGCATCGGCATCGATGCCGCCAATGCCGGCTTGGACATCTACGGCGAGAAACCCTTCACCTGGGGCCTCGCCGAGGGACGAGCCCTCGTCAATGCACTCACCCGCAACAAGCGCGTCTGGCAGACCGGTTGCTGGCAGCGCTCGAAAGGCGAATTCCGCCGATTCAAGGCCCTCATCGAAAACCAGACCCTCGGCAAACTCACCCGCTACGAATGCGGCACACCCTCCGGCATGGGGATTCAGAAACACCTCCCGGAAGACCAATGGGCCGCCGCCATCGGCAAACCACCCGCCGGTCTCGATTGGAAACGCTACACCGAACCCCTCGGCGGCTACGAATACCACCCCATGATCCACCCGTGGAACTGGCGCTGGCTCGATGAGTTCGGTGGAGGCCAGCTCCTCGACTGGGTCGGCCACCACGTGGACATCGCCCTGTGGACGCTCGGCCTCGATGGCACAGGTCCCGTGAAGGTCGAAGGAACCGGGGAAAAAGGAAATCACAAGCTCTTCAACACCTACACCAAATACGCCTACAAGGGCACCTTCGCCGATGGCCGTGTGATCGAAGTCCGCAGCGATTTCGGCGGCACCAAGTTTACCGGGGAAAAGGGATGGATCCACGTCGATCGCGGCAAGATCGTCGCTTCCGACAAACTGGATGATCCCAAGGGCGATCCCCGCCATCCCCTCCTCATGAATCTCCCGGAAGGCTTCACCGAAAAAACTCCGGGCCACCACCAGGACTTCATCGACTGCGTGCGCTCCCGCAAGCTCACCGTGGCCCATGCCGAGGCCGCCCATCGCGCCGCCTCCTTCGGGCAGCTCGCCCTCGTCGCCCTCGATTCCAAGCAACCCGTGCAGTGGGATCCGAAGACCGAGAAAGTCATCGGAAACCCGGGCCAGTCCGCCCACCCGCGCCTGGGCGCACGCCTCAAGGCTTGAATTTCCCCAACCCCATCCGAATCCTCTCGTCCACCACCACCGCCAACACCATGTCCACCGAAGCTGAAGATACCTGCTGTGCCCGGAAATCCTGCTGCGATTCCAACTCGCTCGCCCTCGTCTATGCCTCCCTGCTTGCGCGCCTCTGGCTCGCCGTCCGCGCCATCCAAACCGGAGTTGAAAAATTCTCAGGCACCAAGTCCTCCGACCAAATCGTCAAGGTCGATGGAGCGCCCAACGAGGAAGGCCTCACTGCCGCCGGATCCCTCAAGGTCTATGCTCTCGACAACTACCACGGCGTGCCCGCCGCCCTCATGAAGAAATTCGAGGCGGAGCCGCTCATGATGAAGTTCGCCCTGCCGCTCTACGACAAGATGCTCGGCCCGGCCCTCATCCTGCTCGGCGTCGGCATCCTGCTCGGCATCGGCTACCGCACCTCGCTCTTCCTCCTCGGACTGCTCTACATCAGCCTCACCTGGGGCCTCATTCTCATCAAACAGGACGATGGTGTCTCGTGGCTCGCCGCCCACATGATCCTGATCGTCGCCGCACTTGCCCTTGCGCAATACAACCGCCTCGCCATCCTCAAGAAGTGGTAAACGCATGAATCCTCCATCCTCCAACCTCAGCCGCCGCGACTTCCTCTCGAAATCCGTCGCCGGTGCCGGCGCAGGACTTGTCCTCGGCGCCCCCAACCTGCTCTGTGCCGCCAACGCGGACGGCAGTGACAAGATCCACGTCGCCCTCGTCGGCATGGGCAAGCAGGGCCGCGTGCTCTTCGAAGCCATGTCGAACATCCCCGGTCTCCACTTCCAGGCCGTCTGTGACATCTGGGACTACAACCTCAAAGGCGGTGTAGCCAAGGTGCGCGCCCTCCAGGGGCACACCCCCAAGGGCTACATGGACATCGATGAAATGCTCGCCACCGAAAAAGGCCTCGATGCCGTCGTCGTCGCCACCCCGGACTTCTGGCACTCACCCCACACCGTGAAGTGCCTCGAAGCCGGCCTCCACGTCTATTGCGAGAAGATGATGTCCAACACCATCGATGGGGCCCGCGCCATGGTCAAAGCCATGGAGAAATCCGGAAAACTCTGCCAGATCGGCCACCAGCGCCGCAGCAACCCGCGCTACCGCTACACCCTCAACAAACTCATCAAGGGCAACAAGATCTGCGGCCAGCTGACCAACGCCAATGCCCAGTGGAACCGCTCGCTCGGAGCCTCCCAGGACATCGGTTTCAACAAGAAGCTCGCCATCGATCCCTCCATCCTGACGAAATACGGATTCAAGGACATGCACCAGTTCATGAACTGGCGCACTTACCGCGACCTCTCCGGTGGCCCCATCTCGGACCTCGGCGCCCACCAGATCGATATCTTCAACTGGTTCATCGGCACGGCTCCCAAGTCGGTCTTCGCTTCCGGTGGAAACTCGTATTTCAAAAAGCGGGAACACTTCGACAACGTGATGTGCGTCTTCGACTACGACACTCCGGATGGCGAGGTGCGCGCCTTCTATCAGGTGCTCACCACCACCAGCTACGGCGGCGGATTCTATGAGGCCTTCATGGGAACCCAGGCCACCGTGAAAATCTCCGAGATCTCCGCCACCTCCGCCATCTATCGCGAGGACAGCGCCCCGGCTTGGGACAACCTCGTCGATCGCGGATTCCTCGTTCGCAAACCGGCACCACCCAAGCCCGCCGCCACCGAAGGCGCGGTCGCCTCCTATGAGTCCGCCGCTCCGGAAATCTTCGACCTTCCCGGTGGCTTCGGAAAACCCGCCCACCAACCGCACCTCGAGAACTTCTTCGACGCCGTGCGCGGCAAGGGCCATCTCAACTGCGACGCCCGCCATGCCTTCGAAAGCGAGGCTCCCATCTTCTGGGTCAATCCATCCGCACTCAGCAAGCAGCCCATCCAATTCAAAACCGAACACCTCTCCGTCTAACATGAAATACAAACTGACCGCCCCCGCCCTCGCCGCCCTCTCCGCCCTCGCCCTGGCAAGCTGCGGGGAAAAGAAATCCGATGCCGCCGCCCCGGCTGCCGCGGGTTCCGCCGCAGCCCCCGCCGCCGCCGCTTCCGGTGGCACACCCGGTGGCGTGCCCCTCACCACCGAACTCCCACCCGAGCTCATCGAGGGCACTCCCAAGCCGATGAACGTGCCCAATCTCGTCCAGGCCCCGTCCAAGGCTCCCGAGTTCCTCGTGCCCGCCGGCACCGAACTGCTCTCCAAAGGCAAAAAGGTGACCTCCTCCGATGAGAACCCCATCATCGGTTCGCTCGACCTCGTCACCGATGGCGACAAGGAAGCCGGTGAGGGCTATTTCGTCGAACTCCTCGACGGCCTCCAGTGGGTGCAGATCGACCTTGAGAAGTCCGCTTCGGTTTCCGCTGTCTGGCTCTGGCACTTCCACTCCCAGAAGCGTGCTTACAACGATGTGATCATCCAGGTTTCCGATGATCCGGAGTTCAAGAACGGCGTCACCACCATTTACAACAACGACTACGACGACTCCGCCAAAATGGGTAAAGGTTCCGACAATCCCTACGTCGAATCCCGCTTCGGTATGATCGCCGATGGCAAGGGCGCCAAGGGCCGCTACGTCCGCCTTTACAGCAATGGCAACACCTCCAACGAAATGAACCACTACATTGAAGTGGAAGTCTTCGGCAAGGCGGGTTGAGCGGATTCTGCAAAGCGAACGATCCAACTGAAAGCACCCCGGTGAATCCGGCGTTTCGGAAGTGTGGGGATTTGAAAGATCCCCCGCCTCCGCAAACCGGAGCCGCCGGTGGTGCTTTCCGGTTTCATGAGGCGTGCATTTGCGAACCCAACCTCATCAGCGCCCATGAAACGTCGTGATTTTCTCGGTTCATCCACCCTGGCAGGTGCCGGGCTTCTCATCCTTCCGGGCGGCCTCCGTGCCGCCCCGGCGAACAACCGCCTCAACATCGCCCTCATCGGCGTCTGGGGACGCGGACTGGCGCTTTATGACTCGCTCTCCAAAGAAAACGTCGTCGCTCTGTGCGATGTCAACGAGAGCCGATTTGCCGATGCGCTCAAGCGCTTTCCCAACGCCAAGACACACACCGATTGGAGGAAGTGTCTGGAGCAAAAGGACGTTGAGGCGGTCGTGATCTGCACGGCGGACCATCATCACGCCTTCATCGCCAACTGGGCTCTCAATCGCGGGCTTCATGTCTATTGCGAGAAACCTCTCGCCATCACCGTCGGCGAGGCGAGAACCGTGCGTGAGACGTGGCTCACCAAGAAAGGCAAACTCGCCACCCAGGTCGGCATGCAGCGCCATGCCGAACCGAACTTCAACCGCGTCAAGGAGCTCATCCGGGACGGTGCCATCGGCGAACTGCAATCCGCCGCCGCCTGGGGGAACCGGCAGATCCGCCGCCCAGGATATCTCCCTGCCGAAGGCTCGCCGCCACCCGGCTTCAACTGGGATCTCTGGCTCGGGCCGGCACCGCTTAGGCCCTACAATCCCGCCTATTTCAAGGGCGGCCCCGGGATGAACTGCCTGGAGTGGAACATGTTCTGGGACTGGGGCGCTGGCCAGATCGGGGACATGGGCAGCCACACCATGGATCTCCTGTGGAACGCCGTGGATGCCACCCTCCCGGTTTCTGCGGAAGCCAAAGGCGAGGCTTTCAACCCGGACGTCACCCCCGTGGAGTGCGAATCCCACTTCGACCACCCCGCCAATGACTGGCGCGGACCTCTCCGTGTCAGTTGGTATCAGGGCGGACTCATGCCCCGCTCACCCAGCCCGGCGGTCGATCTCACGAAAATCGGCCATGGTGCGTGGTTCAAGGGTAGCAAGGGATTCCTCGTCGCCGATTTCACCACCCGCATGATCCTCCCCTACGGCGGCGACGCGGATCTCTCCTACTACAAACCCCGGGCCAAGGAACAGCAACTCCCGCCGCTGGGCCACTTCCAGCAGCAGTGGATCGAGGCCTGCAAGGATCCCTCGAAAAAGACCGCCTGCGACTTCGAATACAGCGCCAACATGATCGAGCAGATGCTCCTCGGACTCGTCGCTTACCGAATCGGCAAGAAGCTCGAATACGACCCCGTCGCCGGTCGGGTCACCAATGCCCCCGAAGCCGAGCCGCTCATCCACCGCACCTACCGCGATGGTTGGACCCTCAACGGCTGACAGGTAAAAAGGCCTAGCAGCCCAGAGAGAATCCGCACACCCGTCACACACAGCTTGTTTCCTACATAGGGACAGACAACTTGTAGGGATTCCTCTTGCCTTGGGGCGCGGGGCATGCAGGATGGGGGCATGAGGCGGGCGCGCTGGTTGGCACCTTGGAAGGATTCGACGGTCAAACCGGCGATCTACCACTGCATTTCACGCGTGGTGGACCGGCGCTTCGTCTTCAAGGGCCTCGAACGCGAGAAGTTCCGCACCTTCATGCGCATGCAGGAAAACTTCTCCGGCTGCCGCGTGCTTTCCTACTGCGTGATGTCCAACCACTTCCACCTCCTCCT
>JAIXOR010000081.1 GCA_027486655.1 Verrucomicrobiaceae bacterium | reverse complement strand
AATGCTTCGTATTCTCCCGGGTCGTTCCCTTCGTCGCTGTAAGGCAGCATGCGCACCGCTTCCTCCCGGGTCAGCAAGCGCTTCTCGACCGCCTCGGCATCGAAGCCGAGGCCGACGATCCCGCAAATGATGAGCATCCCCACCAAGCCCATCGAAAGAAACCCACGGAAACGGAGCGCTGACTTCAGTCGGCGACTCTCCCCAGCCTCACGGTTCCCCGCCGGCCGAATCCTGACGACCTTTGAGATCAATTCCGTTATCTTCAAAAGCATGGTCGCTTGTCTCCAGAACCGAAGTGCCGTGAAGATGCCCGAATCGAAGGCCCCTGTCGATGACGCTCCCTTGTTTTGATACAAGTCACTGAACTCAAAAAGAACCTCGGTCGCATGGACCACAGATTTCAGGGATTTCACGTGTTGAGAGAATAGGTCATGCTCGAAAGCAAATCTCACCTCGCCATTGGCAAGCCCTAAAATCTCATTTGCTCTTCGCCGCCTCCGCTTTGGCGATTCCCGCCTCGATCCGCTGCTTGGTCTTGGCATCCTGAATATGCGCTGCCCATTGACTGGCGGTTGCGGTGTCGCCCTGTTCGGTCGCCTGATTCGCAAAGGCCGCAGCAAGATACTGCGACTTGTTGGCTGGCATTGAATTCCAGTTCTTCTGATACCATTCCTGCGCCTTGTCGAAATCCTTCGCCACCCAGGTTCCCATCGCTTCTTCTATCCAGTAGTCTGAGTATTTGGATTGACCGGAAACAATTGACTGAAGGGTGCCAACGGGATTCGCTACAACTTCCTTACGTAGAGAGTCGCGCTCGGAGGACCAAATTTTGCCATCAACGGTCTTTTTAAGATTTTCCTCAGATATCAGCGCGGCCCACCGATTTGCCTCAGAGATATTTGAAGAGGATATGCTGTTTTCCGCGAATGCCACTTCAATGTGATCGAGTTCAACTTGATTCAAGCTGCTTTTGTGCTCATCATACCACTTCAAGGCACCACCCGCGTCATTCTTTATGTAGTTTTTCATCAGTTGACCAAATACTCCCTTTGGCAAGACACCGGGAAACGATTCTTCAAAGTCAAGTGCTTCAGTCATGCCAACCTCCGCACTGCCGGCTACAATTGATCTTAAGCAACGGCTTCCAAGGATACCCTTGTATTCATCTGAAATCATAGTTGAATCCGGCGACTTACAAACTTCCCAGACTTCGAGCGGTCGAGACAAAGACATTCTTTCGAGAAAGGCCTGAGATGCATTGTCAAATGCTCCTCCGTCTGGATGAGCTCTGGCAATCAAGTCCAAACCGTTCCGCACCGAAAAAAAATTGCCTCCATTTCCCTGCTCCACCAACTCACGGACAAAAGCATGGAAGGCATCGATTTCATGAGTTTTTAGGGGGAACAAGGCTGAAAGCATTGAATCGTCAATACCGTTCTTGACCGCTCCTCTGAAAACACCGGAAATCGCCCAGTCACCGTCCTCCGCGGCACTCATTTTTCTCGCTATTGATAGTTTGAGCAAATGAGAATCGCTGGAAAACTCGAAGAGATCGGCATAAAGCACATTCCTGAACCTCCCTGGCCCCAACATCTCGGAAGCCTGATTCAGTGCGACTTCCAACCCAACCGTTTGAACGAACTTGGCTGCAAGAATTCTCAAACTTTCATATTTCACCGCCTCGGGATCCGTTGAATCCAGAACGCTTCTATAGTTTTCCGCAAACTTTGATTTGATTTGCCCGACGTCGAGATTCTCGCCACGATCCACGGTTTTTCCTCCTCGCTGAAGAGAGTCCTCCAACGCCTTTTCGGCCTGTTCGGGCGCGATCGCGGTGGAACGTCTCCAGTCTTTGGAGAGAACTGGTCGGGATGCCTGATTGATGGAGAAAGCAAAAATTGAAATCACGCAAAAACCAGCGGAAATCATAACAAGCAACCAGTTTTTCTTCAACTTCATCACTTTATGTATAAGGGCACACGTTATAAATGGTTGGGAAAATAAATTAGCGGCATATCTCACAGAAACCAGGGAATAAGATATGGTATATTATTCCCTTTTTTGGAATAACTTTCCCGAATAGATTGCCAAATCAATTCATTCTTGTTATCGAATGAGCCCTCGATCAGATGGGTTTCAAGAATTTAGGTTTAGTAGCACCCGGCGGTATTCGTGAATTTACCGTTGTCGAGTGGATTGCCTTGCTGGTCACACTCTACTTGGAATGATCCCAGTCTGGGGTTTCCATTTGAGTCAGGAGTATTAGGCTTGGGATTACACGAGACCTCACATAGGAACAATATTGGCCCAACGAGAACATACTTCTTAAGGTTTACATCCCATATCCTGGATTGTTGGTTCCTGCACTGTCCAGAGGCTCCGCTTAGCTTCTCCATTTTGCACTTACTTGCCGGCGACGGGCTTTCATTTCCTGCATTCACCAATCCTGAAAAAATCGTCATGCTTGAAGCCGCGACGGCGGCCACGACGCTGCGCTTGATAAAGGAGCGACGGCTCAAACCACTGTTTGTTGATGAATCTGTAATCATGAGATATTCGCTTTTGTTTGCATCCGCGTATTGACCGGAATCTCGGGAGATCACAAGAAATTTTCCAAGATGTTCGGAAATGTTTGCGACGGGAGCAAGGAGCCAAGACGTCGGATGGTCTTGGTAGGAGGTTTGATTCCTTCGCCGCCGTCTCATCTCGCGGCCATGGCTAACCTTGTTCTCAATCTGGACTGTGAAATCGGTGCCATCTGCGGGGTTCATCGCCTTTTGAAGAAGAGGATTCCGCCTGCGGCCACTATTGCCAGGATCAGGCACATGGAAATGCCGATGGGCATCCGTGGAAGAGTGAAGCCGAATGCGCCGGACGCTCCGTCGCCTGCGCGCTGGCCTGGGGCCGCTTGCCCTTGGCGATGCCCGGAATCCCTCTCCCGGCGCTCCGTCCTCAATGCCTCGCGCTTGAGCGTCTCCAGCCGTTTCTCGATGAGCTTGATGCTGTCCTCCACCGTGTGACGCACCAGCGTATCCTCCAGGTCGAGATACTGCCGCAGGAACTCTTTCTCCTTTTCGCTTCCGATTTGACCAAGACCTCTAAAGACGGCTTCGATCCCTGGGAACGAAGGGGAATCTCGTCCGTGTCTTTCCGCAAAACGCATCAACCCATCCAGAGGCAGGCTTTTGTCTCCTTTGGATCCTGTGAAGACGTTGACGATATTGTAGATTCGCATGCTGGCCCGCGTGTCGAACAATTCTTCCACCAACGCCGGGTAAGCCGCTTCGCCATAATCAAAGAGCTTCAAAAATGCTTCGTATTCTCCCGGGTCGTTCCCTTCGTCGCTGTAAGGCAGCATGCGCACCGCTTCCTCCCGGGTCAGCAACCGCTTCTCAACGGCCACTGCATCGAAGCCCAAGCCAACGATCCCGGAGATGATGAGCATCCCCATAAAGCCCATCGAAAGCTTTCCAAGGAAACGGAGCGCTGACTTCAGTCGGCGACTCTCCCCAGCCTCACGGTTCCCCGCCGGCCGAATCCTGCTGCCCTTTGAAGGCAATGCCGTGTTGTTCAAAAGCATGGTCGATCCTCTTTCGAGACGAGGCGGCGTCATCATTCCCGAAATAGGGGGTTCTGTCGATAACCCACTACGGCAGATTAAAAAATCGAAGATTCTCGGTGGAATATCAGGTGCTTTTAGCACCCAATAAATTGAATTTCACGGACTTCCAAAGTGAAAGTATCTTTGAATCCGTTACCGCTGTTTCAGCTCGTGGATTTGGCCAACCTCGCTCTCAGATTGATCCACGGAATCAATCAAATCTTTCACTGCCCAAGCGGATTCGAGATTACTTTGGCTTCCATAGAAGCAGATCTCAATGACAAAATCTCATCTAAGCTTCTGAATAGCCACCCAATCTGATCGAATCAATGTGGTGCCCCGATCTCCGTAGATTCTAAGGAATGCGTCAGCAACGTCTCCATACTGTCCACGGCAAGGCATGGATAGAGTGCCTCCTAGTTTTAACAAGCTCCAAGACTGGCAAGCATCGGCAAGCATCTCGGAAGCGTCCATAGGACGATTTAAATGGATAAAATTAAAACTCTCCCAGTAGCCTTGCTCCGCGATCATCCATGCCAGTATCTCCCGTGTCGTTCCTTCATACAAATGAATCGGATTCGCAGGATCACGATTTCGAGCTGCTTCCTCGAAGGCGGCGAGCATCTCCTGCCCTTCCTCTCCATCGTAGCACTCGATCGCATGGAGTTCGCTCAAGGGGTGGCTGAACACACCACGCAGTAGTTCATTGGCTCTGCTTCCGTCGGCAGCTCCACACTGTAAGATGCGCGCGGGTCTCTTCTCATCGTAGAACCAAACCATCCATGTAAACCAGTCGTCCGGCGTCCACCTGCAACCCGAGTTCTTGTTTTTGGAATCCAAACACTCATTGAGCAACGCTTTGAGTATGGCAGGCTTTCGCTTCGGATCGAACACCAAAGCCATACCTTTGCAGGTTGGAAGTCTGATCACGTGAAGTCCACGCCGCTCCATCTGTTCCAAAGTGGCCAACTCACCGTCGCGCTTGGCGTCGTGCAATAGAAAGCATCCGCACACATCCAACGCCCATTCACAAGGACCGAGCCGGGAGAAATCTTGGCCTTGACGGTAGGGAGGACCATCCACAAATACCAGATCCGGAATGAATGGCAGCAGCTCCGGCAGAAGGCCTTCGGGGCAGTGAACTACTTCGACGTTCTCTTCATTCTCAAACTGTTCGACCGAATGCCGGAGCCACGCGATGTCATGTTCGTAGGAAACCACACGACATCCGGCGTCCAGAAAGGCCAATGTCGAATCGCCTGGACCGAATTCGGCAATGTTTTTGATATGGAACATGCGACAGAACCTTACCAGAAAGAAATAGTCATCCGCAAGGATCGACCAACCATCCAGTTTCGCTCTCTGCATTCTCCGGAATTCCCCAATGGGCAGGTCACAGATTGCTTTATGAATAATTTCATTTTTGACGGGATGGGAAACGCCTCTTTCGATTTCTAGGACCTCGGGTCGGTATCGGAACGTAGGGAAATACCTTGCACAATTCACATCCTGAATCCAATCCAGCATGCTCATTCCATGTCTCTTAGCCAATGATGCGAATAGCACTTCGTGAAAGATAAAACCTCCTTGTTCCTCACGAAACCTTAACACCTCCCGGATTAAGCGACTACTCAGCCGGCACATCGGCTGGAAAGCACGCACAGGTTCAGTGAAGAAACCTTCCGCCCGACTCCAAAAAAACCACTCATCATCGCTCTCTCTGGTCCGAATATCCAAAGCCGCGATATCCGGATTCCTTCTTCGTGTCCACTCGACCAATCCTATCAACGAATCTGCGTCTCCCGCGACATCATCCTCCACAAACCAAACCGCCTCATCGTCTTGCAAGGTAGCACCCAAATGAACCAATGCCCTCGTCCATGCTGTAACAACGGGAAAATCCGCCGTCCTACCCATCAAACCACTATACCCATCCGCCTCCTCGTCCGGGATCCATACCGTGGCTGGGACAACCTGTCCCAGTCCGTCGTCGGGACAACCTGTCCCGACACTTTCTCCCAAATCACCTATTCGATCCACCACCACCTCTACCTGCCCCAAGGGCTCAAAGACCTTCCACAAGTTCTGCACCTGTGCGGATGCTTCCCTCGCGAGAATCAAGAACCGCTCTTTAAGAAGAGGAAATAGGTTTTCCTCCTCCTTCTTTACGTAAGCTTTCAACTCCTGATCCCGCTCTGCAACTTGTCCGTTCGCCCTCACGCGCTGAAACGTGAAATCCAAAAATCCAACCCTAACCTGCTTCCTTTCCAACCACTTCATCAAGAGCCACTCCGAAGACTCGCCCTTCGCTCTTTCCAGCCACTGCTTCGCGAAGACCACTCGGTTCGACCAAATGCGAATCCCTTCTTCGTTCCCGATCGCAAAACGATCATTCACGCCACCCCAGGAGTGAAACTTGGATAACCAGAGGCAGGGAGGACGATCCCTGCCCTCCCTTTCTCCAAGGTAGGGACTAACCTCCGGACAGCCCGCGAAATCGAGTGGCGGTTGAGGTCTCTTTGATGAAAGGCCTCGGGCCGCCAAGGTCAGTCTCTCCGGCAGCCGAATATCCTCCAAAAACCTCATATCCGCACGCGTCGCCACCACCAGATCGTATGTCTTCGATTTCCGCTCCTCAAAAAACCTCCAGGCACGTTCCTGACTCTCCAATGCCCTGCAGAAATTCATGAGAGACACCCGCGCCTCCTCCTCATTCCCGCAGCAATGCCGCATCGGGTTGTTCCGGAACCAACGCTCCCAATCCATTGACGCATCAAAATCCAACTGACTCTCAAAATGCCCCTGCGCGTCTGACAGCAACCTCGCCACCTCAGTCGTATCCACTATTTCAGCCGATTCACCGGCCCGCGGATTGTTGATCTCCGCGATGTCCCACGAGTGGAAAAACACCTCCACCGGCCCGAGGCGTTCCAAGGGTGCGAGCACACATTTCCGCAAGCTCTCCACTGTATGCCGCAGGCTCCGGTGGACGAGACCATGCAAGATCACTGCGGTTTCAAGATTCCCCCTGGTCATTTCTCACTCCAATATCACATGCACGGTCGATGGTTTCAGTTAGTTCAGGAAGAGCAATCCACGGAAGATCAGCATTCCGAGCAAAGCCGCACAGGGCAGGGTGACTACCCAGGACATTAATACCTTGCGGATAAGCGAAACATCCGCCGTGCGGTTCGAGAGGCCGATCCCGAAGAGCGCGCCCACCGAAACATGGGTGGTGGATACCGGAAGGCCCAGCAAGCTCGCCAACGTCACCAGCAAACTCGTTCCGAGGTTGGCGGAGAACCCCTGGCCGTGGTTCATCCGGGTGATCTTATGAGACATCGTCTCCGCCACGCGTCTCGCGCCCATCACGCCGCCAGCGCTCATGGCCAGCAGGATCAGCCCCATCGCCCACGGAGCCTTCATCTGTGGCACGGCCAACAGCAACGCCGCCATCTTCGGCGTGTCATTCAGTCCGCGGGCGAATCCCACCGCCCCGGAACTCAGAAAATGGGCGGCATCCACCATCTTCTGGCTTTCCAGCCCGATGAAATGTCCCTGGTAGCGCTCCTTGCACTCCATCGGCGTGCCGCAACTTGCGGTGACCACCGGCGCGGCTTCGGTAACGGAGAACCACGAAGCGGGCTGTGGCATGGGCAGACATTTCGTCTCCATCCCGAGGCAAAAACACCACTCCTTCGGGATGCAGCAGAGCAGGCGGATGGAGTGAAATCCCAGATAGATTAACGAACCCACGACTACCGCCAGCACCGGGCTCAATAGCAGCGGCAGCAGGAAGCCCTTTCCCAGTACGCCGAGCTTCACTTCCGCCCCCACCGCCATCCAGCCGCTACCCACCATCGCGCCAGTAAGCGCATGGGTGGTGGATATCGGGAAACCGAAGCGCGTGGCAAGCAAGACCGTAAGCCCGGCAGCCAGTGCCACGGAGACAAGCAACTCCGGTTTCACCGCCAGCGCGTCCGGTACCAGCCCCCTGCCGGAGAATTTTCCCAGCAGCCCGGCCGCCAAGAAGATCGCCGCCGCCGATCCCGCCGCCGTCGAGAGAGCTCCCCAAGCGAGCGCCCTCCGGTAAGTCGTCGCCCCACTGCCATAGAGAGAGGCCACGCCCTTGAACGTGTCGTTGGCCCCGTTGGACCAGGCCAGGAAACCAACCGTAAGGACTAGCAGGAAGAACATAGGTCTTTCGGAGTTTGGAGAGCAGCGCCCTCACCCTGACATTTGCGAATCACGTGAAACCTCAGTGGTTCTTCGCCGCCTCCGCCTTGGCGATTCCTGCTTCGATCCGTTGTTTGGTCTTCGGGTCTTGAATGTAAGCCGCCCATTGTCGCGCTGTGGAAGTGTCACCTTGGCCTGTTGCCTGCTTCGCGAAGGCCGCAGCCAAGAACTGGGATTTTGTGGCTGGCAACTTGTTCCAGTTGTCCTGATACCACGATTGCGCCTTGTCAAAGTCCTTCGAGATCCAAGTGCCCATCGCTTCTTCGATCCAATAATCGCCGTATTTGGATCGCCCGGATACAATCGATTGAATTGTCCCAGAAGGATCCTTTCCCACCTCCTTACGCAATATACCACGCTCCGCTTCCCAAATTTTCCCCTCCACCCCCGACAGTAAATCTTGATCCGTGATAGCACTAGCAAATTTCCGCGCAAGATCGATTTCACCCGAACTTAGATAGTATTTTACTACTGACGACCTACAGCCATTCGATTGTTCCGGAATCAACTCTGAAGATCTATTTTCAAGCCACGCAAATGCGGTTGTAGCATCTTTCTTTAGCCACGCATCAAAAGCAACTGATGATATTGATGATATTTCGCCGGTTTTACTCTTTGAAATCGTATCGAACGCCAGCTCGGGGTCTTGGTCTACCATATTCGCTACAATCCCTCGTGCTAAGTCTTTGGAGGATGTCAGATCGGGAAAAGCAACCGCTAGCTCGCCAAGTTTTTTCCATGCTTCGAAAGGAGCAGATCTCGCCGTGTTATCAATAAAGTCTGAATAGACTGAGCATGCCACTTCCGGCTTCTGATGCCCTAGAAGCAAACCGAGCACCCTGAACGCCTCGTTAAAATCGCGATCTTTATCACTTTGTGAGTGAGAAATTGAATTTGTTTCGAGTCCGAACACTCGCGCATTAAAATTTGGATCGACGCCAATAGCCAAACCGGAAGAAATGCCATGTATCTCCCTCGCGCTCAGTCCTAAACCAAGATTGCTTATTTCGTCAAGAAGTGCTGGGTTGCCGTTCAGGCCGATGCGACACGCCAAACCAAGGAAGGCGCTGTCCGATTCGGCACCATCAAGCCGAACACGGATGAAGTCTAATCCTTCCTTCAGTGATAAGGACGAGTGAAAAAAGAATGCCTGAAGCAAATCATTGCGGTCCTGTCCAGGACCCACGTTGGCGAGAATGGAGTCCAAGACAAACTCGGCTTGATCCGCCGGGACGCCTGCCACTATAAGATCCTTATACCTGCCCTTGCGAAGAGATGGATCCTGCGCAGCCAATCTCAACAACTCAGGGAAGTCCGCGCGGGAGTTACCTCGATTCGATCTAGCGGGCACCGAACCTACGCTGGCAGACTGAGAAACGACTTCGCCACCTTTATTGGCTGATTTCTTATCACAAGCTGTGATCAAGAAGAAACACGCCAATGCAAGAGGCTGGGCAAGTCCGAAGTTCGCGACGGCACCTACTTTTATCAGCATAAGGATTTTGGATTGGTTCCGATAGCATCGTCGCATTTGGCGCCCATTGTCTTGATGGCACCGCTGGATTTCGTGCACGGACAGTAGTATCCTTGTCCATTCTTCCCGTCGTTTGTGTTTGTGCACCCCTTTGAGGTGTCGATAGTACAAGAAGTCGATGTGGCAGTCGCGGTGCCGCCTTCCCCTTCAGGGTCAGCGCGAACAAGTCCAGAAAAAATCGTCATACTTGATACCGCCACGGCCGCCACGACGCTGCGCTTGATGAAGGAACGACGGGTTAAACCACTACTTGTTGATTGATCGGTGATCATGAGATTCTCGTTTTATTTCAAATGCAGTATTCGACGGAATCACGCAAAAACTCAAGAATTTTTCAATGATGTTCGGAAATGATTGCGATGAGAGCAAGGCGACCAGACGCCGAATGGTCTCGGTAGGCGGCGTGAATCCTCTGTCGCCGTCTCATCTCGCGGATAGGGCTAATCCTGTTCTCCATCTGGCCTGTGAAATCGGTGTCATCTGTGGGGTTTATCGCCTTTTAAAGAGGAGGATTCCGCCTGCGGAAAGCACTGCCAGGATCAGGCACATGGCAATGCCGATGGGCATCCGTGGAAGGGTGAAACCGAATGCGCCAGGCGCTCCGCCGCTCGCGTGCTGGCCTGGGGCCGCTTGCCCTTGGCGATGTCCGGAATCCCTCTCCCGGCGCTCCGACCTCAATGCCTCGCGCTTGAGCGTTTCCTGACGTCTCTCGATGAGCTTGATGCTGTCCTCCACCGTGTGACGCACCAGCGTCTCCTCCAGGTCGAGATACTGCCGCAGGAACTCTTTCTCCTTTT
>JAIXOR010000040.1 GCA_027486655.1 Verrucomicrobiaceae bacterium | reverse complement strand
TCTCGCGTCTCCAGTCTCGCGTCTCCAGTCTCGCGTCTCCAGTCTCGCGTCTCCAGTCTCGCGCCTCGCGCCTCGCGTCTCGCGTCTCGCGTCTCGCGTCTCGCGCCTCGCATCTCGCGCCTCGCGCCTCGCGCCTCGCGCCTCGCGCCTCGCGTCTCGCGTCTCGCGTCTCCAGTCTCCTAAAACTGAAAATAGATGAACCCTCTCGGCGCGCCGGGGTTGGTGATGATGAGGAAGAGCATGATGCCGTGGAGAACGGGTTCGATGGGGGAGGCGGCAAGGCGTTGGGCGAGGGGATCGCGGTGCTCCTTGAGCCAGCCCCAGGCGTGGTAGATCACCACCATGGTGCCGTAAAACAGCAGCGAGAAGATCGGCGGGCCGGAGAAGCCGGTTTTGCCGCTGAAGACCCCCTTGAAGAACGCGACGATGCTCGCCATGTCCGGCATGAGGAAGGTGAGCCAGAGCAGCGTGACCAAATGAAATGTCACGAACCACGAAAGGAGAACTTTAAGCAGGGAGACGAGAGACGTGAGACGCGAGCCAATGTTTGGATCTTGTGAGCTTCGTGTGTACTGCTTGAAGCTTGTCTCTTCCCCGCGTCTCGCATCTGCATGCTCGCGTGCTGACGCTCCGCCCCCCCCTTCGCTGCGACGGTCACAGGCCGATGCCTCATTCTTAGAATGACTCGCGTCTCGCGTCTCGCGTCTTGGGGCTCCTAGCAAGCGCTCCAGCGCCAGGAAGAGCCCATGTAGGCTCCCCCAGAGTGCGAACTTCCATTCCGCACCGTGCCAGAGGCCGCCGAGGAACATGACGAGGAAGAGGTTCACATAGGTCCTGCCCGGACCTTTGCGGTTGCCGCCCAGTGGGATGTAAAGGTAGTCCCGCAGCCAGGCGGAGAGCGACATGTGCCAGCGCCTCCAGAACTCGGTGATGCTGGTGGAGAGGTAGGGGAAGTTGAAGTTGGTGGGAAAGCGGTAGCCGAACATCGCCGCCAGACCGATCGCGATCAGCGAGTAGCCGGCGAAGTCCGCGAAGATCTGCATGCTGTAGCCGTAGAGCAGCGGAATCAGGTTGAGCGGGCTGCCGGCGGCCAGGTTTGCCGGGCCCAGGGTGAGGCTTGCGGTTTGTTCGGAGAGGTTGTCCGCGACGAAGATCTTGAGGAAGTAACCGGTGATGAGCGTGCGGATGACGAGTTTCCAGGGAATGTCCTCGATGCGTTTGGAGGCGATCTGCGGCCAGAACTCCTTGGCCTTCACGATCGGCCCCGCCACCAGTTGCGGGAAGAACAACAGATAGAAGCCGATGTCCCGCACCCCCTTGGCGAAGCGGCCTCCCTTCGACATCAGGTTGTCGCCCTCGCGGGTGACCTCGCCCCGCGCCACATCGACGATCATGCTGATGCCGTGGAAGGTGTAGAAGGAGATACCGATGGGCAGGGGGATGGCCTTCACTGCCTTCACCCAGTCCTCGGGGACTCCGGGGACCATGCCGATCAGGAAGGGGAGATACTTGAAGACGCCCAGCAGGGCGAGGTTCATGATCACGGCGAGCCGGGTCCACTGGCGCACCTTGAGTTCATCGCCCGCCACCTTGTGGAGAATGATCCTTCCGGTGGCGATGCTGTTGCCCACGCAGGAAACGGCGAGCAGGCCGATCAGCTTGGGATCCTCCCAGCCGTAGAAAATCACGCTGGCGACGAGGGCAAGCGTGACCTGCCAGGCTTTGCCGTGGCGTCCGCGTGACCATGGGGCGTAGTAGAGCCCGAAGGTGACCAGCAGCAGAATCAGGAATTCCCAGGAATTGAAGAGCACGGTGCGTTAGTTTTGGATTTTGAACTTAGGATTTTGAATGAAAGAAACGAAGAATGGTCTTGGTGTGACTGTCTTCGGCCCATTCAACATATAAAACTCAGCATTCAACATCGCCCCCTGGGTTTTTCTCAGGAATTGAAGAGCATGGGTGGAGGCTTGCGGTTTCCGGTTGAAGGCAGCAGGAGAGTGTTTCAAAGCGGGGCCGCTTCGCTAGAGTGCGGATTCGGCAGGATGCGTCACGGCGCTGACCTCGTCAGAGGGCATGGTCTCGCCCGCGGGGCGCTCAAAAGAATGGAAGAAGGCCGCAACAGAAGGAACTCGGTGCGGCGGGCGGGCGGTGCCCGTTTCGAAGGATCAGGATTTGGAGCTGCATGCCATCCAGCGGAGGCAGGCATGTTGCCGCCCTTCCGAGAGGATCTGGTCCTTTTGCTTGCGGTTCAGGGATTGGAGGGCCGGAACATCGATCCGATCTGCGCGATTGAGGTCATGGACGGCCTCGATCACTTCGACGTGGTGGGTCGCTGCAAATCGCCCGCTGAGGCGGCGGGTCATTTCCCGCGAATAACCGTCATGGGTTTCAATCAGAAAGTCCCAGTGCCGCAGATGGGAAATGACTTCCTCGGTCAAGAGTATCTCCTCGTATCCCTCGCAATCCATGATCATGAAACCGCCCGCATAAGGGAGGCTGAGCAGGTCGTGCGGGTCGCAGCGGCCGCGGATCTCCAGGCGGTCGGAGACTCCATTGACCTTGGCCAGGTTTTCAAGTTGGCGGTGTGCGCGCGGGTTCTGTTCGAAAGCGATGACATGGGCTGCCGGGCATTTCAGGGCGAGTCCCACCGCATAGTATCCGTCCGCCGCCCCAACATCCACGATGACGGGAAACGAGTCTTCGATTGCCTGGCGGACCCGGGCTTCGATCTCATGCTCATAGGTGCCGAGGAGTTTGGGATAGTGGGAGCTGCAAAAGGCCTGTGTTCCGACGTAGTTGAGTCCCTCGAAGGGGCCGCTCAGAACGATGTGGGGCTCAAGTTTCCGGTAGAGTTGCGGGTCCGAACGCACAATGCGGTCGTTTTCCACGGCGGCCCTCATGGCGCAGAGGAACTGTCCGCCACGGACGAGGGTGTTCGAACAGGCTTTCCAAACCAGGTCGTTCGACATCAAGAACCTGCCCGCCAGGTGAAAGAGATCCTTCGTATGGGAAACCAGGGTGCGGTATCCCGACGGGGTGATCTGAAGCTGGTCGATCGCTGGTGAGTCCTCGGCGGCCATTTGCAGGTCGTCGAGAGTCTCCGAAACGATGGGAAACGACAATCAGGGGATGCTTGAATATCGGGTAAGGGAATCGCCTACAACGCCGGATTGCCCGGGCATGGTCATTTGCGGCCCCTGAGGAAACCGCGGAGTTTTCGATAGAAGTTGGTGGCGGGCGCATTCGCGATCTTCATGGACCATCTCATCCGGAGGAGTTCCGCGCGGGTGAGCGGGCAGCCTTCGAGGAAGCGGACCTTGCGGGCGGGCTTCGGTGGTCCGTCGCCCAGGGCGTCCATCTGATCGAGGTGGGGTTTCCACATGCCGCCGGGAAAGTGCAGCGCGGCGCAGGTCTCCGAAGCGAGTGGATAGATCACTCCCACCCGGGTCCGCTTGAGGTCGTCCGGATGGTAATAGCCCGCATCCTTGTAGAGATAGGCCATGATCTCCTGGTCCGTGTTGTAGGGAATGGCGGGGTCGAACAGGTTCCTGCGGAGCATGTCTTCCATGCGCTCGAAGGGGAAGGGGGTTTCCAGGTGATAGAAGCCGGAGTTCACCCGGCGTGGAATCCGCTGGCGGACCCATTCCGCCTCGTTGGCGACTCCGTAATACCACGACCACGATTCGGTGGAAAAAGCGTCTCCGCCACGTTCGGGTCGCAGGCCCGTGGCGCTGCTCAGCCAGACGATGTCCGAGTCGAAGTAGAAGTAGGGCGGGCCTTCGCAGACGGGGAGTTGGAGTTTGGTGAAATAGGCTCCGCGTTCCAGAAGAGCGCGGGTGAGGGGATAGGCTTCAAGACGTTCCGCCAGCAGGGCCTCCCGCTCGGCGGGGCGCACGATCTCGGCAGGCATCCCGCCGGCTTCCTGCAAGAGCCGCTGCTCGTCCGCCTCGTCCAGCGAGCCGTCCGAATGGATGCGGAGCTTCGCCTGCCCGGTGAAATGCCTGGCAAAACTGCGGACCGCCTGGATGCCGATCGGCATCGCGCTTTTGTGGACGAGGGTGGTGGCTGTGAGGAGTGTCACGTTGCGTTACTTGGCTGGCACGAGAACGGAGTTGTGTCCGAGGTGGACCGCGTCCGCAGGGTGGAGTTCTCCGGTCGAGTCACACACGATGTGCTGGCTGTATTCATCCGGGATCAGTTCCTTGATGGAACCGGCGTCCAGACTGATGTGCTCGAAGAAGATGATGGGATGGTAGGTGAAAATGGTCTGCTCGAGGCCTTTGAGGACCGAGAGCTCATGGCCTTCGGTATCGATCTTGATGATCCGCGGGGGCTTGAAGCCATCCTTGAAGACCAGATCGTCACCTTTCCGGCAGGAGACCTTGCAAAGGTTGCCTGACCGGTGGGTGCTATCGGGTTCAAGCGTGCCCATCGTGGTGTGACCGGATGGAACCGTGAGGGTGAACTCCGCTTCGCGGTCGCTCAATCCATAGGGGTGGACGGTTGCGTGGTTGAATCCGGAGACTGCCTGCGAGGCGAGGCGGCTCATGAGCGGATTGGGCTCGAACGAGTGCAACTCACCGGCGGTGCCGGCTTTGGCAATCTGATAGGCGAGCAGCCCCGAGTTTGCGCCGATGTCCCAGACGACGTCGCCCTTTTCCAGAAATCGTTCGGCGGCCTTGAGCAGGCCCCGTTCTTCGAAGGGGTCGCCAAGCAGGTGGTTCAGCCAATACATGGCGGAGACGTCACGGAAATCCACATCGATCCGATGGCCCTCGGGGAGCTTCAGTGAGTGGTGCTGGAGGCCTTTGGCATGAGAGGCGATTTGAGTCAGGAGGGCTCCGGCACCTTTCAGGCGAAGGCTGCCGTGCCAGAAGCGGTAGAAACCGAGGGTTGCATGTTCAATCATTTGGGGAGGAGGTGGAGGGGTGGGATGATCGAGGCTGGTGAAATCTAAGGTCTCATGGGTCGGGCAGGGATTGGAGCCATCTTCGGATCTGATCCGCCGATGAGGGGTCGTCCAAGTTGAGTCCCTTGTAGACGAGACCGCCCTGGAAGGCGATCTGTTCGTAACAGGCGTTGAGGTATTGGGATTGGAACAACTCGAGGACGGGGATGCCCGGGTGGGCCCAGAGCAGGTTGGTCATGGCCGCGCCGTGAAGGCCTGCGATTGCCCGCGCGCCGCTGGCAAGGGCCATTTGCTCCTTCACCCCGATGCTGCCGCAGTCGATGATCTGAAACCCGTGGCTTTCGAAGAGGGACTCGATTTCCTGAATGTTCGGCGGGATGCGGGTTCCGCCCCTGCGGGTGAGGAAGACCGGAGCGGCCTCGGGCGTCGATTTGAGGAATGCGGCGAACCGTTCGCGCAGCCAGTTGAAACCGGCCGGGTTCCACACTCCGGTCATCGAGACCGGCGAGCAGAAGTAGAATCGTTCGGGGCGGAGGCATGGAGAGGACGGGGTATCGGCGAGATCGGCGAGTCCGAGCATTTCGAGGGTCTCGCGGATGAAACGATGGCGGCCCTCCGGGATCAGGATCCGGGTGCTTTCCGGCAGGCGTTCGCGAACCATCAGCCGGGTGAGATTGTCCGTCATCCAGTGATAGTAGTTCCTGCCATCGCCCCAGTTGGAGGCAATCGAGGTCCATGCTCCCGGCAGTTCGAGGGGTTTCGGAACGATGATGCGGGCCAACAGGGAATCCTCGCCGAGCCTCCTCCGCTGGTGAAGATGGAAGGCACCCTCGCTGCATGTCTTGTCTTCCGGGTTTCTCCAATCCAGCAACTTGCCGACCAGACGGGCATCGTCCGCCCTGACCCAGAACACCGGCCAAGGCTGATGGTCGTTCTGATTCATGCCGGCCTTCTCGGTGATCGAGTCCGCAGGGCAGGGGCCGGGATCCTGCCGGTTCAGCAGAAGCGCTCCGGGCAGCGCGCCTTTCTCCAGCAGATCGATCGCCCGGAAATGCCCCTTGAGCGGCCGGAATGATCCGATGGCCGGAGCATGGACCAGCAGCCGCTCCATCAAGCGGACGAGATGCAGGAGGATGCTTTTGATCATGGACCTAGGAATCAACGAACTTGGATTCTCGTCCTCAACTCCTGATAGATCGCGGAGAAGCCTGCGGCGGTGCGGTCCGGGCTGAAGTAGTCACGATCCTCCTGGTGATGGGAGCGGCCCATGGCGAGGGCGGTCTCGTGGGATGCCATCACATGGCGCAATCCCTCAGCGAGGTGTTCCGCGTCGAGGGGATCGGCGATCCAGCCGCTCTGCCCGTGACGGATGTAGTCGCGCAGTCCGCCGTGGGGGGTGCCGATGACGGGCAGACCCACGACCCGGGCTTCCTTGACCACGGTGGGGCCGGTGTCGCAGCGGGTGGGCATGACGAGGCACCAGGATCGTTTCATTTCCTCAAGCAGATCCGCCCACTTGAGCATGCCGAGGAACTCGACGTTCGGCAGGCCGGCGGCTGCGACTTCCGCGGCCAGTTGCTCGTCGCCTGCGAAGCACATGTTCCAGCGGCGGTCCGGGAGGAGGCGGAGGCTTTCGAGGAGCACGTCGATGCCCTTGCGGTATCCGCCGCCGCCGACGTAGAGGGCCCTCGGGGCATCCGGCGAGGGGTTCCATTTGGCCTCGTAAAAGCTGGGGTGGACGCCGTAGTCGACGATGCGGCAATCGGCCGTGGGTTTGAGATCGCGAACGCGTTCGGACGCCCATTTGGATTCCGCGGTGACGACCGTGGCGGTCTCGACGTAGCCGGGTTCCGAAGCGACCATGCGTCTCCACCGCCAGTCATCGGGCAGGCCGCCGATGCGTTGGTATTCGGTGAGCGAGCCCTGCATGGAAAAGATGGTGGGGCCCTTGAAGCCGCGGAGGGCGGCCGGATAGATCAACTCCGCACCCCAGGCATGGACGACATCCGGCTGGATGCGCCGGATTTCCCGGCCGAGGACAAAGCGTGCCGGCAGGCAATGCAGCGCGAGGTCCATCGAGAACTTCACGGCAGGCACCCGGTGAAACCATTGGCCGTGTGCCTGGAAGACGATCGTTTTGCGGATCGTGCGATCGAGCACGACCCAGTGGACCTCCAGTTCCTTGCGATGTTCGAAGGCGAGAGCGAGCTGGGGCAGCCAGGTGCAGCCCTGGCCACCGCCACGTCCCACAGCACCTCCGGTTAGGGCGGAGAGGGGGAATTCGGCCAGGATGGCGACGCGGAGCATGGGGAAGGAAGGCTGAAAGGTGAAAGTTGAGAGGAGAAAGCTGAGATGGGAAAGTTGAAAGCTGAGATGGGAAAGTTGAAAGCTGAGATGGGAAAGTTGAAAGCTGAGATGGGAAAGTTGAAAGCTG
>JAIXOR010000082.1 GCA_027486655.1 Verrucomicrobiaceae bacterium | reverse complement strand
GGAGGTGAGCGTGGTTGCACCGCTGCGTCCGGTGGAACCGCTGCCAGCTTGCATGTTGTTGGTGAAGGTTCCTCCGTTGATTTCCAACACACCCGCGCCGGTCAAGGTGGTAGCGCCGGCTCCCCCCAGGGTAAACGTACCGGTTCCGGTTTTCGTCAACTTGTTGCTGAGCGTGATGGTGCCGCCGGAAGACCCGACGTTCAAAGTGCGACCGGTTTGCACGTTCCAATTCTGCTCGGCACCAATCGTGACATTGGAACCGGAGACGGTCAGGTTCTGGGTGGCGGCGGACAAATCGATGCCGGAAGCCCCGATGGTGAGCGCGTTGGTGCCCGTGCCGTTGTTCACCGTCACCGCGCCGGTCGGTGAGCCAACAGTGATGCCGGTGACGGTGTAGGACGCATTGAGCGTCTGGGTCAGATTCGCAGTCGAGGTCGCATCGAAGACAATGGACTGAGGTGTGATGTTGTCGGGAGCGGTGCCGGTCCAGTTGCCGGAGGTCGCCCAGGAACCACTGGAGGCTCCCGTCCAGGTGGCGGCCATGGCGGACGGGAAAAACGAAATGGTTCCAAGGGCCGCAAACAGGAGCTTGAATCTTGTTTTCATGATGATCTGGAGGTACGTGCTGCCGAATCGCGAAGGATTTCAAACACTGCCACAGGTTGCCAAAGCCGCAGCAACCTGCAAACAGCCTTGCGTCTGAGAAATCACACCGCAATCCGCCGCGGGCAAGCGGTTGAACTTGGTTTAAAAAAGACCAATTCCGATGACTGGCCGAGCCGGAGGGCAAGCGCCATCCTTCATTGCACATCGAATCCAAAGCGGCAGAGATTCCCTTTCACAGCCGACCACCTACCATGAAGCCATTCTCCATCCATGAACTGACCGCCGCCGCGCACACTCCATTTCATGCGGACGGCGGGTTCAACCCTGGCATGATCGAGAGCCAAGCCGCCCACTATCTGGCTACCGGAATTCGCCTGACATTCGTGGGCGGCAGCACCGGAGAATGCCACTCGCTGTCACTCGCGGAGCGGATGCTGCTTGCCAAACAGTGGATGGAGGTCGCTGCGGGCACTCCGCTGCGGGTCATCATTCATGTGGGCTCGAACAGTCTCGAAGATGCGAGGACGCTGGCAGCCCAGGCGGAGAAACTGGGAGCATCGGCGATTTCTGCACTGGCACCTTCCTATTTCAAGCCCCGCTCGGTAACCGAGTTAGTCGATTGGTGCGCCTCGATCGGCGCGGCCGCCCCGGACACCCCGTTTTACTTCTATGACATTCCTGGTATGACTGGCGTGCACCTTCCAATGGTGGATTTTCTGGAGCAGGCTGACGGGCGGATTCCCACCCTGGCCGGCATCAAGTTCACCAATTCCGACCTGATGTCCTATCAACTGTGCCAGCGCGCGGTGGGCGGGAAATTCGATATTCCCTACGGCACGGACGAATGGCTTCTGGCGGCACTCGCACTAGGCGCAAAGGGCGCGGTCGGCAGCAGTTTCAACTTCGGCGCAAGGATCTATCAGCGTCTGATCTCCGCGTTTGAGAGCGGTGACATGGAGAGTGCGCGGGAGGAGCAGTTCCGCTCGGTCCAGTTGATCCGGACTTTGGGACGCTATGGTTACATGGGTGCGGCCAAGGCCGTGATGGGCATGCTCGGGGTGCCGGTGGGGCCCGCACGCCAACCGAATGGCAATCCCAGCCCCGACGAAATCCGCAAACTTCGCGCGGAACTCGAAACACTCGGCTTTTTCAGCTGGATTGAATCACCGGCGGAAGCGGCTCTAATCCACTGATTTCCCGCGCCAAGCTGCGGCAGCCATGCCGGACCCCTCACGGCACATCGCGGAGTTCATAACGGAAGAAGTTCCCCTCCGGGAGACCAAGGGGCAGATCAATGCGATCCGTCCGCTGCCAGAGATCATCTCCCATCGCTGCGAGCGTGATGACGGAAGCGCAATCGTCCCATGATTTGAGATCCTGCGAAACCAACAGTTTCAGATTCAACCAAGCCGGCAACTGGCGCTGGCGGGTACTGATTTCCACAAACGTTGTTCCCCAGTGGATGCCTTGAGTGCTGGCATCGGGAATCTGCGGATTCGCGCCCGTGGCAAATTCCAGCAGATCTTCCTGAGAGTCCTGATCGAAATCACCGGGGCCGAACGGTGAGAGCGATCCGCTTTTTTCGCGCTCGAAACGATCAGGAATCCGGTCGTCATCCGCGTCGAACTGCGTCTTCTTTCCACAGAAATCCGCAGGAGCAAGGGCGCCCGGAGTGATGCGGACAAGGTCAATGGCTCCGGTGAGGTCCCGGCCGGCGGCATTGAAGCGGCCGATGCAAAGCGCCTGCGAGTTGGCCAGGCTGCCTGTGGTGGTATCGGAGATTTCTCCGGACAGGGTGCCGTCAATATACAACCGGAGTTTCCTCGCGGCCGGATTGGCCACATCCCTGACCGCAGCGATATGATGCCACTGCCCGTCGTTGATGGTGGCGGTGGATGAGAGGAAACATTCCTTCGCAGTGTCGCTGATCAGGAAGCGGGCCTTGCCGCTTTCCATGCGCAGCCACCATGAAGGTGAGGTTGCGGCGAGATCCTTGGCAACAAGGCCATCAGTTGCGGTGGATCCCGCAGGCACGCGACAAACGATTTCCACGGTGAAGGAATCGTTGGGGCCGAAGTCGAAACGGTTGCCGCTGTCGGCATCGGAAATCTGCAGGCCGTTGCTGTTAGTGAGCGCCAAGGCACGGCCGTTGCCGAAGGAAGGCGCGCCAACGACGGCGGAAAATCCGGATTGAGCCGTCATATGGAGTTGGTTTCCCGAGGGATGAAGATCAAGGATGGCCTTTGGAGCCGTGGAACATGAAGAACCCGGCTCGGTTTCCTCTAGGTTCCAGAGAGCGGCACCTGGATTTTCCGCAGGCGGCGGCGGCGCGTCGAGCCATGCTTCGTTGACGCGGATGAAGTTGATCGTGCTGCTGGATACCGTCGCGCCGGTCTCGTACATCACACCGAGATGGCCGTCGCCGGTGCGTACCATATCGGAATAGGCATAGTTGCCAGTGCCGAGCGGTTTCGGCTGGCTCCAGGTCGCCGCTTCATCAGAGGAAATCCAAATCGCGCCGTTGGTGCGGCTGCTGCCGTTGGGACTGGAAAAAAGAATCCGGTTCTTGGAGTCACCCTGCTCGATCGAACTGTAGCGCAGCAATGATCCCTGACAGACCGGGGTGACGAAAAAAGGATTGCCATCGTAAGGAACCGAATAACTTGTGCCACCATCATCAGACCACGCCTGAGAGCGATTTCCCGCATCCGAGCCATAGTCGCGCGAGTTAATATAAACCCGGGACCCGCCCGCAGCGGCGGGAGTCAGTTCCACCAGCGTGGTTTCATTGGGCGCGGCTCCGTTGGCGGCCTCAAACACGGCGTCCATGTGCCAGGTCGCTCCATGGTCGTCCGAATAAAGCACTTGTGCGCCGAAAGCACCTGAATCGGAACCAGCGGGGCCGATCCGGTGATTCGCGGGAACCACCAGACGCCCGGACTGGCTGCCGCGGGTGAGTTGGATGCCATGCACCGGCCCTGTGGCATACCAGCCCCAGCCAGCAAGCTTCACCGCGGATGTGATTTCCTCCCTGGGTGCCCAGGTCAGGCCATTGTCGGTGGAGACGGTGTGAAAAACCGTATCGTTCTCGCGGCAGAACAACAGGTGGATGTGACCCGTGCTTTGGTCCACCACCGGAGCCGGATTGCCGATCGTGATTCCAGCCGTGCCTCCCTCTTCATGGACCAGAATCAATCGCCCCCATGTCAGGCCATGATCGCTGGAGCGCTTGAGAACCAGATCAATGTTTCCACCGTCCGAACTGCTCGCGCGGCCTTCGCAAAAAGCCAGCAAGGTGCCGTCATTGGCCCTCACGACCGCCGGAATCCGGTATACCGGGTAGCCATCCGCACCATTGGTGAAAATCGTTGTTTCCGTTAGAGACGGCTCAGCCTTGGCGGCAAGGAGGGACCATGCGGCGAGCACGGAGGCAAGAATGAAACGGAAAGGCGGCATGCACATGGCGGGGACACTACCTCGCGGGACGGGCTTCGGAAGCTCAAGCCTTTTGGTTCTTTTTCAAACCAGCAGGACCCGGAGGCTTCAAAGACTCCCCTTCCAGGTGCCTAGGTATCAGCAGGCAGGACTTCGGCGTCCCTCCTTCGGCCAAGGATTTGATCGCAAGCACCAAGCGGCGGATCAATCCCGGTCCCGGATCATAACGGAATGGCAGCGGACTCAGCCGCTCGACCGACGGATCGTTGCTGAGATAGACCAGGGACAAATCCTCGGGAATCCGAACCCCGCGCCTCAGCAGATGCGACAAGGCTGTCAGCAGATGATGATGACTGGCGATGATCAGAGCGTCACAAGCATTCGGTTTCGCGGCAATTTCCCGGTCGAGTCCGTCGATCAAGCGCATGCGGTTGAAGTCGTAGCGCATGATCCTGGGTGGCGGAGCGCCTCTGCGGGCCAACTCCTCCGTGATGGCATCCACCGTGCGGGTGTCTCCCGCAAGTGCCGTCCGATGGACCAGGAGGGTGATCTTCTTGCAGCCCCGGGCGAGACAGATGCCTGCGGCGTGATGCGCGGCGGCGCGGAAGTCAACATCCACCCCGGGAAGCGAAACCCCCGGAAAAACAGAACCAAACACCACGGATGGAAGCCCGCTTGCCTCGAACCATCGCTGCACGGACAAGGGCATCTTGTGAAGCACCCAAACGGACTTTGGATGCCGGGCGGTAATCCGCCGCAGGATGGATGATGGATCCTGCCGTTCACTCAACGCCGCACCCTCTTCAACATTCACAGCCAGATCCGCCCGGCCGAGCATTTCGCGCATGAATCCAAGTTGTTCGATGAGCAAAGGCGAGCCTTGCAGGGTAGGCGTCAGAAGACAAACTTGCCCACACCTCACCTGAGTGGGTTCGGTCGCCTTGGTTTTGATCCGTCGCGCTCCGCGTGTCGTGGTGGCGGCCTCGATCCTCTTTTCCTTTGTCAATGTGACCAAGGCCTGTCTCAAAGTCGTTCGACTGACGAGAAACTCGCCTGCAAGCAGCCGCTCGGACGGCAGTTTACCGCCCCACACGCCAGAAGCGAGGCGCTCCCGCAAGAGATCAGCGAGCTGGCCGGACTTGGATTTTGGGAGCTGGGACATGAATGTCAACGAAACCAGTGGCACATTCGAGCGGGAACCCTGAAGGCTGCAAGCCGGAAAGCTGCAATGGCACCCCGCCGAGGATCCAGCGCCGGCCGCAGAAACGAGGCACTTCATGCGGTAATCCGAGGCAAGGAATACGATGGGATGCCACCGAACTCATCGCTGCGGAAGGCGACGCGATCCATTTCTAATGACCGCTCCGCGCGGTTCCAGACCAGTTCCCCGCCCCGAGCGGGTGGTGGTTTCTTTTTTCCAGCCCGGCCCCATCCTCCGAACGGGTGAGAGCCGCAAACGCCGGATCCGGGTTTAACTTGGCAAACCGATCATGCGCCCACCCCGCCAAGCCCTCCTCTGCGCGCTGTTTCTGCTCGCCATGCTTCCCGCCTCCGCCCAGCGGAAACTGGAAACCCTCGACCGCGGGCTTGTTGCGGTGAAACAGGACGACGGTTCGGTGTTCATCAGCTGGCGGCTGCTCGCCACCGATCCCTCGGGGACGGCGTTCCATGTTTACCGGAAGTCGGAAAACCGCACCGAACGCGTGACCGAAAGCCCGCTCGCCAACGCCACCAATCTCATCGACCGCTCCGGCGGCGCGGAATACTTCGTGCGGCCCGTCCTCGATGGCAAGGAAGGTCCTCCCTGCGCCATCACACGCCCGCTTTCGCAGAACTACCTCGAGTTTCCGATCCGGACCATCGAAGGATACCGCCCGGGCGACGCCTCCGCAGCCGACCTCGACGGAGACGGACAGTACGAGATCATCCTTCACCAGGTCTGCAAAGGCCGTGACAACTCGTTCACCGGCATCACCGGCACACCCGTGCTCGATGCCTACAAGCTCGACGGCACCCACCTCTGGCGCATCGACCTCGGCATCAACATCCGCGAAGGCGAGCACTACACGCAGTTCATCGCCTACGATCTCGACGGCGACGGAAAGGCCGAGATCGCCTGCAAAACGGCCGACGGCACCAAGGACGGGACCGGCAAGATCCTTGGAGACGCCACCAAGGACTGGCGCAACAAGGAGAGCGACACCCAGCGCTTCGGCCGCATCCTCTCCGGGCCCGAGTTCCTCACCGTCTTCGATGGCAAAACCGGGGCCGCCCTCAAAACCGTGGACTACATCCCCGGACGCGATCCCATCGACGGATGGGGCGGCATCGGCGGCAACGGTGGCACTGACAACTACGGCAACCGCTGCGACCGCTTCCTCGCCTGCGTCGCCTACCTCGACGGCAGGCATCCCAGCCTCGTCATGTGCCGCGGCGTTTACGGCCGCACCGTGCTCGCCGCCTGGGACTGGATCAACGGCGAGCTCTCCTCCCGCTGGGTCTTCGACTCCGGCATCAGCCACCCTCCCTTCAAGAATGCCTCGCCCTTCTCCGGCATGGGCGGCCACGCGCTCACCGTCGCCGACGTCGATGAGGACGGAAGGGACGAAATCCTCTATCAGGCCATGACCGTCGACGACAACGGCAAGGGCCTCTACTCCACAGGCCGCCGCCATGGAGACGCCATCCACGTCAGCGACTTCGACCCGGACCGCCCAGGCCTCGAAACCTTCCTCACCACGGAAAACGAAGAGGACACGGTCGAGTTCGCCACCCCCGGGGCCGGTCTTCACGACTCGCGCACCGGCAAGCTCCTCTGGTCCCACAGCCCCGGCGTGGACATCAGCGCCGGCGTTACCGCGGACATCGATCCCCGCCACCGCGGGGCCGAGGTCTGGTCGGACAAAGGCCCTCTGCGCGACATCCGCGGCAAAACCATCGGCCCCGCACCCCACATCGCGGATTGGGTCGTCTGGTGGGACGGCGACCTGCTGCGCGAGATCTACGGCGGCTTCTCCGTCTTCAAGTGGGACTACGAAGCCGGAAAGGAACGCAAGATCTTCGCCGCGGATCCCCCCGCCTTCCGCGCCGGATGGAACCGCCATGCGGGCATGCGGCCGAATCTCTGCGCCGATCTGTTAGGCGATTGGCGGGAGGAGGTCCTCGTGCCCGCTCCGGATGGGAAATCGATGCGCCTGCACACCACCACCATCCCCTCGGAGCACCGGCTTGTCACGCTGATGCACGACCCCCAATACCGTCTCTCCATCGCCTGGCAGAACGTTTCCTACAACAAACCTCCCCACACCAGCTACCACCTCGGAGCGGCCATGGACCGGCGCTGAGCCACCTCCACTCGGGGGATTGCAGGCAGACCCGATTTCCATCCTTGAAACGCGGGGCCGATCTCCTTAGGAGGTCGCAAAACTCCAGCAACCCATGCACAGGCCACCCGCACCCAAGACCCGGATTCCACGTCCGCCCGCAGATCCTTCGATCTACAGGCACCCGCCGCCCTCCCAGAGCTCCGGATGGATCCTCTGGTGCGCCATCGGCCTGATGGTCGCCATCGCCGCCTTTGTCATCGTCAACCGACTCGGCGTGCAAAAGGCGGAAACCGAAAGCATCCAGCAGGTCGGCGCATGGTTGGAGAATGCCGACAAACTCGTTGCCGAAAACCGCGATGCGGAAGCCGAGGAGCTCATCAACAAGGCGATCGCCCTGAGACCCCAGGACCCGCGGAGCAAGGCCGCAATGGACCGCCTTACCACCAAGCGCGAGCTGATCCGCAAGAAGCAGGAAACCTCCGCCTCCATGGCTCTGGAACAAGCCAAGATGATGGCGCTCTCCGATGTGGAGGGAGCCATCGTAATGTATGAGGCCATCATCAAGGATGCGAATCTCCCGGCGGAAAGCCGCAAGACTGCCACCGAAAAGCTCCGCGAGCTCAAGGCCGGAGCCTGCGTGCTCACCCTGCCGGACGACTGGCCGCCGGACGCCGTGGTCTCCGTGGACGGCCGCGAGATCCCCCGCAAGGGCAACCAGATCCCCGGCATCGAGGCGGGCTTCCGCAAGGTGGTGCTTTCCCGCTACGGCCACCGGACCTCCCCGCCCTTTGAGATCCAGTTCAAGGGCACCGAGCCGATCCCGCTTCCGAAGTTCGCATGGACCCGCCCGGGAACCCAGGTTTCCATCACCAGCAACCCTCCCGGAGCCAGCGTCTGGATCGGCGATCGCGAGACCGGCAAGGTCACGCCCTGCGTGATCGAGGACGTGGACGACGGCCCGGTCGAATACCGGCTCACGCTGGCAGGCCGCGCCACCACCACCGTGCGTGGCGAGGTGAAGGGCCGCCAGCCGATCCGCCTCAGCGTCGATCTTCCCGAGCCCTGAGGTGGAACTCTCCGTCTAGGCGGGCACGATGAGGGTGGGCACCGTCGCCTTGCGCACCATGCCCTCCGCCACGCTGCCTAACAAAAGCGAGGCGATCACACCGTGGCCGTGGGAACCGAGCACCACCATGTCCGCACCACATTCCTTCACGTAGTCCAGAATGCAATACAGCGGGCTGCCCTCGGCGATGTGCGTGGTCGCATCCGTCAGCGCCGGATCCACGTTGCCAAGCGCCTCGCGGAGTTTCTCCGCGGCCCGTCGCTTGACCTCCTCCTGATAGGCGTGAAGGGCGGGAAACTCGTCGGGAGTGAATCCGTAGGCGGTGTAGCTCGGCTCCGGCTCGACGACGTGAAACAAACGCAGGCCCGCGCCAAACGCCTTGGCGAGGCCGCCGGCCATCCTGAGGACGCCGGGTGTCGCGTTTGAAAAGTCCACTGCGACAACAATCGTTTTCATGGCACCTTCAATAAAGCACCGCTCCTGAAGAACCACAATGACGATTGTTTTCAGGACCTCCGGGTCCTCAATGCTCAGCGGGCCAGCGCCACCAGCACGGCCTTCTGAGCATGCAGCCGATTCTCGGCTTCCTGGAAAATCGTGTCGGCATGGAGCTCGAGAATCTCCTCGCTGATCTCCTTGCCGCGGTAGGCGGGCAGGCAGTGGAGCACGATGTGGCCGGGAGCGGCACTGGAAAGCAGGCCGGCATTCACTTCGAATCCGGCAAACTCCAGTTCCTTGTCCTTCTGGTCCTCCTGGCCCATCGAGAGCCAGACATCGGTGTTGATCACATGCGCGCCATCCACCGCCACTCGCGGATCCGCGGTCACGGACACATTCGGCGCATCCAGCGTGGTTAGGAAATCGGCAGGCGGCTGGCACGCGGGCGGCGAGGCGATCGCAAGCTCGAAGCCCAGGCGCTTGGCGGCCCACATCCAAGACCGCGTCATGTTGGAGAATCCATCGCCGACAAACGCGATCTTCTTCCCCTCCCAGCCACCGAGTTTTTCACGCACCGTGAGCAGGTCCGCCAGAATCTGGCAGGGATGCTCGTCGTCGGTCAGCGCATTGATCGTCGGAATCCCGGAATAGCCCGCAAAGTCCGCCACATCCTGCTGGGCGAAGGTGCGGATGATCGCCCCGTGCACCATGCGTCCGAGAACGCGGGCCGTATCCTTGATCGGTTCGCCGCGGCCGAGCTGGATGTCGTTTTTGGAGAGAAACATCGGAAACCCTCCCAACTCGCGGATGCCGACCTCGAAGGAGACGCGGGTGCGGGTGGAGGACTTGGTGAAGATCAAGGCCCAGGTCTGGCCGGCAAGCGGCTGCGCCGCATGCCCGCCGCGCTCCGCCTTGAGCAGGGCCGCGCTGTCCAGCAGCGCGGTGATGTCCGCGGCGCTGAGTTCTTCGATGGAGAGGAGGTGTTGCATGCGAAAGGGTCGGTTAGAATTCGGCAAGGACGGCGCGCACGATTTCAAGCGCTTCGTCGATCTCCGCCTCGGTCACGTTGAGCGGGGGGAGCAGGCGGAAGGTGTTCGGCCCGGCCGGCGGGACGAGCAGCCCGCGTTCCATGAGCCGGTTCACCACGACCAAGGCCGCGGTCTTCCCTTCCGGAGTCGGGATCCGCGCGGGATCGAGCCCCACGCCGAGCAGCAGGCCGCTGCCGCGGACTTCGGTGACGACGGGAAACTGCCACGAACGGATGGTTTCGCGGATGCGGGCCTCCATCAGGATCGCGTGGGCTCCGAGGTCCTTTTCACGGATCTCGCGCAAGACGGCCAGCGAGGCGGCGCATACCAGCGGATTGCCGCCGTAGGTGGAACCATGCGAGCCGGGCCCCATCAGCGAGGAGAGCGCCGTGCCATTCTCATCCATGCCGCGGTCGCTCAGCCAGAACGCACCGATCGGCACGCCGCCGCCCATGCCCTTGGCCCACGAGATGCCGTCCGGCTCGATCTCCGGCGCGATCATGCGCCAGGCCATCGAGTCACCGCAGCGGCCGAATCCTGCCTGCACCTCGTCGAAGAACAGGAGCAGATCATGTTTCTTGCAAAGGGCCGCCACCGCCCGGAGAAACTCGGGAGTCGCCGGATTCACGCCGCCCTCACCCTGGATCGGTTCCAGGAGAATGGCGGCGGTCTCCGGACGAATGCCCGCCTGAAGCGCGGCGACGTCGTTGAAGGGCAGATAACGGAAGCCCGGCAGAAGCGGATCGAAGCCCTCCTGGATCTTCGCCTGGCCCGTGGCGGACATCGCGCCGAGCGTGCGTCCGTGGAAGGACATCTGGAACGTGATCACCTCGCAGCGCGGCGTGCCATCCGCCTGGGGCCGCTTGTGACCGAAACGACGCGCCGATTTGATGAGGCCGTCGTTGGCCTCCGCGCCGGAGTTGGAAAAGAACACCTTGCCCGGCAGTTTCACGTGCTGCGTGTTGATCTCCTCCGCCAGCTCCGCCTGCTGCGGAATCTGATAGAGATTCGAAACATGCATCAGCCGCCCCGCTTGCTCGCGGATCGCCTCGACCAGCCGCGGGTGGCAGTGTCCCAGGGAACAAACGGCGATGCCTGAGCAGAAATCGATATGGCTTTTCCCTGCATCATCCCACAGGCGCACCCCCTCGCCGCGGACCGGCACGAACGGAAAACGCCCGTAGGTGGGGAGGACATGCTGCTGGAACTGGTCGGCCGTGGTCATGGGAAAGGGGGCGGACCCTAGCGCCTTTCGCCGCTTTGGCAAAGCGGGAATTGCAGCGGTTTCGCCCGCCGAAAAACCTCGCAAAGGGAGACCGAACCCCGAATTTCGGTCTGGACACAACGAACTTTCTCGTTACGACTTTTTTCGTGACGACGAACGCCGTTGAATTCTTCCGCTGCCTGGCCGACGCCACGCGCCTGCGGATCGTGCGACTGGTGATGGACCGCGCGCTTTGCGTCTGCGAGTTGGCGGACGTGCTTGGCATGCCACAGTCCTCGGTGTCCAGCCACGTCCAGATCATCCGCAAGGCCGGGCTGCTGGAAAGCGAGACCTGCGGCAAGTGGACCTACTTCCGGATCGATCGCGGCAAGCTGTCCCTCTTGAAGAACCTGCTCCGCCAGTTTCCGGACGCCTTGGAGTTCGCAGCGGACGCCGAAAAGGCCGAGGCGAGGTTGGCGCGCCGGGAAACCAGTTGCTGCCCGGGCCCGGTGAAGCTCGGCAAGGCCAGAAAAACCCCTGTTTCCAAAAAACCATGACACTCTCCGAACTGAAATCCCTGCTCGCCGCACATGCGGACCTTCACTTCCGCCTGCGCCTGCCGGACGGCTCGGCCGTGCCCGTATCCTTCCACATCACCGAGGTCGGCCGCGTGGACAAAACCTTCCTCGATTGCGGTGGCACCCTGAGGGAGAAAACCACCTGCCAGCTCCAGGTGTGGGTGGGACAGGACTACGATCACCGGATCGAGACCCGCAAGATGGCGGGCATTCTGGAAAAGGGATCCTCGATCCTGCCGGACGGGTCCGTGCCGGTGGAGATCGAGTATGAAGACCGCGTGATCTCCCAATACACCATCGTGGGCCACGAACTGACGGACGATGCGGTGATCCTCACCCTGGCCCACAAACACACCGAATGCCTGGCCCCGGAACTTTGCGGCCTGCAGATGCCGGACCTGCGGCTGCCCTCGCTTTCCGGAAAGAACCCGTGCTGCGGTCCGGGCGGTTGCTGACCCATCCCATCCAAGATCATGTCCGAAGCCGTCTCCAAACACATGTCCTTCATCGACCGTTATCTGACGGTCTGGATCTTCGCCGCCATGGGCATCGGAGTCCTTTTGGGAAATCTGGTGATCACCGATCCCGCGGCGTTCTTCGCGCCGATGACGGTGGGCACCACCAACCTTCCGCTGGCCATCGGACTGATCGTGATGATGTATCCGCCGCTGGCCAAGGTGCGCTATGCGGAGATGCCGAAGGTCTTCTCAAACACCCGGATTCTCGGGCTTTCGCTGTTTCAAAACTGGATCATCGGCCCGGTGCTGATGTGGGGGCTTGCTGTCGTGTTCCTGCGCGATCAACCGGACTACATGGTGGGACTCATCCTTGTGGGGCTGGCGCGCTGCATCGCGATGGTCCTGGTGTGGAACCAACTGGCGAAGGGCAGCGGCGAGTATGCGGCCGGCCTGGTGGCGCTCAACAGCATCGCGCAGATCCTTTTTTACAGCGCCTACGCCTGGTTCTTCATCACGGTACTGCCGCCCTACGTGGGACTCAAGGGCGTGATCGTGCCGGTGACGATGGGCGAGATCTTCCACAGCGTGCTGGTTTATCTGGGCATCCCCTTCGCCATGGGCCTGCTGAGCCGCATCCTGCTGGTGAAACTGAAGGGCGAGGAATGGTATGAATCCACCTTCATCCCGAAAATTTCGCCGCTCACACTCATCGCGCTCCTGTTCACCATCGTAGTCATGTTCACCTACAAGGGCGATGCCATCGTCCGGCTGCCGATGGACGTGTTCCGCATCGCCATCCCGCTGGTGATCTATTTCGCCGTGATGTTCCTCGTCAGCTTCCTGATGGCGGCGAAACTCGGGTCCGATTATCCACGCACCGCTTCGATCGCCTTCACCTCGGCAGGCAACAATTTCGAACTCGCCATCGCCGTGGCCATCGCCGTCTTCGGATTGGAATCCGGAGTCGCCTTCGCGGCCGTCGTCGGCCCCTTGATCGAGGTGCCCGCGCTGATCGGGTTGGTCCACGTCTCGTTCTGGCTGAAGCGCCGTTGTTTCCACCCCGATCCGGCCTGACCACCGGCGGCCATCCTTCACGCATTCCATCCCATCATGAAACCACCCTGCATCCTCATTCTCTGCACCGGCAACAGCTGCCGCTCCCACCTTGCCGAAGGCATCCTGCGCAAGGCGCTTGGCGACGGATTCCGCGTTGAAAGCGCGGGCTCGAAACCCGCCGGATACGTCCATCCGCTGGGCATCCGCGCGATGGCGGAGATCGGCATCGACATCTCCGGCCACCACTCGAAGCACCTTGACGAGTTTCTCTCCGACGAGGTCGAAACCGTGATCACCGTCTGCGGGAACGCCGATCAGGCCTGCCCGGTGTTTCCCGGGCAGATGAACCGCCACCACTGGCCCTTCGACGATCCGGCGCATGCGACCGGCACCGAGGAAGAGCAGATGGCGGTCTTCCGCCGCGTGCGCGACGAGATCCAACGCGTCTTCGGCGCCTATGCCGATGGCCGGCGGGACGCGCTGAACCTCCAATGCCAGGGCTCGTAAGCGATGCCCGAGGCATGGCCGCGCGGGTAGCTCATCGAGAAGCCGAATCGTTCCGCGTTCTCAAGCAGCCAAGCAAAGGCGGGGCTGTGCTCGAACTCCTCCTCCAGATGCGGACAGCCCTCGGTGCCGATGTCGACGGCCTCGCCCGAGTGGTGCTCGCTGAATCCCGGATAGGCCGAGTATTCCAGCGCCTGCTCCAGCGACATGCCCTTGGCCAGCTTTCCTGTTAGAATCTCCGCCTGCCTTAAGACACTGCGGAAGGCGGAAACGAGGATGAGCGGGATGCCCTCAGCCGCCGCGTTGTCCCTCATCGCGATCCATGCGGCCGCCGCGGGTGCGGTTAGAAACGCCTCGCGCAGCAGGTGATCCGGCCCCACATGGACCAGATCGCCAGCTTCCGGGACAAACGGAACCCGCGCGGCGTAGTCCGCTGGCGGAGGTGGCAGGGCAGGCAGATTCATCGGTCTCCATGCCAATCAAACGCCCCCCCCGTAAAAAACCAGCGCCAACTTTCCGCTGGCGCCGGTTTGCAATCCGGATGGGCCCGTTTGCCGGGCGGAGCCTGACTTATCTCACCACGCGGGCGCCGCCGCCGGAGATTTGCTTTTCGACCTCCTTGCGGGTGGCCATCGAGGTATCGCCCGGGGTGGTCGAGGCGAGGGCTCCGTGAGCCGCGCCGTATTCGACGGCTTTCTGGGCGTCATTGAATTCGAGGAAGCCGAACTGGAGGCCGGAGGCGAAGGAATCGCCGCCGCCGACGCGGTCGAGGATCTCAAGGCCGGGGTATTTGCGGGACTCGTGGAACTGGCCGTCGTGCCAGAGGATGGCGGACCAGTCGTTGACGGTGGCGGAAATGACGGCGCGCAGCGTGGTGGCGGCGACCTTGAAGTTCGGGAAGGCCTTCACGGCGGTCTCGATCATCGCCTTGAAGGCATCGAGCTCGATGGACGAGATGTTGTGGTCCACGCCTTCGACTTCGAAGCCGAGGGAGGCGGTGAAGTCCTCTTCGTTGCCGATCATCACATCGACGTATTTCGCGATCTCGCGGTTCACCTCCTGGGCCTTGGCGAGGCCGCCGATGGTTTTCCAGAGGGAGGGGCGGTAGTTGAGGTCGTAGGAAACGATGGTGCCGTATTTGTTCGCGGCCTTCACAGCCTCGACAGTGAGCGCGGCGGTGGTTTCTGATAGAGCGGCGAAGATGCCACCGGTGTGGAACCAGCGCACGCCGAGCTTGCCGAAGATGTGGTCCCAATCGATGTCGCCCGGCTTGAGCTGGGAGGCGGCGGTGTTGCCCCGGTCCGGATTGCCCACCGCGCCGCGGATGCCGAAGCCGCGTTCGGTGAAGTTGAGACCGTTTCTAACGGAACGGCCGATGCCGTCGTCCTCGCGCCACTGGATGAAGTCGGTGGCCACGCCGCCCTGCATGATGAAGTCCTCGACGAGGTGGCCCACTTCGTTGTCCACGAAGGCGGTGACCACGGCGGTCTTGTAGCCGAAGCATTTGCGGAGGCCGCGCGACGTGTTGTATTCGCCGCCACCTTCCCAGACGTTGAACTGGCGTGCGGTGCGGATCCGGCCTTCACCGGGATCGAGGCGGAGCATGACCTCACCGAGGGAGATCTGATCGAAGGCGCATTCGGACTTGGGTTTGATTTGGAGTGCCATGGCGTGTGTGGGATGGGTGTTCGTGTGGCGGGAGTCTGGGGTGAATGCCGGGCAGGGTGCAATCCGGACATTGCATGGCGTGGTGTATTTTCACGGGCCGAAATTGCACGGACAGGCCGGCTCAGCGGCCGGTTTTCTCGATCAGGCGGGCGCGTTCCCCCTCCGAGAGTCGTGGCGATGTGGCCACCCACTGCCTAGCCGCCTTCGGATCCTTGCGGAGCCATGCGTCGACCAATCCGTCCACGCCCTTGCGGCGCGAGTCCCCGCCCTGGATGGCGGAGGCCCAATCGAGTGCGGACGAGGGATCCGCTTCGAATGTCTTGATCGCCAGCACGATCGCGCCCTCGTCGCGTGAGGGGCCCTCGGGTTGGCGGGAAAGCCAGGCGCTGGCCTTTTCCGGGGATTCGTCCACCCAGGCATTCACCAGCGATCCCACCGCCGAAGCCCGCGACGGGGAATCCGGCAACGACTCGACCATCGGCAGCAGAGCCTCGCGATGGCTTGCGGCGGCGGATTTCGCGATGCCGCTCAAGGCGGCGGCACGCGCCTCGCCCTGGAGCGCACCGACGGCCGCCAGGGCGGCGGGGAAATCCTTTCCCGCCCAGATGGCGGCGGAGGTTTTGAGGCCCTCCGGAGCGAGATGGGCGGGCAGGTCGCGGGCCCATGCAAAGGCCTTGTCCGGCTCGGTCCGGGCCCAACCTGCCGTCATCGCGGCGACGAATTCCGGCGCGTTTTTCAAATCACCGTGACGGGAGAGAAGCTTGCCGGCGAGAACGCCGTCGTAGTGCGAGAGGGTCTGAAGGGCATCGCGAGCGACGTCTTCCGTGAACCCGGCCTTGAGGCCTCGGAGCCACTGCATGGTGCCTTCGGGATCGGTCTTCACCATTTCGCGAACCAAGGCTCCGGCGATCGATTTCACGTCCGCGTTGGGATCCTTCAGTGTGCTGCCTTCGAAAAACGCGCGGGCCGCCATCGGATCGCGGGCCGCCCAAAGCCGCAGCACGTTCTGATAGAAATCACCATCGCCGCCAGCTCCGGAAGCGGAAAGGGCGCCGAGCACCGCCGCGGGATCGGACATCGCCGCGTGCTCGATGGCCATCTGGCGTGAGGCGGCAAGAGCCGTCGCACCGCCGGCCTCGTCCTCTTGCTCCTGATCGATTCCGTATCGATTCAGCGCCTTCATGAGCTGCGCGAGTTCGGCCGGAGACATCGCATCCATGAGGCTGCGGAAGGCCTGGGCACGATTTGCCGGATCGAGAATCCGCTGGACCCGCCGCAAATCGCCGGCGGCGTCCCCGGATGGAGCAAAGCCGCGGGATGCTCCCCTGCCCTGCGGCAGCGCACCACGGCCGTGGACTGCGAGGTCAGGACCGGGTGACGCATCGCCGGAATCCAAGTCCCGTTGAAGAAAGCCCCAAACGGCCAGGGCACCGCACAGGCCCCCTGAAACGAAGGCGGCGATGGACCAACGAACGACTGGAGATCCGGCATTCATGTCAGGGAATCGATGGGCGCGGCATCATGGAACAGGGCCCGGAGCGGAGGCAACAAGGCCGCCGCGACTGACGCCGCGGCGGCCGGAAGAATCAGGGAGCCGGGCTCCGGAATCAGGCTTTGCCCGGGACCGGTGGTTTCTCCTCGGGCAGGGAAACCTCGCCTTTTTCGAAGTCCGCCGCGGTGGGCGTGCAGGTGAGGTTGTAAAATGGCGACTTGTCATTGGTCATGAGGTCGCTCCAGCGGATGAGCTGACCGGTGTAGGCGGAGATGCGACCCATGATGGCGACCATGGTGACCTCGGCAATGCGCTTGGAGTCGTTGAGCGGCTTGCCGGCCATGACGCTGCGGATCATGTCCACATGCTCCTGGACCTGGCCGTTGTCGCTGTCCACCTTGACTTCGGGCACCTGGATGTCCTTGCCCTTGAGTTTTCCGCCGCCCATGCAAACGCCTTCGGTGCCGGTGAACAGTTCGCCCACGCGGCCGTAGGTGCCGGAAAGCTGGCGGCACTGGCTGTGGATGTGAACGTCATCACCGAAATCGTAGTCGATGCTGAAGAAGTCGAACATATTGCCCGTTTCGCGACGGGCGCGTCCGCCGAAGCCGACGGCGGTGACGGGCAGGCGACCGAGGAACCACACGGCGACGTCGAGGTTGTGAATGTGTTGCTCGACGATGTGATCGCCGGAGAGCTCGGTGAAGTTGAGCCAGTTCTTGGCGAGATACGAGGCGTTGGACTCGCCGTCGTTGCGGCGCTTGATCCACGGCACGGTGCCGTTCCACTGGACCACGCCACCTTTGATTTCACCGATCGCACCGGCATCGATAAGCGCCTTGTTGCGCAGGTAGTCCGCCATGTGGCGGCGCTGGGTGCCGGTCACCACGGCCAGGCCCTTGGCGGCGGCCTTCTCACCGGTGGCGATGACGGAACGCGCGCCAACGGGATCCACGGCCACGGGTTTCTCGATGAAGCAATGTTTGCCAGCCTCGACGGCGGCCGCAAACTGGATCGGGCGGAAGGCGGGCGGCGTGGCATTGAGAACGTATTCGCAATCGGTGGCGATCACCTTGTGGTAGTTGTCCGCTCCACCGAAGCACTTGTCGGCCGCGAGGCCGAAGCGCTTGCCGGTGGCCTCGGCCTTGTCCTTGAAGAAATCGCCGACGGCGGTGACCTCCACTTCGAGACCGAGGATCTTTGCGGCGGCGGTGAAGTCATTCAGCGCGCCATTGCCACGGCCACCGCAGCCGATGAGGCCGACCTTCAGTTTCTTGCCCGCACCCGCAGCGGGGGTCTGGGCGAAAACGGGCGTGGCGGCAAGGCTGGCTCCGGCGAGTGCGGTGCTGCCAAGGAAAGAACGGCGGTCGAGCGATGGGTTCATGGGATGAGGAGGTTTTCTGGATGATTGAATGCGAATGGTTTGCGAAAACCGAATATCGGCAATTGAGTTACTCGGTCGATGCGGGAAGCCTTTCACGATTTCCCAAAATTGCCATTGAGGAAATTTCGAGCCGCGCCCATTCGTTTGGTCAATCCGCCATGAAGCGACACGCCCTTTTTCTCGTTCTCAGTCTCGCCGCCAGCCCGATCGCGCCCGGGGCGAAGTCCGTTCTCTTGCTCGCCGGACCGAAAAGCCACGGACCGGGGCAGCACGAACACCCCGCGGGTTGCGAACTGCTCGCAAACCACCTCAATACCAGCGGCCTCGATCTGAAGGCGGAGGTCAGCCTCGGCTGGCCACAGGACGCCTCCAAGGTGGAGCAGGCGGACACTCTCGTTCTCTACAGCGATGGCGAGGATGCCCACGTCGCCAAGGGCCACCTCGACGCGCTGCGCAAACACCATGCCGCCGGAAAAGGACTCGTTGTCCTCCACTACGCGCTGGAACCTGCGGATGCGGCGATGGCCGCATTTCTCAACGAAGCCATCGGCGGTCATTTCGAAGTGAACTGGTCGGTCAACCCGATCTGGACCATGAAGGATCCGCTCATCGCCTCCCATCCGGTGACCAATGGCGTGAAGCCCTTCGAGGCAGAAGAGGAGTTTTACTTTCACATCCGATTCCGCGATGGGGTCGTGCCGCTTTTCCGCGCCCTGCCACCGGAGAGCAGCCTTGGCGCCGATGGTCCACGATCCGGAAACCCGGAGATCCGAAAAAAACTCGGGCTCAAGGAACCCCAGACCCTCGCCTGGTGCGTGGAGAATCCAAACGGCTCGCGCGGCTTCGGCTTCACCGGCGGGCATTTCCACACGCACTGGAACCAGGACGGCTTCCGCAGGCTCGTGCTCAATGCCATCACCTGGACCGCCAAAGCCGAGGTGCCGGCCGACGGAGTAGCGGGCAAGGTGGCCGCCGCACCCGCCTACCCGACGATCGATGAGGCGATTGCCAAAGGAGATCTCAATGACGTGAAGCTGCACCTCGCCGCGGATCGCGGATCCGCCAACAAAGGCGGCAAGCCGACCTCGCGCCCGCCGCTTGAACAAGCGATTCTGAGAAACAAGCCCGAGATCGCCTTCGCGCTGTTAGATGCCGGGGCGGACCCTAACAGCGTGAACGCCTCCAAGCGCACTCCGCTGCATCTCGCGGTGGACCGCAACAACCCGCAGATCGCCGCCGCCCTGCTCAAGGCCGGTGCCAAACCGAACGAACGCGACAAGGACGGCTGGACGCCGCTCCACCACGCTGCCGCGAAAAACCAATTGGAAACCGCCAAAGCCATCCTCGCCGGCGGCGCGGACCCCATGACCCTGAGCGAACTCGGCGGCACCCCTCTTCACGAGGCGGCCGCATCCGGAGGCGCGGAGATCATCCGGCTTTTCCTCGATCACAAGGTGGACCCATCCATCCGCTCCAAAGAAGGCGTGACGGCGCTCGATCTGGCGAAGCAATACAAGAACGAGGCCGCCATCGGGGCCCTCACCGGCAAGTAAGGGCGGCAATCAAGCCACGAAGTCGTAATCGTAGGGCTTCCTCATTTCACGGGCGACGTATGCATTCGCCTCATCGGCGTGCGGACCGGTGAAGAATTCCTTCTCCGGATCCCATTGCAGGGATTTCCCGGTGCGCAGCGAGATCGCACCGAGATGGCAGACCGATGCCGAGCGATGGCCGACTTCCACCGAGCAGATCGGGTCTTTTCGCGTCTGCATGCATTCGAAGAAGTTGCCTTTGTGGTCATTGCTGAAATACAGGCGCTCCGCACCTTCGGGCAGGGCTTGGGAAAGCATCTCGCGATCGGTGGCCTTGATCTCATCCCGGTTCACCCAGATCCATCCGTCACTGCCTTCGAAGCGGATGCCGTTGCGCTGGCCCTCGGGGCGGATCACCGCGCCGAAGGGGCTGTCGTCCGCGGTGGTGCGCACGTTGAAAACAATCCCGTTGGCGTAAGTGAACTTCACTTCATACTCGCTGATGGTGGTGTAGCCGCCGGGCACCGGTTGGGCGAGAGCCTTGCTTTCCACCGCCACCGGCGCGGGAAGCCCCACCGCCCAATAGCCGATGTCCATGTGGTGCGCACCCCAATCGGTCATCGTGCCGCCCGAGTAGTCATACCAGTTGCGGAAGGTGGTGTGGCAGCGCTCGGGCAAGTAATCGGCCGCCTTTGCCTGGCCCTGCCAGAAATCCCAGTCCAGCCCGGCAGGAACCGGCTTGGTTTCGAATGGACCGCCACGCAGGCCCGCGGGCAGCCAGACGGTCACCTCCTTGAGCTTGCCGATTCGGCCATTGCGGACCAGCTCACATGCCATCCGGAAACGCTGGCTGCTGCGCTGCTGGGTGCCGGTTTGCAGGACCACGCCATGCTCCCTCACGGCCTTCACCACACGCTTGCCCTCATCGATGGTGAGCGTGAGCGGCTTTTCCGAATAGATATCCTTTTTCGCACGCGCCGCGCCGATGTTGATGAGGCTGTGCCAGTGGTCCGGCGTGCCGTTGACGACCGCGTGGATGTCATCCCGCTCCAACAGCTTGCGGAAATCCTTGAAGGCCGCCGGAACCTTGCCGTCCTTGGTGAAACCCTTTACCGCACGGTCGAGGTGGGTCTGATCGACATCACACACGGCCACCACATCGCCGAAACGCAGGGCGTCCCTTGCATCGGCCGAGCCCATGCCGCCGCAGCCGACAAGCGCCAGCATCGGACGGCTGTTAGGAGACTTCACCGTCGCCACGGGCTGTGCGGCGGCGGCAAGCTCACGCTCCACAAACCAAAGTGGAAGCCCGCTCGCCGCCGCAGCGGCGGAAATCCGGCGGACAAAGGAGCGGCGGGAGATCTGGAATGGCTTTTCGGTATTCATGAATGAGGCATCCCTTATCCGGACAAATCCACTTTGTCCATGGCAAGTCCAGCATCCCCTCACTCCACCTTCAGGCGGATGTCTTCCGAATTGCCCCGCAGCTCCGGCGCATACATCGCGGAGGCCTCGGCGGGCAGGGCCTTGTAGCTGCCCGGAGACTCGGCGCGGAGTTGATAGCGCAGCGTGTGGGTGCCCCGCGGCAGGGCACGGATGAAGAAATCCACCGTTTGATCGCGCGGCTCCATGTAGGCACTGAACCCGCCATCGGCCGTGATGTAGCCGCTCAGGGCGTCAAGCGCCTCGAAGCCCGCCGCCTTGGCATCAGAGAAGAGCAGGTACTCGTAGTCGTTCTTGCTCTCCAGAATCAGCTCCACCTCGATGCGGTCACCGGATTTCACGGACGCTCCATCTGCGAGCGGCTCGCGGCGGAAACGTTCGACGCGTTGCTTCACCACCTGCCCGGTGGCGTCCGGCACTTCGGTTTCCTTATCGAGCTCGATGAGCTTTGAAACCTTGCGCTGCACCTTCACTTCGAGACCCGCGGCGCGGAGCTTGTCCTCCAGCGTGAAGACCTCCAGATAGGCGTTGGCGTAAAGCGCGCCCTTGCCGGTTTTCTTCAACGTGATCTCGTGCTTGCCGGAGGTGACCGCATCTCCTGTTAGAAAAACGGTGCCGTCGAAGGTGAAGAGGTTGTCGCGGTTGATGGAAACCTTCTTCGCCGCTTTGCCATCGATGGAAACCTCGACCTCCATCTCAGGAGCCTGCTCGCCGCTGGCCTTGAAGTAGCTGGCGATGGCCTCGATGGCATAAGCGGTATCGCGGGTGGACTCCCAATACGTGGCGTTCTTGCGGTTGTTCACCAGATACTTCACCAGACCGCGCGTGTCGGGATCGTTCGGTTTCACGGCGGAGAGCAGCTTGAGATACCAGGCATGCGCCTCGACCTCGCTGCCATACCAGAACCACCAGTAGTTCTGGTTTCCGAGGTCGAGATAGGTCGTCTGGTTTTCGGCATCGCGTTTCAGGAACTGGGAAACCATCTTCATCAACTCATCGCGGCGGGCCTCATCGCCTTTTCGGTGCTGCTCCAGTCCCACCAGGCACTTGGCATAGACCGGCAGATCCTTGCGGTCCCGATAGAGGAACGCGAGCATCGGCTCGGAATCGCGTCCGGCCTCGCCGAGGATCATGCGGATGAAGGCGTCCATGGCGTCACAAGTGGATTTCTCATAGCGGCCATCGCTCTTCACTTTCCCGCCCGCTTTCCGGACCGCCTCGCGCTCGACGTACAACTGCAAGGCGGCCACTTGTTTCTTCTCATAGCCCAGCAACCACGCGATGCCGGAGTTCAACATCGCATCGGGCACCTTCGCTCCATGGGCTTTCGCGACCAGCAGCCCGTGAACGACCACCGAGGTGGTGTGCGGATAGGAATACTCACCGTATCCGGAAAACCATCCCCATCCGCCGTCATTGTTCTGCATGGACATCAGTTTCTCCACGCCGGTGGAAACCATGCGCTCAAGCTCCGCCTCGTCGAAGACCGGGTTCTCCTTCCACTGCTTCCACTGCGCGGCGCGATCGCCCGCGTTGCCGAGTTCCTGCGGATTGAGATTGGTGCGCTTTGCCTTCACCTCCGCGAGGTTGATCTTGAGATCACGCAGCATCTGTTGGGCAAGCACCGCGGGCACGAAGCGGTTCAGCGTTTGCTCGGTGCACCCGTGCGGATAGCCGGCAAGATAGGGAATTGCATCCACCACCGCCCCGGCAATGGTGGGGGAAAAACGCACAGTGAGTTTGGATTGATCCGGACGCCGCTGCTCGGGCACCTCGACGACGATCGTGGTGGACTCCTGCTCCGGATCGATCACGCGGCTCCATGCATCCTGACGCGACATGCCGTGCACCAGCACGGGCAGCTTGCGCTCGACGGCGTCGCCATCATCACCGGCATCGGCTTTCATGACGATCGTCGCCTCGCCCTCCTTCAGGGCTTTCACGCGCCAATCCACGCGCGTCTCGCCATTCGCGGCGATCTCGACGGTCTTCGCCGCCCCATCGATCGCTTGCAGCGTCCCGCCGTCCAAAGCGATGGAAACCGTGACCTTCTTCGCAGCCGCGTGATCGTTGTGAACCACGGCGCTGAGCACGGCCTCATCGCGCTCGATGAGGAAACGCGGTGCCTGCAAACGGACCAACAGTTCCTTCGAAGCCACGATTTCCGTGCTGCCTTCACCCACCGTGGTGCCCTTGCCCAGCGTCCAAACGCGGGCCTTCCAGGTCGTCAGGTTGTCGGGAAACTCCAGGGGAATCTCCGCATGACCTTCGGCGTCCGTCTGGATCGCGCCGGACCACTTCATCAGGTCCGCGAAGTCCTTGCGGACGAGAATCGGTGCCGCGGCACCACCGGAAGCCGCATCGCCAGCCCATGCCTCGCTGTAACTTCCGCTGGCATCAAAAGGTGAAGCCGCCTCCGAGACAACTGCCGACGCCATCGGCATGGGGGCTCCATCGGCAACCCTTAGCGATGCCATCGACTTGGAGGAGACACTCAAACCACGTGCTCGTCCGAATCCGCCGCCGAATCCCTCATTGACAGAATTGAATAGAACATCAGCACCGAATTCACCCAGGACCTGCATTTCAACCGCTTTCGGCTTGGTGAGATTTCCCACCGGATACGGCAGTGAGTTTGAGGAACCATTCCGGTAGTAGCTGTTGCGCCACTTCCAGAAATTTTCATGGATTGGCCCGACATTGGATCCACCGGTGATGGCTTCGAGCGATTTGTCATAAATGGTTAGAACCGTGGTCCCGGTGACCGGCTTGCCGTCGGCGTCCTTGAGCGTCACGCGCAACGAGGATTTTTCCTGCGGCTTCACCTTGGTCTTCGCAGGTTCCAGAGTCACCTCGATCATCCGGCTCACCGGCGGCAGCAGGATTTGTTTCACCGCCTTGTGAACCTCCGCGCCGTGCACGGTGATGCCTTCGATGAACATGTTCGGCATGTCCCGCAGGTCCACCGGCACCTCGAATTCACTGCTCTTGCCATCGAGCTGGATGCGCTTGGCCTCACGCCCCGCGCCCCCGGCGATGTGCAGGAAAAGCCATACGTGGGCATTCTCGCGGTCGCTGTTCACGCGGAGCTTCACGGTTTCTCCGGGTTTGTATTCCAGCTTGTCGGAAACGAGTTCGAGTGGCCCGAATTTCCATGCCTTCGGATCATCTTTGCCTGGACCATGGATGTTGAGAATGCCCGCGCCTTCCACGGCCTCGCCTCCGTTGAACGAGAGACTTGCGGCCACCCGGTATTGTCCGGTCGGCGGCGCGGCAAAGGATTGCTTTGCGTTTCCTTCGGCGTCCGTTTCCACCGGCCAGGACTGGATTTCCTTCTCCTCCACCTTGCCGTCCTTGCCCATGACGAGCTGATAGATCGTGAACTTGCCCTTCGCGCCCACGACCGGTTTTCCGGCGAGCGTGGCCGCGGAAACGGTGGCCTCCACCGCATCGCCGGACTTCGCGTAGCCGCGGTTGGTCCAGACGACGACTTCAAACGGCCTGCGCGCGGCGATCACCGAGCCCGTGCCACGTTCCTCGCGGCGCGAGGCATCCGTCACGCGGGCCTCGATGTGGTATTTCGCATCCATGTCGCCGTGAACCAGCTTCGCGGGCGCGGTATCGATCTCCACCTTGGCCGTGCCGTCCTCGCCGATGGATACGGTTTGTTTCAGCACCAGTTCGTCGGGCGTCCAGCGGTCGCCCTCCCACCAGGGCGGGTTGGGAGGGATGCAGCCCCAGCGCCTCCAGTTGGGATGCCATGAGGCGTCCACGCCATTCCACCATGCACCGGGACCATAGAGCCAGTCCCAGCGCCATCCGGGAAACCAGCGCTCGTCAAGCGACTCGCGTTTCACGATGATCTCGACCTCCGCGTTTCTAACAGGAGACCCATGGAAGTAACTGGCTTTCACCGTGGCGGTGAACTTGTCGCCCAGCGTCACCGGCTCGGACGGGGCCTCCACCTTCACTTCATACTCCGGCTTGCGGTATTCCTCGGTCTGGAACGTTACCGTGGCGGCGATGCGGTTTTCGACCTGATAGATGGCGCTCCATCGTCCCAGCGGCGCGTCCTTCGGAATGATGACTTCGGTCTCCACCGCACCGAGTGCGTCGGTCTTGAGGTTCTCGATTTTCATCGCCTCCTCTCCCCGGCCGTTCCGAAGGATCAGGGTGCCGGTTTGATTTGCCCAGCGGGAGTCATCGGGCTCGGAGTAGCCGACGTTCCGAAGGAAAAACTTGAGATGCACCGTATCGCCGGGCTTGTAGAGCGGACGATCGCTGATGCCATAGCTGAGGTCGCGGTTGCCGTTGTCCCACTCCGCCTCCTGCACATGATAGGGCTGAAAGCCGAAGAATGCGGTGCTGCGTCCCTCCTTGCGTGCGATGGCGATCCATTGGTGGTTTTGATCCCAATCGCCGGGCTTGAGCCATGTTTTCCCATCGGCGTCCGTCTTACGGGCGAACTCGCGCCACTTCACGTTGATGCGGCGGCCTAACGGAAGTTTCCGCTCCAGATACTCGACCTGATAGCCGAAGAACTCGATGTCGCAATCCGCCACCGGCGCTCCGCCCTCGGCATCGGCGACCCACCATTGCAGCCTGCCACCGGTGCTGCGCTGGACGAGCACGGAATCGACGATCCAGACGAGTGTGTGAAACTCATTGCCATCGGCGATTTTCCCGGTGATCCACCAGGCACCGCCTTTCGAAACCGGGACTTCCAGCTCCGTCCGGGTGTCGCGGTATTTGTCACGAGGTGCGAGTTTCGCCTCCCACTCCTGCTCCACCTTGCCGATGTATTTGCCGCGTTTTCCCGAGATGAGAAGGCTCGCGATCCGCGAGGGATCCATGCGCTCGTGGTCCATCTCGCCGGGGTTGCTCTTGAGATATTCGAGGGTGTCCTTGAGCACCTCCTCCATGTCCACCGGAGCGGCTGTGAGAGTGATGCCCGTGGCGTTGCGGAACACGAGCGGAAGCTTCGGTTTGTTGCCTGCGGCGACCGTTTCCGCAGGTTCGAAGCGCCCCCAGTTGCCGGTGATCTGCTTGAGCAGATCCTTGCGCTCGTTGTCCCTGCCGGGGCCGTGTTTGGCGATGGTTTGCTCCAGCGCCTCGCGGGCCTTGTCATATTGCCGGCGGTTGAGGAAGACCTCGACGAGCTCGTCGCCCGCGGCTTCGGAGCGGTCCATGGTCGAGCGGTAAAGCGCGATGAAATGCTGCGACGCGGGCAGCTTGAAACGCCGCACGCCGTCCGAGGTTTTTGCGATGCACTCGTCCTCGGCGAGCGTTTCCATTTCGAGAATGCCCTTCGCGTTGTCCGAATCCACATCCCGCGCCCATCCGAATTCCGACAAGGTCTCCGTGCCAAACTGGGACGATGAAAAACGCGCGAATTCCAGCACCTGGATGTATGCCAGATCCGGAGTAAGGCGGCTCTGCTCCGCCAGGGCGAAACGCCAGCGCTCGCCGTCGTTTTTGGCGGCCTCCCAGGACGAAGGCACTTCGTACAGCACCGGGCCATCCTTCGCCCACGGCGCCCCCTCCGTTCCGCCGTCCGGGCCGGGTTCACCCCACTCGGGCAGTTTGTCGAGCGGCGTGAGCGTTTGAAGTTTCCACGACTCGTCACCGGAAAGAACCTCGCCCACCGAGTGCCAGGCATCCCATTTCCCGCGATCATCCGCAGCGTGCTTCGTCGCCTCGACCAGCAGTTGCAGCGCACGGATGTAATCCCGATACTCGGTCTCCACCGAAGACCCTGCCGATGCCTCCGGCACTTCGGATGGCATCATCCCGCCACGCCTGCCCCTGAATCCCCCTCCATTCCCGCGCTCGAATTCCCCGGCGATCAAGCGCCCGGCATGCGGCGCATTCTGATAGGCCTCCGCAGCCTCCTTCAGCAATCCGGCGTTCGTCGGATGCTCGGCAACCGCTTTCTCCACCAGACCATCGAACTCCACCCATGCTCCGAGCTGGCGAACGGACTCCACCGCTTTCTCTAGATCCTTACCGGACTCAGCGTCCGAGACAGGCAGGAGTTTCTCCCGATAAAACGTCAGCGCATCCTGCCACATCCCGCGTTGCTGCAGCTTGTCCCGCTCTTTCCGGAGGGTGGTGACATCCTGCGCCATCATGGGAAACGAAAGAAAAACGGCGAAGCAGAGGCAAGCCAAGGTTTTCATTGCAGGGATCATGACACGCGAAAGCGGATTTCCTTGGAAGAAAAATCACCTTTCGGCAGCTTGACGGATGGGAATCGCCGCACAAGTTCCCGCATGTTACGCAGCTCCCTGCTCATCGGCGGCAATTCCGGGATCGGACTTGCCACAGCCCGCCTTCTCGCCAGCCGTGGAGACCGGCTCACCGCCGCCGCCAGAAACCCTTCGCCTCTTGCGGAACTGGACATACCGGTTCTTCCCTTCGACGCGGAAAATCCCGCGCCTCTCGATCTTCCGCCAGTCTTGGACGGTCTGATCTATTTCCCGGGAAGCATCACCCTCAAACCCTTCCATCGCCTGACGGCCGCGGATTTCCTCCACGACTTGCATGTGAACCTGCTCGGGGCCGTCTCTGCGATCCAGTCCGCCCTGCCCGCACTCAAGGCTGCTCCGTCCGCATCGATTGTCCTGTTTTCCACCGTGGCAACCGCCCAAGGCATGCCTTTCCACGCTTCCATCGCCGCCGCGAAGGGCGCTGTCGAGGGGCTCGCGCTGTCCCTGGCCGCCGAACTCGCTCCCAAGATCCGCGTCAACGTCATCGCCCCGTCCCTCACCGACACCCCGCTGGCAGCCACCCTACTGAACTCCGAGGCGAAACGCGAGGCCTCCGCGAAACGCCACCCGCTCCAGCAGGTCGGCAACCCGGAAGACGTCGCCGCGCTGGTTGCCTTCCTGCTCTCGGACGCCTCATCCTTCATCACCGGCCAGATCCTCCGGCCGGACGGTGGACTTTCCTCGGTCCGCACGTTCTGAAACCCATGGAGGCAGCCCTCGTTTACCCCCACCAGTTGTTCCGCCCGCATCCGGCCATCGCCGCGGGCAGGACGGTCGTTCTGTTGGAAGATCCGCTGGTTTTCGGCAACGACCCGCACTGGCCGATGACGGTCCACGTGAAAAAACTGCTTCTCCACCGTGCCTCGATGAAGGCCTTCGAGGCGGAGTTGTTAGAGGACGGCCACAAGGTCCGCTACATCGAATGCCCGGTGGGAGCTCAGGCGGAAGCCGGCGCGCTGCTCGATGCCGCGATTCCAAAGGCCGTCCGCACCCTGCATGTCGCGGATCCGGTCGATGACCTCCAGCTGCGGCGCATCCGCCGCTTGGCCGCGGCCCGTGGGCTGGAGCTTGTCGTTCATGACTCACCGAACTTCCTCACGCCCGCGGATTTCCTCCAACACCACACCGGCAGGCCCAAGAAACCCTTCATGGCCCGCTTCTACGAGGCGCAGCGCAAACGCATGGAAATCCTCGTGGATCCCGACGGCACCCCCACCGGTGGACGCTGGTCCTTCGACACGGAAAACCGCGCCCGTCTTCCCAAACGGCATGTCTGCCCGCCCGAGCCCTTTGCTCCGGCGAACGAGTTCACCCGCGAAGCCGCCGGCTATGTAGAGCGCCGCTACCCCGGGAATCCCGGAAACACCGGCTCATTCCGCTGGCCCGTCACCCGCCAAGATGCCTCCGTGTGGCTCGACCGCTTCCTCGACGAACGCCTCGAGCACTTCGGCCTCTACGAGGACGCGATCTCCACCGGCCACGCCACGCTCTACCACTCGGCCATCACCCCGATGCTCAACCTCGGCTTGCTCGATCCCGCCGATGTGGTCGCACGCGTGCTCCGCCGCGAGGTGCCGATGAACTCCAAGGAAGGCTTCATCCGCCAGGTGATCGGCTGGCGCGAGTTCATGCGCGGCATCTATCAGCACCGCGGCAACGCCATCCGCACGAGGAACTACTGGAACTTCGAGCGGCCGATGCCCGCCTCGTTCTACGACGGCACCACTGGCATCCCGCCCGTGGACCGCGTGATCCGCCAGGTCCTGGCCGATGGATGGTGCCATCACATCGAACGCCTCATGGTGCTGGGAAACTTCATGCTGCTCTGCCGCATCCGGCCGGACGATGTTTACCGATGGTTCATGGAACTGTTCGTGGATGCCTACGACTGGGTCATGGTCCCCAACGTCTATGGCATGTCCCAGTTCGCGGACGGCGGCACCTTCACCACCAAACCCTATCTATCAGGATCCAACTACGTGTTGAAAATGTCCGATGAATCGAAGGGCCCGTGGTGCGAGGTCTGGGATGGCCTGTTCTGGACCTTCATCGCCGATCACACGGACTTCTTTCTTTCCAACCCGCGCCTGTCCATGATGGCGCGCACCTGGCAGAAGATGCCCGCCTCGAAACAATCCGCACACCGCCACGCCGCGGACTCCTTTCTCGCCACCCTCTGATGGAACTGATCCGCAAGCTCGAGATCCTCGCAGACGCCGCCAAATACGACGCGTCCTGCGCCAGCAGCGGCGCCGCCCGCAAGGACTCGCGCGGCTCCACCGGCGTCGGCTCCACCGGCGGTGTGGGCATCTGCCATTCCTACACCCCGGACGGCCGCTGCGTCTCGCTGCTCAAGCTGCTGCTCACCAACAACTGCATCTACGACTGCCACTACTGCATCAACCGCCGCTCCAGCAACGTCCGCCGCGCCCGCTTCACTCCGGAAGAGGTCGTCCGCATCACGCTCGATTTCTACAAGCGCAACTACATCGAGGGACTCTTCCTCAGCAGCGGCATCATCCGCAGCGCGGACCACACGATGGAGATGGTCATCGACGTCGCCCGCAAGCTTCGCGAGGAACACCAGTTCCGCGGCTACATCCACCTCAAGACCATCCCGGAAGCCTCACCCGCGCTCATCGAACTCGCCGGCCGCTATGCCGACCGCATCAGCATCAACATCGAGCTGCCCAGCGAGACCAGCATCGCCCGCCTCGCCCCCGAGAAAAACCTGGCCCGCACCCAGGATGCGATGGCCCACATCAAAACCAAGATCGAGGAGCGCTTCGCCGAGAAAAGGTACCCCGAAAACCCGGTGAAACCACCGCCCTTCGCCACCGGTCAAAGCACCCAGATGATCGTCGGCGCGGACGATTCCACCGATGCCCACATCCTCCAGCGCGCGGACACGCTCTACACCGGCTACAAACTCCGCCGCGTCTATTACTCCGGTTTCTCCCCCATCCCCGAGCCCTCCTCGCTGCTGCCCATCAAGCCGCCGCCGCTCGTCCGCGAGCACCGCCTCTATCAGGCAGACTGGCTGCTGCGCTTCTATGGCTTCCAGGTGGGCGAGATCGCCGATGACCAATCCCCGAATCTCGATCTCGCACTCGATCCCAAACTCTCCTGGGCCCTCCGCCACCGCGAGCGCTTTCCCGTCGATGTGAACCGCGCCTCCCGCGAGGAACTCCTCCGCATCCCCGGCCTCGGCGTGCGCAATGTGGAACGCATCCTCGCCGCACGCCGCTTCACCCGCCTCCGCCTCGCCGACCTCGTCCTGCTGCGCCTCTCGATGAAGAAGATCCTCCCCTTCATCATCGCCGCCGACCACACCCCCACTCTGTTAGGACTCGACAGCGACTCGCTCCGCCAGCGTTTCCTGCCCCCGCCCAAACAACTCGAACTCGACTTCGAAAACCCCGCGCCGACGAAAGCAGACGTGCAATCGTCCATCTCCGGCGAACTGTGAAGTTCCGGGACCGGAATCCATCCACAGGGAATTCCTCCCGCTGGATGCACGGCCGCAGCGCCACTCGTTTCACCTCATGGGTCCCTGTCGGAATGGGTCTGAGAGGATTTCGCTTTCCGAAATCGACGACCGGAACGGCAGATTACAGGCATGTGGTCAAAAAAGCCGGATAATCCCCCCAGATGCAGTCGCCCTGTGCATTTTTCCGGTCCTTCCATTTTTACGTTTGACGCGTTCTGATCAATGGTTATGGGATATTGCCATGTTTTTCCTGAAAAACAGAGCTTCTCCCCCTCGAAAGCGTTTCCCAGCCGATGCGCCAGGCCGTGCAGCACGGACTGAAACACCCGCACGGTGCACTCCAAATCCCTCCCCCGCCCCTTCACAGCCCCACGCCAATCGTGCCCGAAACCGGAAGAATGCCGATTTGGTCTGTTGACGCGCAATAGGCAACTGCCCTGATGTAGCCGGAATACCGGAGAATCCATCTCGTGACTGCATTCGCACATACTCACCCAGCGCACCCGAGCGACCCATCAACATGGGAATCGCTCTTCACGCCATTCGGTGACGGAGAAGCGGAATGCCAGCGCGAGAATTGCCAGAAATGCGAGGCAATGGACCCCAAACACGGCCACCTCAACAAAGTCGCTTGGTGGACTGCCAAATTTGCCTCGGAAATGTTTCCACCCGGGACTAGCCGCGAGGCAGCCCGGGAATGGGGATACCTCACCGGCCTTTGGCATGACCTGGGAAAATTCGCCCCAGAATGGCAGGATTACCTGAAATCCAAAGCGGATCCACACGCGGATGAGATTTCCGGAAAAATCGACCACTCGACCGCTGGTGCCCAGCACGCTGTCAAAGCACATCCCGTGCTCGGCCACTTCCTAGCCTACCCCATCGCGGGCCACCACTCTGGCCTTCTCGACGCCACGTCCAACAATGCCTGCCAGGCTGCACGCCTTATCAAGTCTGACCTTCCTCTGCTAGGTCACATCCCCACTGAAATCGACTCTAAGCCAATCGCAAAACCACCACCCTTCCTTTCCAACAATGCATTTAGCCTGAGTCTCTACACCCGCATGATCTTCTCTTGCTTGGTCGACGCCGACTTTCTCGCCACCGAGGCGTTTATGAATCTTGGCCAAACGAATTTACGAAATCAAATCCCCAAAAACGCCATTAAACTCCTCGCCGATCTCATCGACGCAAGGATCGACTCATTTCCAGAACCAGATTCAACCGACGCAGTCAACCTCCAGCGGCGCACCGTCGTTGAAAACTGCCGCGCCGCTGCCACCCAAGCCCCCGGCATCTTCACACTCACAGTTCCCACCGGTGGTGGAAAAACCCTCTCTTCCCTCAGCTTCGCCCTCCGCCATGCTATCGCTCACGGCCAGCATCGCGTCATCTACGTTGTCCCGTTTACCTCGATCATCGAGCAGAACGCCCAAGTCATCCGCGACATCATAGCCCCACTCCAAAGCGATGCTTTCACGCCGCTTATCGAGCATCACTCTTCGCTCGCTCCGGAAAAGGAAACCGAACAATCTCGCCTCGCCGCCGAAAATTGGGATGCCCCCATCATAATCACCACCGCGGTCCAGTTTTACGAATCCCTCTTTGCAGCCAAGACTTCCCGCTGCCGCAAACTCCATCACATTGCCAACTCTGTCGTCATCCTTGACGAGGCCCAGACCCTTCCCGTCGATTACCTCAGCCCCTGCCTCCGCATCCTACAGGAACTCGCCGATCACTACCACACCACTGCAGTCCTCTGCACCGCCACCCAACCGGCCATTCACTATCATGAGAATGATTTCACAATCGGCCTGAAAAACTGCCGGGAAATCATCTGCGACACCCGGAGCCTTTTCTCCGCTCTAAACCGGGTAGAACTCCACACCCTCGGCGATGTCACCGATGCTGCGATCGCTGGGAAACTCGACGAGCATTCTCAGGTCCTCTGCATCGTCAACCGACGCAAGCACGCCCAACAGCTCTTCCAAATGCTCCCGAAAGGCGAAGGCAACTATCACCTTTCCGCCCTGATGTGCCCTGAGCATCGTTTCCTGATTCTTCAGGAAATTCGTTCCCGCCTCCTCGAAGGACTGTCCACACGGGTCATCTCCACCCAGCTCATCGAAGCCGGAGTCGATGTCGATTTTCCGGTCGTCTATCGCGCTCTCGCCGGTCTCGACTCAATCGCCCAAGCCGCAGGCCGCTGCAACCGTAACGGCCGCCATGCCATGGGCCACACCTACATCTTCAAGCCGGAAGACCAGAAAGGCGAAACCTACTTTCGCGAAACCGCCCAAGTCGCCCACCAACTCCTGGACATCTATCCCGACGACCTCCTCGGCCAAAAGGCCATCCATCACTACTTCGATCTCTACTACTATCAGCAGAGCAAGCGCTGGGACTCCAAAGGTATCCTTGAAACCGAAAGTTTTCGCCTTGATAGCCGGGACAAAGCCCTCCCGCTCAAATTCCAATACGCCACCGTCGCTCAAAATTTCAAACTCATCGATGACTACCAAGTCCCTGTCATCATCCCCTTCGATGAAAAAGCTCGCGACCTCATCGCCCAATTACGGAACCCTACCATCCCGATACACCGCAAACTCCTCCGAGGAATCCAACGCTACACCGTCCAAATCCCCCCACGCCTCCGCAACGAAAACATCCGTTCCTTCGAGGCTCTTCGCGACGATCAATTTCACGTCCTCATCTCCACCGATCTCAACTACTCGAAAGATTTCGGCGTCTGCTTCGAAGGCGATTTCTCCAGCTCACAACCCCTCGTCCGCGACTGAACATTTCTAATCAAATCTCATGAACTACGGCATCCACCTTAAAGTCTCCGGCGACTACGCCCTCTTCTCCCGTCCCGAGATGAAAGTCGAACGCGTCTCTTATGACGTCATGACCCCATCCGCCGCCCGTGGAGTCCTCGAAGCGATCTATTGGAAACCCCAAATCCGTTGGATTATCGACGAGATCCGCGTCCTTAACCCCATCCGCTTCACCAACATCCGCCGGAATGAGGTTTCCTCGAAAATCTCCGTGAAAGGAGGCAGCGGAGTTAACGCCGCTATGGCTAACCCGGAGATCCGCCCCAGCATGGACGTCGCTGAGAACCGCCAGCAACGCGCCTCTCTACTTCTCAAAGACGTCGCCTACCTCATTAAAGCACACGTCCAAATCCTCGATGCCCGCATGGAAAAAGGCGAAGCCCCATCGCCTCAAAACGAAGCCATCGGCAAGCACCTCGATATGTTCAAGCGCCGCGCCCGCAAGGGCCAGGCCTTTCAACAACCCTATTTCGGCTGCCGTGAATTTCCCGTGCGTTTCGAACTCATCGAGAATGAAGCCGACCTTCCCAAACCCGACCCAAGCCTCCTTGGGGAAAAAGACCTCGGTTTCATGCTCCATGACATCGAGTTCGACCAAGACCCCAAAACCAAAAAGGTCAAAGCTACCACCCCCCACTTCTTCCGCGCTTCCATGACCGATGGCATCATCTCCGTCCCTGAACTCCCTTTCCCCATCAAAGCATGATCCTCCAATCTCTCAATCAACTCTACGAGCGCCTCGCGGAAGATCCCAACTACGAGATCGCCCCGCCGGGCTTCTCTCCACAAAAGATCAGTTTCTGCATCCGCATCAAACCCGATGGAACACTTGTGCAAATTGAAGATGCCCGCAAACCGGATGAGCGAGGCAGAATGCAGAACGACGTCATGCTCGTTCCTGGAGAAGCGAAACCACCCGGTGCCGGCATCAACCCGGGTATCCTTTGGGACAATCAAACCTACCTGCTCGGCCGCCAACCTGAAGACAAGCCCGCAGGCTTCGGCCTCAAACGTTTCGAAGCATTTCGTCAGCGTCATCTTGAACTGGAGCAAGCCATTGATGAGCCTGCATTTTCAGCCGTTTGCCGATTTCTCCAACATTGGACACCTGAGAAAATCGAAGAACACCCACTCCTCAACGACGTTGGCACCGGCTTCGGTATTTTTGCACTTCAAGGAGAAAAACGACCGGTTCACGAATCCAAAAAGATCCAGGACTGGTGGCGAGGTACACTTGTCGAAAATGGTGAAGAACCGGTCGAAAGCGCCCAATGTCTCCTAACCGGGAACTCTGCACCCATCGCCCGACTTCATCCAAAGATTAAAGGAGTCACAGGCTCTCAAGCTGCCGGAGCATCCATCGTATCGTTCAATGCCACAGCCTACGAATCTTATGGCAAAACCCAGAGCTACAACGCCCCTGTTGGCGAAGACGCCGCTTTTCAATATGGCACCGCACTCAACTCGCTACTCACCGGTCCGCAGTCCAAAAAACATCGCATCCGCATTGGCGACACCACCACCGTCTTCTGGACCGAAAAGCCATCCATTCTCGAAGACAACTTCGCCGACATTTTCTCCGGTGGCTCGCAGGCCATCGAAGAAGTCCAGGACATCACCAAGCGCGAACAGATTCAGCGCCTCCTCGAAGCCATCCGCTCCGGCACCGGCTATCAGGAGCACGGAGAATCTGACACCCCTTTCTACATTCTCGGTCTCGCCCCGAATGCCGCCCGCGTCGCCATTCGCTTCTTCCACCGCTCCACCACAGCTGAGCTCATTTCGAAACTTCACGACCACCAGCAATGCTTGGAAATGGTACGTCAATTCACCGAACCCGTCGGCAAACGATTCGCCGATCCCGAGTTTCCCGCAATCTGGCAAATTCTCCGCGAAACAGCCCGTGTCGCCGATGAAATCCCGCCTCTCCTCGGCGGTGCAATCACCCGCGCCATCGTCGAGGGCTCCCCATATCCTGAAGGGCTGTTCTCCTCCATCATCCGTCGAATCCAAGCGGATCGAACCATCAACTACCTCCGCGCCGCCACACTCAAGGCCATCCTCGTTAGAAACCATCAACAAACCATTCCCACCATGTTAGACACAGGAAACACCGACCCCGCCTACCTTCTCGGCAGGCTCTTCGCCACCCTCGAAAAAACCCAGGAGGACGCTCTCGGCAGCGTCAACGCGGGATTACGGGACAAATTCTACTCAAGCGCATCCGCAACTCCCGCCAGCGTCTTTCCCCGAATCCTCAGGACTTACCAACATTGGCTCTCCAAGCTCAACGGCGGTTCCAAGGTGAATCGCGAGCGGCTCGTTCAGGAAATTCTTTCCTCCATCGAAGCCACCGGTTTCCCCAACCAATTCTCACTCAAGAAACAAGGCGTCTTCGCCATCGGCTATTATCACCAACGCAAAGACTTCTTCACCAAAAAAGAGACCGCAGAAACTACCGAAACTACCACCGCCTGATTATTTCACTCAACTCTCAACCATCCACTATCAACACCTATGAACAACCGTTACGACTTCCTCTTCCTCTTCGACGCCCAAGATGCCAATCCCAACGGAGATCCTGACGCTGGCAACCTTCCACGCATCGATGTCGAATCCGGCCAAGGCCTTGTCACCGACGTTTGTCTGAAGCGCAAAATCCGTAATTTTGTTGCCATGACCGGCGGGGGACAAGATGGCAAAAGAATCTACTTCACTGATGGTTCTGTCCTCAACGAACTTCAGCAGGAGGCCCACAATGCGGTGGGAATCCCTGAAAAGGATTCGAAATCGCCGAAGGAGGGAAAGAAGGATGAAGCCACAAAATGGATGTGTAAGACCTACTACGACATCCGCACTTTCGGGGCAGTCATGTCTACCGAGATCAACTGCGGTCAAGTCCGCGGTCCTGTCCAACTTTCCTTTGCCCGCTCCATCGATCCCATCGTTTCCAGCGAGCACGCCATCACCCGCTCTTCCGTGACAAACAAGAAAGACGCGGAGAAAGAGCGCACCATGGGTCGCAAGTTCACCATCCCCTACGGTCTCTACAAGGCCCAAGGCTTCGTCAACCCCTTCCTCGCCGCACAAACCGGATTCAATGACGAAGATCTCGAACTCCTCTTCACCTCCCTCGAAAACGCGTTCCAGTTCGACCAATCCGCCGCCCGCCCTGCTGGCAGCATGAACCCACGTGCTCTGCTCGTGTTCAAACACGACAACGCACTTGGAGCTGCCCCTAGTCACAAACTGTTCGACCTCGTCACCGTCGCAAAGAAGCCGGGAGTTGAAGTGCCTCGCTCGTTCAGCGACTACGAAGTCAAAATCGATAAATCCGCCATCCCTCAGGGCGTCACCCTCATCCGCCGCATCTGAACTGCGCGATGAATCGCCGATTACGCTCCCCCCATGCCCGACGACTACACTCATCTCGAAACCGCACTGCCCGGATTTACCCGGGCGCGCGGGATCGTGAAGGCGAGTGAGGATTCCATCGCGCCGTTGGGGTTTGTGGGGAGCAAGTTCGATTTCTATCGCTTCGTGAACCGCTTCCGGTTGGTGACATGTTTCGAGGGATTGAAGTTGGAGGGTTTCACCGAGGAAACGGCAAGTGGGTATGAGGCGTTGACGCGGGTGTTTTTCGCGTGGTCTGCCTTCGAGCGCTATGCAGAGATGGCGAACGACCGGCCACCGTATCGAGTCCTGTTCGCGCATCATCCAAGGAGACATATCGCAGGATTGGCCGGGCATTGCCGCGCTCTGGATCCGGAGCACAAGCTGATTGGCTTTCTGCTCAATCAATCGATCCTGCCGGCGCACGCCACGTATCTCGCCCGCTACCGGGATGGCCAAGATTTCTCAGTGCTCACTCTGGCGGCGAGCATGCGGCACATTTTCGCGCACGGCATGCTGACGGCGCATCCGAACGGTCTTCCGGCGGCGAATCTGGCGAACATTTCGCGCAGTCTTGGGAATTTTCTCATTCATTTCATCCGCAGCGATTTCAAGAGACGGCTGGCGCTCGCGGAAAACCTTCACCAACGGGATGTTTGAGGAAGACCAGTTTATCGCCATCTCCGCGCTCCAGCACTGGCTGTATTGCCCGCGGCAGTGCGCGCTGATCCATGTGGAGCAGGCGTGGGCGGAGAACAAGTTCACGGCGGAAGGCCGCGTGATGCATGAGAATGTCCACGAAGGAGCGGATGAAACCCGGGGTAAAATCCGCATCACCCGCGGCATGCAGGTGGACTCGAAAATACTGGGCATGTCCGGGCAATGCGATGTGGTGGAGTTCCATGCCGACGGGCGGGTGCTCGTCGTCGAATACAAGCGTGGGAAACCGAAGACCCATCGCGCGGATGAAGTGCAGCTTTGTGCCCAAGCGATGTGCCTGGAAGAGATGCTGGGGAGCAAGATCCCTGCTGGTGCCTTGTTCTACGGAGAAAAGCGGCGGCGGACGGATGTGGCGTTCGACGAGGCCTTGCGGACTCTGGTGAAAGCTACTCTGGAGGAAGTGAGGGCCTGTTTCTTCTCCGGCAAGACGCCCATGGCGGAATACGAGGAACGCCGCTGCGATGCGTGCTCACTCATCGATCACTGCCAGCCCAAGGCCATGCGTTTCAAGCGGGGGGCTCAAGCGTGGTTTTCCAGTAATTTGAAATCTCAAATCTCAAAACCATGACGTATCAACGATTCGAAGATCTACCAGTGTGGCAGGAAGCGATCCGTCTCGCAGAGGGATGCGAGGATTTCCTGATCGCAGCGAAGGACAGGATCACGTATTCCAAGCGGGATCAATTGGATCGTTGTTCGCTATCGGTTTCCAACAACATCGCCGAAGGATTCGAACGGGGGACGAAAAACGAGTTACTGGCATTTCTCTACATTGCCCGTGGATCGGCGGGAGAGGTTAGGTCCATGTTGTGTTACTTCGAGCGCAGGCCCGCTTTGGTGGATTTCAAATTTGAAATTTCAGATTTGAAATCGGTTGCAGAAAGCTGCTCTCGGCAATTGCGTGGTTGGGCGGATTCCTTGCAGAATTCAGAGATTGAGGGCCAAAGGCATTTGAATGACCGAAGCAAGGCGGAATGGCGCAAGGGGGTGGAAGCGAAGAAGTCGAAAGCCCGCTTCGATGAGATGACGAGGGAAACCATGAAGGCCTTCCCGCCCGATCATCCGATGCGTATGGAATGGGAACGAAAGAACGGACCGCTGTAGGGATTTGAGATCTCAAATTTGAAATTTGAAATTGGATATGAAAAGGCATCTCAACACGCTGTTTGTCACGCTGGAAGGAGCCTATCTGCGAAAGGACGGCGCGGCGGTGGAGGTGCGTCATGAAGGGGAGAGCAAGCTGCGGGTGCCACTTCACAATCTGGACGGCATCGCTTGCTTCGGCTGGGATATCTCCTGTTCTGCCTCGCTGATGTCGGCCTGTGCGGAAGCGAAGGTTTCGCTGTCGTTTCATACGCCGCACGGGAAGTTCCTCGCATCATCCAATGGATTCACCTCCGGCAACATTCTGCTGCGCCGCGAGCAATACCGCCGTGCCGACCACGAGCCGGCGGCCCTGGCCATAGCCGCGAACATGATCGCCGCCAAGCTCGCAAACACCCGGCACGTGCTGATGCGTGCGGCGCGCGACCATGGTGGCAAGTGCGCCGACCGGGCTTTTGCGCTCACGCAGGCTTCGGATTTTCTCGCCGTGCGCATCGGTCTTGTGGCTCGGGCGACCACTCTGGACACCTTGCGTGGTATCGAGGGGGATTCAGCGGCGGCCTACTTCGCTGCGTTTCCCCATCTGATGACGAATCACGATCCTGAGATCTGCATTGCCGGCAGAACCCGGCGACCGCCACTGGATCCGGTGAACGCCTTGTTGTCCTTTTTCTATGTTCTGCTGATGCATGATTGTCGCAGTGCCTTGGAGAGCTGCGGCTTGGATGCCCAATGCGGTTTCCTCCATCGTGACCGACCGGGACGCCCCTCGCTTGCACTGGACCTGATGGAGGAGTTCCGCGCCTATCTGGCTGACAGGACGGCCCTCTCCCTGATCAACCGCCAGCAGATCACGATCGGCGATTTCGAAATGAAAGAAAACGGTGCCGTTCTCCTGAAGGACGAATCTCGCAAAAAAGTCCTCACCGCTTGGCAGGAGAGAAAGCAGGATGAGATCAACCACCCGTTTCTTGATGAAAAGACCACCATCGGTCTGCTGCCACATCTCCAGGCGAGGCTACTCGCCCGTCACCTGAGGGGAGATCTGGACGCCTATCCGGCGTTTCTTGCGAAATGACGAATCGTTTTCATCCCAAACTGAACTACCATGTACATTCTCGTGACCTATGACGTCAGCACCACCACTCCGGCAGGAAAGAGCCGCTTGCGGCGGGCAGCGAAAACCTGTCTCGACTACGGCCAGCGGGTGCAGAATTCGGTTTTCGAGTGCAAAGTGGATCCCGCGCAATTGGTGACCCTCAAATCCCGTCTGCTCGACATGATCAATCCGGAGTCCGACAGCATCCGCTTCTACCACCTTGGCTCCAACTGGCAGCACAAAGTGGAGCACCACGGAGCGAAGTCTGGGTATGATGTGGATGGACCCCTCATTTTGTGATCTCATCCGGCGATGCCAAGTCATCCCACCGGACGACCCGGCCCATCGCGAACCCCCAGCGTCCGGAAACTCCCCGGCAGGTTCGCGCGGGGCTGGAATCGACGGTTTTCCGATCTTTGACATTCTGAAATCTTGATTGCACCCGCGAACGCCGCCCGGTTTCTCCGAGGTTCGCGGGAAATTGTTTTCTTTGCCTACGGGCAGCGATGCGGCACGGTGACGCCGTCGCCCCTCACACGAGGGGCGCGGATTGAAACTTCCAATCGGAAACGCTTGTGCCGGTTTGGTCCGGTCGCCCCTCACACGAGGGGCGCGGATTGAAACTGGAATGATCGCTGTTACAGGACAATGAAGAATCGTCGCCCCTCACACGAGGGGCGCGGATTGAAACACCGTCTCCGCAGCGGCGCGGAAGGCCGCGGCATGTCGCCCCTCACACGAGGGGCGCGGATTGAAACGTCCCGAGGTCGGCAAGAGCTACCGAACCAGGCGTCGCCCCTCACACGAGGGGCGCGGATTGAAACGCCGGTGGCGACGGTGGGTCGGATCCGGTTTCGCGGTCGCCCCTCACACGAGGGGCGCGGATTGAAACAACGCATCCGGCGGCACGCCGACCGCGACCCCTGGTCGCCCCTCACACGAGGGGCGCGGATTGAAACCAGAATGGAGTTTCCCATCGGTCAACCAGTGCCTGTCGCCCCTCACACGAGGGGCGCG
>JAIXOR010000048.1 GCA_027486655.1 Verrucomicrobiaceae bacterium | reverse complement strand
TTCCAACTTTCAACTTTCAACTTTCAACTTTCAACTTTCAACTTTCAACTTTCAACTTTCAACTTTCAACTTTCAACTTTCTGCCTCCGTGGTGGTTTGGAGGAGGAAGTTTTGGATGAGTTGGAGGCCGGATTCCTGGCTTTTTTCGGGGTGGAACTGGCAGGCGAGGAGGGCGGGGCGCTGGATGGCGGCGGCGAAGGAATCGGCTCCGTAGGAGGTTTTTGCGGCGATGACGGAGGGGTCGCTTGGGACGGGGAAGTAGGAGTGGACGTAGTAGAAGTAGGGGTTTTCACCGAGGTTGGTCCAGATTCCGGAGTGGGGGTGGACGGGAGCCGCGGAGTTCCAGCCCATGTGGGGGATTTTGAGTCCCGGGGTTTCGCGGAAGCGGCGGACGGTTCCTGGGACGAGTCCGAGTCCCGGGACGCCCGGGGATTCCTCGCTGGAGTCGAAGAGGATTTGGTAGCCGAGGCAGATGCCGAGGTAGGGTTTTCCGGCGTTGACCCAGTGGCGGATGGATTCGAGCAGGTTGCGGGCCTGGAGTTGGGCCATGCAATCGCCGAAGGATCCGACGCCGGGGAGGACGAGGTGGGTGGCCTCGTGGAGGGCGGCGGGGGAAGGGGCGAGGACGGGGTCCACGCCGAGGGCGCGGAGGGCATTGGCGACGGAGCGGAGATTTCCGGCGCCGTAATCGACGAGTGCGACCTTCACAGGGCGTCCTTGGTGCTGGGGATTCCGATCACGCGGGGATCGCGCTCGCAGGCGTCGCGGAGGGCACGTGCGAGGCCCTTGAAGATGGCCTCGGCGATGTGGTGTCCATCGCGGCCGTAGAGGAGCTCGACGTGGATGTTGGCGCGGAGGTTGGAGGCGAGGGCGCGGCAGAACTCCTCGACGAGGGTGAAGGGCATGTTGGGTGCGGACGGGGTGCCGGCCGGGGCGCGGAACTCGAGGTGGGGGCGGTTGCTGAGGTCGACGACGACGCGGGCGAGGGTTTCGTCCATGGGGAGGTAGGCGCAGCCGTAGCGGCGGATGCCTTCCTTGGATCCGAGGGCCTCGCGGAGGCAGTCGCCGATGACGATGCCGGTGTCTTCGACGGTGTGGTGGAAATCGACGAGGATATCACCGACGGTTTTGACGTTGAGGTCGAAGAGGCCGTGCTTCGAGAACAGCGTGAGCATGTGGTCGAAGAAGGGGATGCCGGTATCGATGTGAGAGACTCCGGATCCGTCGATGAGGATGGAGAGGTCGATGGCGGTTTCCGCGGTTTTGCGGGAGCGGCTGGCGGTGCGTGGAGCGGACATGAAGGAGGGACGTGCGTCAGTTGGAGACGGCGGCGGCGGCGGACTCGAGGTTGGCGATGTAGCGCTGGGGGATGAGGGCGGTTTTGGCGGAGGTGATGGCGGTGGCGATGGCGGTTTTATCGCCGCGGCGGAGGATGAGGGCGAGGGTGTCCCGGTAGATTTTGCCGGCATCGACGGGTGTTGAGGAGCGGATGGAGGAGATGCGGGTGAGTTCCTGTTTGCCGAAGGTGAGGGTTTCCTCGAGGGAGGGTTTGAAGTAGGGCTGCGGGGAGACCCAGCCGACTTTGGCGTCCTTTTCCTGTTTGAAGCGCAGTTCGATGGCGGCCATTTCCTCCTTGATGGCGTTTTCGGCGACGCGGCGGTCGGATCCGGACATGCGTTCGAGTCCGAGTTTGCGTTCCTTGTCGCGGGCGTCGTATCCGGCGAGCGTCTGGCCGACGTCGGCGAGGTAGGTGTTGATGACCTGGGTGACGAGGGGGAGGAGATCGTGGTGGACGGTGGTGTTGCGATAGTCCGCGCTGAACCGGTTGAAGGCGCGGAGTGCGGGGAGGTAGCGGGTCTCGCGGATGAGTTTGCGGATTTGGATATCCTGGACGGTGGCGTCGAGTTCGTAGGCGTTGGCGCGGTATTCGGCCGGGGAGATGATGCTGCCGCGGAGTTTGATGCCGCCGGCGAGGACCTCGTTGGCCTCGGACTTGAGTTTGGCGAGCATTTCGCGGGCCTGGCGGGTTTTTTCGGATCCGCGGTGGTCGGCGAGGAAGGATTCGACGGCCTTGATGCGGACGCCGTAGTCCTCGACGGTGGTCATGTCCGGGGCGGGGTAGAGGTTGGCGATGGCTTCGAAGGCCTTGAGGTCGGGTTCCTCACGGATGAGTTTGGCGACGTCCGCCTTGGGGATGACCCGTTCGTCCTTGATGCTCTTGGTGACCTGGACTTCGAAGACGTAGGAGGCGCTCTCTTCCTTGACGAGGGTGCCTTCGAGTTTGGAGCCATCCTTCATCTGGAGGACGTCCGCGGCGCAGGCGGCGGCGATGCAGAGGAGGAAGGCGCTGGAGGTGGCGGCAGGGGTTTTCATGGTCGGTGGAGGCAGGGAGAGGGATGAGGCGGAGAGGATGAGGATCGATCAGCGATCGGGCTGAGGCAAGAGCGCTTGTCGGAGCATTTCGGGGGTGGTGGCATCGACGGAGCGGTCTGCGGAGAGGAGGATGCGGACGGTGCCCGGGGGGAGGTTTTCATCCGGTTTGGCGGGTCGGCGTTGGACGGTGCGGACGGGGAGGCGCTCGACGGCGGAGCGGAGGTCCTGGGGCAGGTCCGGCGGGAGGACGAGGGTGAGGCGGTAGTGGCGGATGAGGGTGGCCTGGAGGAGATCGGTGTGGAGGACGGGACGATCGAGCGTGTAGGTGGGCATGGGGGTGGCGAGCTCGCTGAAGGATCGGACGAGGGGTCTGCCGAGTTCGGCGAGGCGGCTTTCCACGGCGGAGACGAGGCCGGCGGTGGAGTCGTCGAAGAGCATGACGAGGTCGGTGACGGGGAGGTCGATGAGGCGGGCGTCATCCGGGCATTCCTTGAGGAATCCGTTGCCGGTGAAGAGTTCCGCGGCGGTGGTGGCGAGGTCCTCGGACCAGACGAGCCATTTTTCGTCGGAGGTGATGGCGGCGACGTCGAGGACCGACTGGAGGGCGAGGGCGTAGAGGAAGGCCCTGCCGGCGCCGATGGAGGGGGGCGAGGCTTGGGCGAAGAGTTGGAGTTTGGGGCCTTTGGCGAAGGCGTCGCGGCATTTATTGAGGAGGGCGACGGCTTTGGTGCGGTAGGCTTCATCGCCGGTGACGGAGAAGGCGGCGGCGTAGGCGGAGACCATGCGGAGCGAGGCGCCGGCATGGGCGACGAGGTCGCGGGTGGAGGTCCCGAGGCGGCGGTTGCGGACGTCGAGGAGCTTGCCGCGGGAAGCGTCGAAGGAGCGTTGGAAGTCCGCGGCGGGCACGCCGCGCTCGGCGGCGTATTCGGCGAGGGTGCGGCCGAGGCCGATGGTGTTGCAGCGGAAGAATTCGCGGCGAGGATCGACTTCGGAAGGCAGGTTGCCGAGGCCTTTGAGGGAGGCGGCCTGGATCCACCAGTCGGCATCGGCGGCGGGGAGTTCCTTGCGGATTTCCTCGACGTTCCACATCCAGGACTCGGGTTTGGTTTCGGCGGAGAGGCCGACGGCGAACAATCCCTCGGGGGTGGCGTATTGGTTTTCCGCGAAGCGGATGACGGCGAGGGCTTTTTCGAGAGCGAGGGCATTGCCGGTGGCGCGGTGGGCCTCGATGAGGGCGACGGCGACGCGGGCCTGGGACGGGCAGTCGCGGACGAAGGAAGGCAGGGCCCAGGCGGCACCGCGGCGCGAGGAGAAGACCCCGCCGTCGAGGGGGTCGAACATGGGGCTGGGGAGGAGATCGGCGAGCAGCTCGCGGGTGGTGGCGAGGCAGCGGGCGCGGGCGTCTGCCGGGAATCCGGGGCGGGAGGAGGCGACGGAGAGCAGCTCGAGGGCGCTGGCGGGGAAGAGGCCGCCGGTTTCATCGAAGCTGCGGGAGTAGGGATCGTAGAGTGAAGCGAGTTGGCGGAGGCTGCGCACCACATCGGTGGCGGGCTGTTCGCTCATGACTTTGGAGACCTTGCGCTGCTGGATGCGTTCGCGGCGGTTGGTGTTGTCGAGGGTGCTGTTTTTGAGGACGTAGGAGGGATCGTCCTCCCACATCTTGGAGACCATGTTGTGGGATTGGTTGAAGAGGTCGCGCACGCCTTTGGCGTCCGGGGAGGTGACGGGGATCCAGGCGACCGGATTTCCCTCGTAGGTCATCCAAACGAAGAGCGGGAGCTGGAGCGGGCGCTTGATTTCGGCGCAAAGATCGGCGGTGAGCAGGCCGATCTCGCGCGAGGCGTCGCCATCGACGAGCACGGGCACGTAGCTGCGGTTGAGGGCATCGAGCGTTTCGGGGTCGGAGGAGAGGCCGGCGAGGACTTTTTGAAATCCCGGCTGCTGGGGCATGGCGACGACCATGAAGACGAGGCGGGAGGCCTCTTTGGCGCGGGCCATCGTTTCCGGGGTCCATGGCTGCCAGTGGACGGGAGATGAGGCGTGGGCTTGCAGCAGGGAGCCGGGAAGGCCGGACAGCGAGTTGCGGAGGAGTTCCGGAGCGACGACGACGGCCTTGGCGGCGGCGGTCTGGGGATCGGATGGCGGCTTGCGGCAGGAGGAGGTGGCCGGGACGAGCGCACAGACCATCATGGCGACCAGCGCCGAAACCAAGGAGAAGCGTGCGTTCATGAGATGCGGATGGAGGGCCGCGGACTCATCTAACCCCCCGGCGCGTCCATCATGAAGAAAAGACTTCCGATGTGGCAAGCCGAAGCTATTCTGCCGCAGCAATTCCCGACACCGAGTGATCAGCATCGCCGTTTCCAGCCAGAAAGGAGGAGTGGGGAAAACCACTGTCTCGATCAACCTCGCCCACGCCTTTGCCCGCGCGGGAGTGCGGACTCTTTTGGTCGATGCCGATCCGCAGGGGTCGGTGGGCTTGTCGCTGACGCGCCAGTCCCGTTTGCTTGCCGGGTTTTATGACTATCTGGCGGACCCGGGGCTGCCGTTGGACCGCTTGATCGTGCCGACGCGGCTTGAGACATTCTCGCTGGTGGCGAGTGGCCAGGCCAGCGACTACGAGGCGGGCGGCGCGGGCATGGGAGCGCATCTGGCACGGGTGAGGGCCTTTCTGCGGAGTGTCTCGGCGCGGGGATTTGACCTGTGTTTGATCGATACCGCGGCCGGGTTGTTCGGTGTGACTGGGGATGTGATTGCCTCCAGCGATGCGATCATGATCCCGCAGCAGGCGGAGCCTCTTGGCATCCGCTCCGTGCCGAAGCTGTTGGAAGGCCTCAACCGTTTGCGGGTGATGAACCCGAGGTTGTCGGTTCTCGGGGTGTGTCTCACGATGGTGCAGCACGACCTCGCGGAGAGCACCGAGGCGGCGGCGGCCTTGCGGCAATTGCTGCCTCCGGACATGGTTTTCCAGACCCAGATTCCGCGCGACGGGCTGTTTATCCGGGCCAGTGCCCGCGGCCTGCCGGTGGGTGTTCTTGAAGACGGGGCCGGTGCGCAGGTGGTCTTCGATTCCCTGCGTGCGGAGATCGAATCGAAACTCGAACCCGCCGATCACCGGCATGGCTATCCAGGCTGATGGATCCCATCAATCCATGGCTGGATCCCGTTGAGGTGCGACGGATGGCCGAGCGGCTTTTGAAGCCGGTGGCCGATCCCGTGCGGAGCGTGGTGGACGCGGGTTTTGATGAGGGTTTCGTGGGGTTTGATGCCGGAGCACCGCCTGTGCGGGCCCAGGCCACGCAGGTCATTCCAGCGCGGATCGTACCGCCGCATCCCGAGCCGCCTCCGCTTCCACCGAGGGAACCCGTGGCCGCGGAGGATGTCCCCCACCCTGCCCCGGTGGCGGTGGAGACGGCCCCTGTGCCGGTGGTGGAGGCCCCGGAGGAAAAATCATCGACGACGGCGCGCGGACCGTTTCTGGATCGGATCCATCGTTTCCGGGACTGGATGCGCCATCATTTCGCAGCCACCGGCATTTTCATTCTCGACCGCGAGGGTGCGGTGATCTTCGACGAAAGCAGCCATGGTCGCCTGCATTTCCTCGCCCGCAGCCTGGCCATGGCCTCCAGAAGACCGGGTGCCACCGCGGGCAACGTCCACGTGAAGATCGGCGCCGGAGCAACCCTCGAGGTGATCCCGGTGGAGACACCTTATGGTTGCCTGGTTCTGGGGGCGGTGGTGCCGGAATCCTTGCAACCGGCAGCGGTGGCTGCAGTGATGGAGGCGCTTGGCCAGGTAGCCGCACCGCAGGCCTGAGCGCCGAAGCGCGGACGTCTGGATGCTCAATCGCCGAACGAGGTGCCGACCAATCGGGCGGAAGCGATCAGCGGATGGTCCAAGGGAACGAGCCGGGTGTTTCCCGCCACCTCGTGCAAGGGGGCGAGCCTGAGGGCATTGCCCGCGAGACCCAGCATCACCCCGTAGTTTCGCTCGTGCAAAACCTCCGCACAGCGGGTGCCGAGCCATGTCGCAAAGACCCGGTCCGCGGCCGAGGGCGTGCCACCGCGCTGCAAGTGCCCGAGGATCGTCAAACGGGACTCCTGCCCGGTGAGTGCCTCAAGGCTCTTGGTGAGGCGGATGGTGTGGCCGACGTGTTCGTCGTGAAACTTGCGCAGCTTTTCCTTGGCCTCCGAGCGCGCTTTTTTGGAATCGGCCAGATCCCGTTCCTTCACCAATTCGTCCACCACCCTGGCGTCGGACGCGGACATCGCCCCTTCCGCCACCACCACGATGCTGAAACGTTTGCCACCCTGGGTGCGGCGGCGGATGGCGTCGGCGATTTTTGACACGTCGTAGGGAATCTCCGGTAGCAGGACCACATCCGCGCCGCCGGCGATGCCCGCTTCAAGCGCCAGCCATCCGGCGCGGTGGCCCATCACCTCGAGCACGATCACCCGCTCGTGGCTGGTCGCGGTCGAGTGCAGCCGGTCGATGGCCTCGGTGGCGATCTGCAGGGCGGTGTCGAAGCCGAAGGTGCGGTCGGTCAGCGAAATGTCGTTGTCGATGGTCTTTGGCAGGGTCACCACGTTGAGCCCGCGTTCCACGAGTTTCAGGGCGTTCTTCTGCGTGCCCCCGCCGCCGATGCAGACCAGCGCGTCGAGGTGGTGTTTCTGATAGTTTTCGACGATCGCATCGGTCATGTCGGTCTCCTTGCCGCCGATGTTCATGCGATGCGGCTTGTCCCGGCTGGTGCCGAGGATGGTGCCTCCGTCGGTCAAAATCCCGGAAAGCATCTGGCCGTCGAGCTCGACCGTCTGATCGAGGGCAAGCCCGCGGAATCCGTTGAGGAAACCGACGACCCGCATCCCAAAGTGCTCCCTTGCCGCTTTTCCGAGCCCGCGGATGGCCGCGTTGAGGCCGGGACAATCCCCGCCGCTTGTCAGGACTCCGATGTGTTGTGCCATGATCGTTCGCTTTCCGATGGGGAGCTAAGCAATCCGCATTCCATCCGGCAAGCGGCATTCCCCCAGCGCCGGGAGGCGCCCCGGGGCGGGCCAAAGCTTCGTTTCCGCCCCGCTTTCTTCCCCCTTGCCCATTTCCCCATCCCCTACTAGCCTCCGCGCTCCCAGCGATGAGCGCCAAGCAAGTATTTCTCTACGACACCACCCTGCGTGACGGCACCCAGGGCGAAGGATTCCAGCTATCCGGCCTCGACAAGCTGCGGATCGCCGAACGGCTCGACGCCTTCGGAGTGGACTTCATCGAAGGCGGCTGGCCGGGCTCCAACCCCAAGGACGTCGAGTTTTTCCGCGAGGCTAAAAAGCTCAAGCTCCAGCATGCCAAGCTCGCCGCATTCGGCTCCACGCGCCGTGCCGACACGCCGGTGGATCAGGATGCCCAGGTGCGCCTCCTCCTCGAAGCGGAAACCCCCGTCGTCACCATCTTCGGCAAAAGCTGGGAAATGCAGGTCACCGAAGTCCTGCGCACCACCGTCGAGGAAAACCGCGCGATGATCCGCGACACCGTCGCCCACCTCGTCCGGCACGGACGCGAGGTGATGTATGATGCCGAGCATTTCTTCGACGGCTACAAGGACTCTCCCGAACACGCGCTGCGCACGCTGGAAGCCGCCGCCGAGGGCGGAGCCGCCTGCCTCGTCCTCTGCGACACCAACGGTGGCACGCTTCCCGCCGAGATTGTGGAAATCTGCGCCGCCGTCCGCGGGCGCATCCCGGGCACTCCGATCGGCATCCACACCCACAACGATTGCGAGCTCGGCGTCGCCAATGCAATCGCCGCCGTCAGTGCGGGAGCCACGCAGGTCCAGGGCACCATCAACGGCTACGGCGAACGCACTGGAAACTGCAACCTCACCTCGGTGATCCCCATCCTCCAGCTCAAGATGGGCATTCCCGTCGTCCCGCGTCTGGAGAAACTACGGGAAATCTCGTACTTCGTGGACGATGTCTCGAACAACCCTCACTTCGCCCGTGCCGCCTTCGTCGGCCGCACCGCCTTCGCCCACAAGGGCGGCATGCACGTCAATGCGGTGAAGAAGCTCGCCCGCAGCTACGAGCACATCGAGCCCGCCAGCGTCGGCAACGAGCAGAACATCCTCGTTTCCGAGCTCAGCGGCCAGGACAACATCCTGATGCGCGCCGAGCAGCTCGGACTGCCCCTCGTCAAGGGCTCGGAGGAAGCCAAAGCCGTCCTCCGCCGCGTGAAGGAACTCGAGAACGAGGGATACTCGTTCGAAGCCGCCGGCGGTTCGCTGGAACTCCTCATCCGCCGCGAGCTCGGCAGCCACCGCAAGACCTTCGATCTCTCGGAATACCACACCAGCTTCCGCCAATACCGCGACGGCCACCCGCCGGTCTGCGAGGCCACCGTGAAGCTCGCCGTGGACGGCACCCGCGAACTTACCGTCGCCGAGGGCCATGGCGTCGTCAACGCCCTCGACATCGCCCTCCGCAAGGCCCTTCTGCCCTTCTACCCGGAGATCGCCGGAGTCTCCCTCGTCGATTACAAGGTGCGGATCATCGATGGCCACGATGCCACCGCCGCAAGGACCCGCGTGCTGATCGTTTCCTCGGACGGCGAGTCCAACTGGGGCACAGTCGGGGTTTCCGAAAACATCATCGAGGCCAGCTGGCTTGCGCTCGTGGACGGCATCGACCTCTTCCTCCAAAGGCGCGGTGCGGCCCACTGAGGCTGCCGCGGATCAGACGCGCAGGCGTCGGATCACTTCCGCCGCAGTGTAGGTATCGCGCGCGTCGTGGAGAAAATCGCGCACCGCATCCAGATCGTCGCCGATGGTCACCAGTTGCGGCTCGGGCGCGCCGTTGCGGAGCTGCCCCACCCCGGCAGAGGCGCACAGCGAGTTGCACAGGCAGAAGCGCCCCGACGTCGAGGCCGGATCCCCGCCCTTGGCCTGATAGACCGCTTCCGGCTCCGCGGAGCATCGGAAGCCCACACTGCCGTCCGGTTTCTGATAGGCCTCGCGCAACACCCCGAGGTCGCAGACCCGCGCCCGATTCTGATAGATCACGGGATCCGCGATGCTGCCCGGGATCTTCGCGACTTTGAAAGGGAAACCCGTCGGCGAGGCCAGCGCATCGGTCCGCACCTCCAGCCCCCCTCCGCGCAGCGCGGAGATCACCCTGGACTTGATCCCGGGCTCGAACCCGGATTCCTCGCAAAACGCAAACGCGGTTCCCACCTGGATGCCTTTCGCTCCGGCGGCCAGCGCCTCTTGCAGCCGTCCCGCCCGGCCATAGCCACCCGCCAACCAGAACGGCAGACCGATCTCCACGAACTTCGCCGGATCGATCGCATCGCGCTCGCCATACACCGGTTCCCCGAGCCCGCTCAAGACCATCGGCCCGCGCGGCGGCGCGTTGTGGCCGCCCGCCACCGATGCCTCCACCACGAACCCGTCCACCCTGCCGGACGACTTCCTGCGCAGGTTCTCCGCAAGCACCGGCGAGGACACGATCGCGAGAAACGCCGGCCGATTCAGAGGCCTGACTTCACCGAACTCCGCCGGATCCATCCGCATCCGCACGCCTTCTTTCGCTCCGCTGACGTCCAGTTTCATCTCGACCGCGCACCCCGCGGCCAGTCCGTCCAGAATCCCCGGAATCTGCCGCGGGATCCCCGCGCCCATCAACACCACGTTCACCCCGGCCAGCATCGCTCCGTAAAGTGCGGGCAGCGTCGGCGTCTGGATTTTCTCTAACAAGTTAAGCCCCACCACTCCGGCATGGCCCTCCTTGGCGAGATGCACGGCGGTGAAAATGGAAACCATCACCAACTCCAGCGTCGCGCGCGATGGCTCATGGGACACCATCGGCGGAGTACGGAACGGCGCATCCGGCGCCTTGCCTCCCGGGATGAAATACCGTTCGAGGATCCTGGCCGTGATTTCCGGATACGGGAAGGCCTCCATGGCCCGCCGCAAGTGTCCGCCGGTGTCCCCCAGTTGGAGCTGCCGCGTCATCACGATGTCCATGGCCGTGCCGGACACCACGCCCAGCTGGCCCTCGCTCGCCACGGCGCGCGCCAGACGCCAACCGGAAACCCCCACCCCCATCCCTCCTTGAATGATCGGTGGCAAGGTGGCGGCATCGGTGGCTTCTTGAAACACAGGCTCTCGGGTCATCCCTTTCATATTGTGGCCGTCCCCGGACACGCCAACGGCAAAGCAGCCAGTGCACAGCAAATCGCGGGAAAAGCGGTGCCCTCCCCCCACTCCAAACGCTTGGATCCCTCACCCCTCGGAATCCTCCGTCCTCCCGCCCTTTTTCCCTCCTCATTCCAGCCATTCCCCATGCATCCAGCCCGTCCACAGCCGAGCCCACTTTCTTCCCTAGTGCCGCGGGCGATCCAGAGAACTCCGCATTTTTTGCTTGGAGAAAACTACGGATAGTAGGACAATGGTCACGTTTCACACCACATCTAGTATTTCCTTTCGGTTTCGAAACCTTCCATCCCAAGCGCTCGCCCCTCCCGCAAGCTCGCACCACCCCACCACCATGCAAAGCCCCGCAGCGACCCTCGACGCCCCCTCCCCGCGCCTGATTACCGAGGCCACCGGCTCCCCCGGACTCACCTTCGAGCCGGTCTTCGCCAGCCCCGGTCTCAGCCCCTTCGCCGAAATCGATTGGGACCTCCGCACCGCCGAAATCACCGACGACTCGGGCAAGGCGATGTTCCGCCAGGAAAACGTCGAGGTCCCCCGGTCCTGGAGCGAACTCGCCACCAAGATCGCCGTTTCCAAATACTTCTACGGCGACGCCTCGCTCGGCAACGATCCCCGCAACGGCGGCCGCGAGCATTCCGTCCGCCAGCTCATCCACCGCGTCACCCGCACCATCACCGATTGGGGCATCGAGGACGGCTACTTTGCCGATGAAACGAGCGGGGAGAATTTCTATCAGGATCTCACCTGGCTCTGCCTCCATCAGCACGGAGCATTCAACTCGCCGGTCTGGTTCAACGTCGGGCTCCACCACCAATACGGCATCGGCGCCCATGGCGGCGAGGGCAACTGGCATTGGGACGAGCCCACCGGCAAAGCGAAACGCGCCCCCAATCCCTACCAATACCCGCAGGCCAGCGCCTGTTTCATCCAGGGAGTCCGGGACACCATGGAGGACATCATGCGCCTCGCCACCTCCGAGGCCATGCTCTTCAAATACGGCTCCGGCACCGGATCGGATCTCTCCACATTGCGCTCCACCCGCGAGAAGCTCTCCGGCGGCGGCCGGCCCTCCGGCCCGCTCTCGTTCCTGCGCATCTACGATCAGGTGGCCAATGCCGTGAAATCCGGCGGCAAAACCCGCCGCGCCGCCAAGATGAACACACTCAAGGACTGGCATCCGGACATCGAGGACTTCATCGAGGCCAAGACGATTGAAGAGAAAAAAGCCTGGGCACTCATCGAGCAGGGATACGATGGATCCTACAACGGCGACGCCTACGGCTCCGTGATGTTTCAGAACGAAAACCTCACCGTCCGCGCCAGCGATGAATTCATGAAGGCTGCGATTGATGGCTCCGATTGGTGGACCCGCCGCGTCAGCGACGGCCAACCCTGCGAAAAGAAAAACGCCCGCGAACTGCTGCGCAAAATCGCCCTCGGCACCTGGACCTGCGGCGATCCCGGCATGCAGTTCGACACCACCATCCACACCTGGCACACCTGCAAGGGCAGCGGCCGCCAGCACTCGACCAATCCCTGTTCCGAATACCTGTTCCTCAACGACACGGCCTGCAACCTCGCCTCGCTCAACCTCGTGCGCTTCCGCAAATCCGACGGATCCTTCGATGCGGATCGTTTCAAGGCCGCCATCCGCCTCTTCATCACCGCTCAGGAAATCCTCGTCGACCGCGCGAGTTATCCCATCCAGTCGATCGCGGAAAACTCCCACGCCTTCCGCACGCTCGGCATCGGATATGCCAATCTCGGCGCACTCATCATGAGCCGCGGGCTCGGCTATGACTCCGACGAAGGCCGCGCTTACGCCGGGGCCATCACCGCACTGATGACCGGGCATGCCTATCAGGTCTCCGCGGAACTCGCCGCCGTCAAAGGCCCCTTCCCATCCTATCACGATTCCCGCTATGGCGATGTCACCCAGCCGCCGGCTCCTTCCAACGAGGGCCCGATGCTGGAGGTCATCGATCTCCACCGCGCCAGGGCCGCCCGCCTCGAGGGCGATGGCGACTGCCTGCCGATCATCGACGCCGCCCGCAAGGCCTGGGACGGCGCGTTCGACCTCGGCAAGCGCCACGGCTATCGCAATGCCCAGGTTTCCGTGCTCGCCCCCACCGGCACCATCGGTTTCCTGATGGACTGCGACACCACCGGCATCGAGCCGGACATCGCGCTGGTGAAATACAAACTCCTCGCCGGCGGCGGCATGCTCAAGATCGTCAACCGCACCGTGCCGCCCGCGCTCAAGCGCCTCGGATACTCCAATGATGAAATCGCCGCCATCCTCGTCCACATCGAGAAATACGACACCATCGAGGACGTCACCGATCCGGAAACCGGCAAGACCGCACCGAGCGGACTGAAGGCCGGGCACCTGCCTGTTTTCGACTGCGCCTTCAAACCGCACCTCGGCAGCCGCAGCCTGCACTACCGCGGCCACCTCAGGATGATGGCCGCCGCCCAGCCGTTTCTATCAGGTGCGATTTCCAAAACCGTCAACCTGCCGGAAAAGGCCAGTGTCGAGGACATCATGCAGACCTACACCGAGGCCTGGCAGCTCGGCCTGAAAGCCGTGGCCATTTACCGAGATGGATCAAAACGCTCCGCCCCGCTCAACACCCGGAAGACCACCGGCATGGGCGGCGCGGCCGACGCCATCACACCCGGTGCCGAGGAACTCGCCGAACGCATCGCCACCCTCATCCGCGAGAATGAGGACTTGAGGAAACAATCCGAGACCCGCACCCGCCGCGCCATGCCGGACACCCGCATGTCCATCACCCACAAGTTCGAGATCGCCGGTCACGAGGGCTACATCACCGCCGGCCTCTATCCGAACGGCCAGCCCGGCGAGGTCTTCGTCCAGATGTCCAAGGAGGGCTCCACCATCGGCGGACTGATGGACACGGTGGCCACCCTCACCTCGATGGCCCTGCAATACGGAGTGCCGTTGGAACAACTCGTCAACAAGTTCGCCTATCAGCGCTTCGAACCCAGCGGCTACACCCGCAACCCGAACATCCGCACCGCGTTTTCCATCACCGACTACGTCTTCCGCTGGCTCGGCTGCGAATTCATCAAGGGCTACAAGGAGGCCACCTCGCCCGATTCCCACCAACCCGATCTCGCCATGCCCGAAATCGCCGAGATGGAGAAACAAGCTGTCAACCGCCCCGTCAGCGACCTCAGTCCGAACGAGGATCCCGCCATCGAGCGGTTGCCGAAGCCCGACCGAGTCAAAGCCGCGCTCGGCACCGCCTACATGGGCATCACCTGCTCGAACTGCGGATCGGACAAGGTGATTCGAGCCGGAGCTTGCGGAGTGTGCACCCAGTGTGGGACGAGCCAGGGGTGCAGTTGAATCCGGCGGAGGATCGATCCGGTGAGCGCTTGCGGGATTTCACCGGTCGTCGGACCAGGGAGGGCGATGCAATCTTTTCAACCGGGGTTCACTTGCGATCCCCGGTGTCTGGCGAGGGTGTGGGAGCTTGGGTGTAGCGGGCCATTTCGGCAGCGGCGAGGAGGAAGGCGCCGACGCCGAAGTCGGCGGTGGACTTGGCGTTGACGACCTGGCCGGGGATGGCTTTTTCGCCGATGGGCTGGACGTATCCGAAGGATCCGTCCGGCTGGATGGCCTGGGTGGTGAGGAATTTCCAGGCCTTGAGGGCGACGGGTTGATAAGTCTCCTTGGGGAGGATGCCGGTGCGGAGTCCCCAGGTGAATCCGGCGGCAAAGAAGGCGGTGCCGCTGGATTCCGGGCCAGGGGCGTGGTCGGGATCGATCAGGCTGCGGGTCCAGTAGCCGCCGGGTTGCTGGCAGGCGGCGAGGGAGCGGGCCATGGACTGATAGATGGAGAGGTAGTGGGCGCGGTCCGGGTGGGACTCCGGCAGGTCCTGGATGACTTTGGGAAGAGCGGCGAAGACCCATCCGTTGCCACGGGCCCAGAAGTCCTTGCCGCCGTTGGAGGATTTGTGTTTGGGGAAGATGTATTTGGCGTCGCGGAAGAAGAGGGCATCGGCGGGATCATACATGAGGTCCCGGGCGTGGTCGAAGTAGGCGCGGAGTTTGACGAGGTAGGCGGGATCGCCGGTGATGTGGTGCATGCGGGTCATGACCGGCATGACCATGAAGAGCCCGTCGGCCCACCAGAGGTAGTCGTTGGCGGGGGTGGTGATCTGCCAGGCCATGACCTCGCGGGCGCGGGCGGTCTTGAGGGGATCCGGAGCGAGGTCGTTGAGGGCGAAGTAGACCTGGAAGCAGGCCTGCCAGTCACCGAAGAGGACGAAGCGGTCGGATTCCCCGTAGGAGTATTTCCATTCGGCGCGCTTGTTGGATTTGGCACCTTTCCATTGGTTGTGGCGAGCCCAGGCTTCGGAGAACCTGAGGCTTTCCGGGTCCTTGGTGACCGAAAAGGCCTCCATGTTTCCGATGTGATAGACCGCGCGGTTCCAGAAGGCGTCGCCGTGTTTGGGGTGGGTTTTGCGCCAGTGTTCGTTGACGATGCGGATGCTGTGGAGCACCTCGGCCCGGGTGGGAAGGCTCTCCGGGGCCGCCGCGAGGGTGGCGGTGCAGAGTGCGAGCAGGGCGAGGAGGTGGCGGATGGCAATCATGGAGGGTGACGGGGGTTTGAGGATCCGGGCGGGTGCCTGCGGTGGCCCGAGATTGGTTCACTGGCGGGGATCCGGCGCAAGTGAGAACGGATCGGCCAGCGGGATCATTTCGCCCGGAAAGAATTTCGCAGCCAAAGCGGGTGGGCGGACCTGCGATCCTGCGCAGGTCCCTTTCGTCACGGGGCAGGCTGGTTTCCGCGGGGATCGGGGAATCCGGGCGGACTGGCTCAGGGATTGACCTTGGCGCGGAAAAACACCGCGGGAGCGTCCACCGGGTCCGGCGCGACGGTCAGGGTGGTGGTGGCACCGGTGGCAAGAACCGGCGGGGCGGCATCGGTCCAGGGCCCGTTTGGCGAAGGGGCGCGCTGGATTTGATAGAGTCGCCCGGGAACGGTGGGCAGGTTGAGCATCGAGAGCGCGCCCTGGCGGGTGATGGATGCGATGTGGAAGCGACTGGCGGGATCGAGGGGTGAGGTGCCGGCGAGGAACTCGGTGCGGTTGGGATTGCCATCGCCATCCGGGTCGTCAAGCAAGCCGCTGGAGCCAGGCAGGACGGCGAGGCCGTTTCCAAAATGCTGGTGGCGCCACCAACCCGGGATGCCATCGCCGAGCGGGGCGGGAGTGGTCGCGGAGGCGATTTCCTCGGCGATCTGCCCGGATGGATCGTGGGCGCTGAGGCGGAACTCGAAGGAGGTGGATGGATCGAGGCCGGAATCGGTGAACTGGACGGTGGCGGGCGGGAGCGAGGGCTGGATCACCGACCATTGGTCCGAACCGGCGGGGGCTCGCTCGAGTTTCCAATGGGAGAGTCCGGAGATGTCACCGGTCCAGTTGAGGCGGACCTGCGAGTCCGAGACGGGCGCTGCGGTGAGATCCAGCGAGGGCACCTGCGTGGCGGATGCGGGGACGAACGAAACCTGATCGATAACCAGCGAGGACTGAGTGCCGGGTGTGCGCGGTCCCACGGCAAGCCCGGCCCGCACGGCGGTTCCTGCCAGAGTGACGGTGCGGCTGGTGCCGAGCTGGGACCAGTTGGAGGCATCCGGAGAGGTGAAGGCGGTGAAAGAGTGACCGGAGCGGATGAGGCGGATCCAGAACGGCGCGGACTTGCCGGGCGATGAGCTGTTAGAAACGGAGCCGTTGGTGGTGGTCTTCGTCTGGAAGAACGCGGAACCGGCCGGAGTGAGATAGACAAACGCATTTTTCGCACCCGGAGTGAGGGACTCGCGGATCATGATGCCCGCCTTGGCGGCGGTATCGGTGCTGGAGAACGAGAGAATGCGGGCGGTCAGGACACCGTCGCCGGCCCAGGGTTGGTGGATGAAGGTGAAGGCTTCACCGCTGCCGCTCCAGATGTCCCCTCCCCCGCCGGTGATGTGGAAGGATGAGGAGAGGCTGTTGTAGGAGACGGAGCCGGGGAGTTCACCCGAGGCAGTGCCGACCTGCTGGACGCTCCATGGCGGAGGCGGGGCGAGGGACGGTGATCCTGTGCCGGTGGCCACGGCGGCGACTGAAGCATAGCCGGAGAGGCCTGCGGGGGAAACGCAGCGCACGCGGTAGTCGTAAGTGGAGTTTTCCAACGAGGTGACATCGATGAACGATCGCGAGTTTGCGGGCAGCGTGGTGGCGAGGGGCGTCCAATCCTCGATGCCGGCGGCGGATCGCTCGACGATGTAGGCGTTTTCCCCGCTGGCCTGATCGGACCACGACAGGTTGACCAAACGTCCGCTGGCCGCCGCGGTGAGGGAGGTCGGCGCGGCTGGAGGAGGAGTGAAGGCGGCCGAGGGCGAGCGAACGGGGGCGGGTTCGATCTGATTGCGGTAATCGAGGACCGGCACGCCGTTTCGGGTCATGGTGAACTCGCTCATCGTCACCGTTTGCCCGGCGACATCGGCGCTGCGGGGGCTGAAGGTGAAGGCATCGGTCTGGCCGTTGCCCGTGATTGTTAGAACGCCCGCGCCAAGGCTGGTGGCTGGGAGGGGATCTCCGGCGCGGAAGGGCACCATGAGAATGCGGAAGTCCGGAGCGACGGTTCCGGAGCGCTCGATGACCACGCGTTTCCAACTCTCGTTGGTGGCGGCATTGGAGATGGTTTGGGTGTAGGCAAAAGCACCGCCTTCCACGGGGCCGCTGAAGTTGAGGGTTTTGCCCGGGTTCGGATTGGTGGTGAACGGAGTGCCGGCCACCGGAGTGCCGGAAGCGTTGAGCACGCGGAGAAGAAGGCGGCGGTTGCCGGTGGCGGCGGGTTCCATGAGCACGAGATCGGTGGCAGGATCCGCACCGGCGGGAAGGGCGGCGCCCTGGATGAGGACGAGGTCCTTGGGGATCGAGGCAACCCAGCGGTAGGAGTGCGTGGCATCGTCCTTGCGGACATCATCGATCACCAGTGCGTAGGGTTGCGGTCCCCTGACCAGCCCGATGGTGCGGAAGACCTGGCGCATCGGGTTGAAGGGTTTTGCCTGGATGCCTTCGAGTTTCCCGGCGATTTCCCAGTGGGGAAAGGAAACGAAGGGGGTGTTTCCGAAGTCCTCGGGGATCCGGTTGCCTGCGCGGCGGAAGGTGTTGTGGGTGTTGGAGTCCGCAATGAAGCCGCTGTTGAGGGGCACGGAGCCGGTGTCGAAGGCGTTCCACCACCATTCCTGGCTGTAGGCGTAGGTGGCGTCTCCGGTGGCGAAGACCGCGTTTCCACCGAGCGGGGACCAGGCGGCGAGCTTCGAGGGAATGCGCATCTTGTCGCCTTCCTTGTCGGTGATCTTCATGCTCCTGCCGTTGATCTCGACGATGCTGGAGAGCGCACCATCCTCGAGGGCGGAGTTGCTGCTGCCGCTGTTGTAGTTGATGAAGAGCCTGCCGAGCGCGGAGAGGGTGAAGGCGTTGCGGTCCGCAAACGTGTGGCCTCCCATGTCCTGGCGGACGTGGAAGACCAGTGCGGTGGCATCCGGGTCATGGCCACTGCGGGAGACCAGGGTGCCGCCTTCGCGATCGAGATAGTCGAGCGGGCCCTGGACCTCCGAGTTCTGCTGGGTCCAGGTGGACTGGGAGCCGACGTCGGAGGCGAAGATGGCCGCGGGCAGCAGTTGGTGGCTGTAGACCGAGCGGAGGCCGAACTTCGAGTCCCGCATGTCGATGAAGGTTTTCCACGCTCCCGCCGTGTCCTTGTATTCGGTGAGGACGAAGTTGCGCCATGCGAAGTCCGCGGCGTTGTCGCCCGGATACATCCATTTCATGCCGGTGTAGTCCAGGCTTTCGATGAATGCCCGGCCCCGTTCCGGATGGGGTCCGCTTCCGCCTAACAGATCGTATTCGAGGAACGAATATCCGAAGGGCTGGGTGACGGCGGGCACCCACTGATCCTTGAAGGTCCGCACATGCGGGTGGGCGAAGAAATCGTATCCCCGGCGGGCATAGGGGATCATATGGGCGCCGTAGAGGTAGTTCTTGCCCATGCCTTCGAGGGGCGCGCCGCTGGAGAACCATCCGTAGGTGAAGAACTTGTGATAGGCCCCCATCGCACGGCGGAACCAGGCATCGAGATCGCCGCTGGTGAAACCGGCATCGGAGGCGAGCACCTCGCCCTCGATGGCACAGGCGGTAATGAGGCGGAACGAGTTGATGGTGACGTGGTTGGTGGCGACCGCCTCCGGAGCCATGCCGACGCCGGTGTAATCCGTGTCCGAGTTGTCGGTGGCGAAGTAGCCGGTCATCAGCTTCGCGAGGGCCTTGCGCACGTTGTCGCGCTGGGTGGGCGACAGGTTGGGATGGGCCATGTCATAGGCGAGGGCGGTGAGGTGACCACCGAAGCGGTCCTGGTTGAGCGAGCGGTTGTTGAGGGTGGCCGTGGCCGGGCCGGGGAAATCCGGAGTGGTGACCACCCACTGGGCCCAGGTGTCGAGGGCAGCGGCGAGGTTTGCGGCACGCTGGGCCACCCCGGGTTGGCCTTCGTCGATGAGGCACTCGAAGGCTTCGAGCGCCATTTCCCCGGCGAGGACGTAGCGGCCGGTGCTGGAATCGTTGGCGACGCCGACGAGCGTCGTGGTGGTTCCGTTGGTGACGGTGCCGGAAACCGAACCGGAAACGAGCAGGTTGTAGTTCACCGACTTATCATAGAGTCCGACGTTGCTGATGCGCGGAGTACCGTCCGGCATGAGTTTGAAGCTTGAGGGCCTGCTGTCGTAGGCGAGCGAGCGGCCGCGGCGCATGAGGTCGGTGTAGAGCCGGATCATGGTCATGGCCTCGACGCCCACAGCGGTGGAAGTGAGGCGCTGGCGGATGGCGGGGAGTTCGTCCGGATTGAAATACACGCGCGGGTGGACACCGGCGGGCGGGGCCTGGGCGAGCGGGCGGACACCGGTGGTGTCGTAATTGATGGCCCGTTGTCCGAGCACCTCGTTGGGAAAGCGCCGCACATCGAGCACGGCCGCATTGCTGGTGACCGTGCCTGCCGGATTGGTGACCAGCACGTCATAGGACCCAGCGTCTTCCAAACGCACGGAAGGGATCGGATAGGAAGCCGAGACCGCGCCCGGGATCGGCTGACCGTTCTTGCGCCACTGGAAGGAAGGCGGCAGGTCGCTCGATACGAGTACGGACAGGAGCACGGAGTCGCCCAGGATCGCGGTGGATGACAAGGGCTGGGTGGTGATGGCCGGCGGGGTGAGCGTGCGGTAGTCCGAAAGCGTGACCGCAGCGGTGCCGATGGTGACGAGGAAGGTGGCGGACAGATTGGTGGTGGCGACGCGCGATCCCGATGGCGCGTTGGCGAAGCCTCCGGAGATCGAGGAAGCTGTCAGCACGGTGAACGAGTCGGACGCAGCCGGAGTGAAGCCGGGAAGCAGGGAAATCGAGAGTCCGCCGCCAAGCGATACATCGCCGGAAACCGCGAGAAGATCATGGCCCGGACCTTGAAAGCCGGAAGCTGGAAGTGCGCCGCCGATCTCGATGGCAAGCTGGCCGGCGTTTGCCTGATAGTTGCCGGTGAGGTTGAAGCGGCCCGCACTGCCGGAGCCGCCCGGGGCGAGGGTGCCACCATGGTTGTGGAGGGTGCCGAGCCCGACCGAGTTGGCCACCGGGTCGGCGGCGGGAGTACCTCCTGCGAGGCCGGTGCTGGACGAGTATCCGAGGTAGGTGGCGTTGAAGGCCGCAGCGGCGAGTGTGCCACCGGTGAAATTGAAGTTCGAGAGATTGCCGGTGCCGGTTCCCGGTGCCTGGCCCTGGATGGCACCGGCGCTGAGCAGCACGCCGTTTCCGGAAAGCGTGTAGGATGTCCGGCTGTTGGAAATCGAGCCGCCTGCGCCGAGGGTGAGGGTGTTGACCGAACCGCCGTTCGTGCCGCCACCGCCGGAAATGGCGTTGCGGAGGGTGCCGCCGCTGTGGTTCACGCGTGTGGAGATGGCGAGGCCGAACGAGTTGCCGGTATTGGCAGGAGCGAGTTCGAGCAAACCGCCGCTCAGATCGAGCGATGCGGTTCCCGTGGTGCCGAAGGAGCCCAGCGCGAAGCGGCCGCCATTGGAGACGGCGCTGCCGGCATTCGGGAAACGCAGGCTGCCGCCGGACACCGTCATGCGCCCGGCCCCCAGATAGCGGCCTCCGGCGAAAGACACATCGCCACCGGTCACCTTGAGATCGCCGTAAAATGCGTCTGACGAGCTGTTTCTCCCGAGATCACCGAGGCTCCAGGTGCCGGAACGAAACTCGGCGGTGCCTCCTGTTAGAACCGCGAACGAAGGACCCGTGTCATTGCGGATCACATGGGAACCGGTGGTGCCGTCCGGGCCGTCTGCTCCGCAAACCAGCACGCCGCCACCGAGGATGCGGACCAGATTGGTGGAGCTCCCTGCCGCACCGGTGAGGGAAATGGTTTCGGAGGGCGCGGGGTTGAGGATGAGGATCCCGGTGGCGGTGGAGGCACCGATGCTGAGAACGTGGCCGGAGCTTTGGGAGAGGCTGCCGGTCAAGGCAAGGGTCCCGCCGCTGCCGACGCGCCAGTTCTGCGGGGCACCGATGAGGACGTCTGAGGTGATCGTGTTGAGGCCGGAGCTTTGGCCGACGGTGGAAATCCCATTGGCCCCGAGAGCGAGCGCAGCACCACCAAGCGACCAGCCTCCGGTGGTGTTCGAAAACCGCAGTCCATTCACGCTCCGTGGAGATGACAACAGAGGGGCGGGCGGCCCTGGGTTGTTCTGAAAACTGGCGATGTCCGTAGTCAGATCATTGGCCGGAGCCACGCCACCGACCCAGTTCGCGGGATCCTCGAAGGACGAGGCCGAGCCACCGGACCAGGCGATGGTGGCGGCGTGGGCGGTGGCGGAGACCGCCAGACCGATGGCCGCGGCCCATGGACGCGAAAGGAGGGCGAACCTCCGTGGATTCGTGAGGAAGCGCATGACGCGTTGGGGAGGAGGGTTTTTGAAATCGTGGATCAACCGCTGGTCACCACCATTTCCAGATGTTCGGCTGGCCCGGATTGGCGGCGTAATAGGCCTCGCCGCGATCACCCTTGAGCTGTTCCACATGGCCGTCCACAAACAGATAGAGCGCGGTTTTGCCTGCACGGCTCACCCGGTAGCGGGTGTTCACGTTGTTCTGGAAAACAGCCGCGTTCTGAGGCTGCATGTCACCGCCGAGATGATTGGTTTCGCCAACGATCACGATGCGCGAAGGGTCGGGCACCTTGACCATGCTGCCCACCCACTTCGGGTTGGGAAGGTTGCGGTTGAACGAGAACCAGAGTGGGCCGGAGAGCTTGTAAGAAGATCCGGGATTGAATCCCGGCCAGGGTTTGACTGCCTTGCTGGTGAAGATGCTCACCGAATCCTCGCGGGTCTGATAGTTGTAGATGCTCGCCGAATTGAACTTCGGCGGAGGCGGGAAATACCGATCAATCATCTCATGGAAGTTGAAACGATCACCCTGGCCTGCGTCGGTGTTAGGGATGGCTCCACCGGGATAAACGTAGCCGCCGCTGGTGTCCTTGACGAGGTTCCCGTGGGGAATGATGCCGTTGTTTTCCTGGGCGATGCCGGAGAGGGCGGCGGCGACCTGGCGGAGCTTGCCGCTGTCCGTGGCATTGATCGCCTGCTCGCGGATGCGGGAGGTGAGCATGGCGATCAAGGTGGCGAGGATGGCGACAATCGAAATGACCACGAGCATCTCGACGAGCGTGAAGCCTCTGCCGCGGCGGTCCATGGAATGAGATCGGGTTTTCATGGGAAGCTGGGTTCTTTGTCGGATCCGTGAGTCCGACCGTGTGTGAAGGATCGGGCCGCGGCGACAGAAGCGGAAGGGGCGATATTGCGTCAGTTCGGTGTGATTTTGCATCGCCACACGAACGGGCCCGCCGGGCTCAGCAGCGGCGGCGGCGGAGCAGTGCAAGCAGGCCGAGTCCACCGATGGCGGCGGAGGTGGGCTCCGGCACCACGTTGAGGTAGAGTGCGGAGGTGGAGTTATCGACAGTGAAGCTGCCGCTCAGGCCGGTGGGGAGATTGAGGGCGGTGAAGTCGGAGGCACCGAAGGTGGTGGTGCCGGTCCAGTCGACGATCTTGTACCAACCGGTCGCGCCGGTGCCGGCGAAATCGAAGGTCCAGCCGGATCCGGAACCCTTGAGGAAGTCCGAGCCTGCTCCTGTTAGATCGAGAAGGTCACGGGTGCCGCCGACATCGGCGGCGGCGAGGTTCACGGAGGAGGCACCGAGTTCGAAGACCCAGGCGGAGCCCGCGTTCCAGGTGAGGTCGTTGCCAACGGTGAGGGTGCCGATGCTGTTGCCCGGGCGCACGGAACCGCTGATGGTGGCAGCCCCGGAGATGATGCCGGCGCCGCCGAGGGCCGCCCCGGTGGAGACGTTGAGAGCGCCGGTGCCGGTGGCGGAGCCGCTGCTGTTGTTGGCAACAAGCATGCCGGCCTCTACAGTGGTGCCGCCGGTAAAGGTGTTGGCCTGATCGAGGACCAGCGTGCCGGTTCCCAGCTTGCGCAGACCCAGTGTGTTGGTGCCGCTGTTCGGGTTGGCCAGGACGTTGCTGTAAGTGAAGACCCCGCCGCTGGCGTTGGTGGTGTCGATTCCGATCCTGGAGCCGGTCTTGAATCCACCGGTGGCCGTACCGAGGGCGGCGAGCGACTGGATGTCCGATGCGGTGAATTCACCGGTGCCGCCGACTTGGAAGGCAAGCGTCGCGCCGCTGTCCACCTGGATGTTCGCATCCGTCCAACTCGCCGGCGT
>JAIXOR010000064.1 GCA_027486655.1 Verrucomicrobiaceae bacterium | reverse complement strand
GTGAGGTATTTCACCGACGGCGCGGTGATCGGCAGCCGCGGGTTTGTGAACGAAGTATTCGTCGCCTCACGCCACCGCTTCTCCGCAAAGCGCAAAGACGGCGCAAGACGGATGAAGGGGGCAGGCCGGGAAGCGGCGGGGGTTTTGTGGAGTGCGAGGGACTTGCGGGTGCGGGTGTGAGCCGGGCTGGTCCAAGCTTCACTGGGTTCGCTCTCAGGGAGAGAGGCGGTTGATGTCCCATCCGTCCCTGGACTTCTGATAGAGGAAGCGGTCGTGGAGGCGTGCGGGGCCGCCTTGCCAGAATTCGATCTTTTCGGGTGTGACGCGGTAGCCGCCCCAAAACGAGGGAAGAGGGATCTCGCCGTGTTGGAATTTTTCGCGGATTTCGTTGAGTTTCTGCATGAGAAACTTCCGGGACGTGATCACTTCGCTTTGATTGGAGACCCATGCGCCGATTTGGGATTCACGTGGGCGAGAGGCGAAGTAGCGCAAGGATTCCGCGGTGCTGATTCTTTCAGCGCGGCCTTGGACGATGACCTGTCGTTCGAGCGTGATCCACGGGAACAGGAGCGAGACTCTGGGATTGGCAGCGATCTGTGCGGCCTTGCGGCTGGCGTAGTTGGTGAAAAAGACGAAGCCGTCCTTGTCGAAGTATTTGAGCAGCACGGTTCGTTGGAAGGGCATTCCGGATTCATCGACCGTGGCCAGGGTCATGGCGTTGGGTTCGTGAACGGAAAGCTCGGTGGCCTGGATGAACCATTCGGAAAACTGGGCGACGGGATCGGGCTGGAGTTCCTCCCGGTGGAGGCCGCGGTCGGAGTATTCTTTGCGGAATTCGGCGAGGTCCATGGGCAAGGCGTATCGCTGGAAAAGGGATCGTGCAAGAGCGGCCGGGATGATCCGTCATTCAGCAGGCCGCGAATTGGCGGGCGTTCCGCGAAGTGAGTTCCGCGAGGTCGCCGGTGGGCATGCCGAGCGCGGCTGCAAGAGCGGTCCCGATGGAGGGCAGATTGGCGGGGTGGTTGAGCGGGTGTGCGAGGGGGATGGACGTGTATTCGGGAGGTGGGGGCATGTCCGGGGCGTCGGTTTCCACGAGGATTCGCTCGCGTGGGAGTTTCCGGAAGGTTTCGATGACGGAGGATTTGCGTGGGTGGAGGAAGTATCCGGAAAACGAGAAGTAGGCACCGAGCGGGACGAGGCGCTTTGCGGTCTCGATGGACCCGCCGAAGGAGTGCATGAGGAAGCGTGCTGGCGGTGATTCGCGGTGGAAGGCTTCAAAAAGCGGGGCCCAGGCCTTGAGGCAGTGGATGGTGGCCGGGCGTTGCATTTCGCGGGCGATCCGGAGTTGTTCGAGAAACACGCGGCTTTGTGTGGCGAGGTCGGGGCTGCGGATCCATTGATCCAGCCCGCATTCGCCAACGGAGGCCTGGGTATGTCGATCCAGCAGGGAGCGCAGCCGGGTTTCCCAGCCGGGGCTTGCGGTGTGGGCGTGCCAGGGATGGATGCCGAAGGCGGGAAGGACGAATCCCGGATAAGCGATGGAGAGTTGCTCGACCGCCTGCCAATCCGACTCGCGTGTGGCGTTCACGATGCATTGCCGCACGCCGGCCGAGCGCATGGCGGCGAGGACCGGCGCGGCTTCTCCGAGGCGTGGGTCCTGGAGGTGATTGTGGGCATCGATCCAGCTCGGCATGGCGTGATCGACCTCACCGCGGGCCTTTGGGCGCGGCCTGGTTGGGGGTGTCGAAGGTGACGTCGGTGATCGAGGTGCGGCGGCCGGTTGCCGGATCGTGGGTGGAGACCTGCATTTTGCGCAGCGTCCAGGTGTCCTTGGCGATTTGCATCACGTCCTCGACCTGGAACTCCTTGACGAGGCCGCCGGATTTGTCGTGGCCGCGGATGCGCATGAAGGCGCCGAATTTTTCGTGCACCCAGACGTAGACGACCTCGTAACGGCCGGCGGACCCCTTGGGTTTGTTGACCCGGATCTTGAAACAGGATTGCCCGGCGACGTCCTCGCGGCCTTCGAGAGCGGCGTCCGGCCAGTAGAGGAAACGCAGGGCCAGATCCTCGTAGGTGAGATCCGAGTTGGAGATCGGCTCGGTGAGTTTCTTTTCGGGAAAGGGCGAGGACTTGTTGTCCTTGTATTCGAAGAGGTCCACGTCAGCGGCACCGATGCGCATCTGGAAGATCTGTTGGGGACCTTTGTTTTCCGAGAACTGGAACTGGATGTCCTTGCCTTGAAGGAAGAGCATGAGGTCGGTCTTGCGCCCGCCCTGGCGGAGGTTGCCTTTGAGTCCGCCGTCGACCTTGGTGAGGGTGGCGGACATCCTCGCGCCTCCGAGAATGGTTTTGGCGTCGGGTTGCTGGGCGGGGGCGGCGAGCAGCGCGATCAGGTAGAAAAGCGCGAAGGTTGGTTTGAAATTCATGGCATGAGCATCGTGGAAACCCGGATTAGGACAAGTCCGGCGGTGGATTCCTTCAAAAAACCGGCTTTAGGAGGGCGGGATTTTTTAAATCCGGTCCTTTTGGGGCTTGATGATCCCGGAATGGGTGAATTGGATGGTCACGACGCATACCGCGTTGCCGTCCCCCATGAGCCTCCGCAAGCAGCTATCCGACATACTCCCCGCCCTGCTCCCGGCGAATCCAGCCGATGCGATCAAAGGCACCGAACTGATCCGCCTGACGCGGCTGCAACTGACGGGGAACTACTCGGACGCCTCGCTGAGGTATCATTTCTCGATCATGTCCTGTGATCCGGCCTCGCCGATCGCGAAGGTGGAGAAGGGTCAGGGTTACTACCGCCGCAGTGCGCCCCTGCCGGCTCTATCAGGCGCTCAGGAGCTGCTGGCACTCACCCAGGGTCGTCTGGAGGACCTGACGACGGTGGATCAGGATGTGGTGGACAACACGATGCTGCGGATCCGCAAGTTCCGCGCGGTGGTGACGAGGTATTTCGAGATCAACGGGCGTTTTCCCTTCGCCTTCCGGCAGGCCTTCGGCAAGGAGTCCCCGATCAGCAATCTTTGGAAGTATCCGGAGCTGGTGTTGGTCGATTGGGAGACCGGCGGATCGCCCGATGAGGAGATGTCCTTGGACGGAACGATGCTTGCATTCAAGCAGCGCCTGGGGATCGCGCCCTTCCGCCTTCATGCGGCGCGCTTGCGGATCCAGCCGTCCTTGCAGACGTATCGTGAGGATTTTTTCCAGACGCTGGCGGTTTCGCAGTGGTCTCAGGGTGGCGAGTTGATTTACGCCGCGCCGATCGAGGACGAGGCGCTGGCGGACAGCCTGCGGCGGCTGAGTGCAAGTTTCGGTGTGGGTGTGACCTCGTTCGGCTTGACGCCGGAGGCTCTCGACGAGTTGCCGCGGCCGGCGAACATCCTCAACGCGCATCCCCGCGAGACCGAGGCGATCATGGCCAAGCTGGAAATCAACCGGATCTCCGCGCCGCGTTCGCGCGAGCATCTGGATTGGACGGAGCTCAGCTCGCTGCGCAACGAGTCCGAGGAGGCGGAAAAGCTGGTCCAGTGGCTCACACGCTGCATCGACGAGCGTCGTGCCGAGGCCTTCAAGGAGGATTGAGCGGGACAGGCGCGCATGAGCCCTGGATTCCAGAGTATCGCGATCGTCGGATCCGGAGCGATCGGCCTGTATTACGGTGGCCGGCTGGCGCGGGCGGGTGAAGAGGTGGGTTTTCTGGTGCGATCGGATTTCGATGCCGTGGCGGCGGGTGGCCTGCGTGTGGAGAGCGTGCATGGGGACTTCGATCTGCCGCGGGTGAGGGCGTTCCGGAGTCCTGAGGAGATCGGGCCGGTGGATCTGGTGGTGGTTTCCTGGAAGGCGACTGCGAATCACTTGTTAGAGAGGACGCTGCCACCCTTGCTTCACGAAGGCACGAGGGTGCTCACGCTGCAGAACGGCTTGGGAAACTGCGAGGCCATCGCCGCGATCGTGGGGCCGGAGCGGGTTCTCGGCGCCTTGTGTTTCGTGTGCATCAACCGGATATCGCCCGGGCATGTCCGGCATTCGGCGGGCGGGCGGATGGTCATCGGCGAGTGGGGGGCCGAGGGCGGGGGATGGGCGGAGGAAACCGCACGGCGATTCAAGGCGGCGGGGATCCCGGCTGAAGCGGTCGCGGATTTGCGACGCTCGCAATGGGAGAAACTGGTTTGGAACGTGCCATTCAACGGCCTGTCGGTCGCCCGTGGCGGAGTGACGACCGATGTTTTGCTCGCCTCGAAGGAGACTGAGGAGGAAATCCGTGGATTGATGGCTGAGGTCATCGCTGCGGCGCGCGCGTTGGGGCTGGATCTGGATGAGGGCTTGATCGACTTCAACGTCGAGCGCACCCGGCCGATGGGGCCATACCGGACGTCGAGCATGATCGACTACGTGGAGGGCCGTGAGGTGGAGGTGGGGCCGATCTGGGGCGAGCCCTTGCGCCGTGCCCGCGAGGCGGGGATGGCGATGCCGAAGCTGGAACGCCTGCTGGGTGAAATCCGCACGAGACTTGCGTTGCGAGATCCATGAAGAACCCCTTGTCATTTTCGGGCAGAGCGGACCGTTTCGAATGGTGGTGGATCTCGATCCTGGTCGATCTGGGAATGCAGTTGGGCGTGATCTTCGGTCTGGTCTGCCTGGCTTCGGGCGAATGGGGTCCGCGTTTGGCGGCGGCGGCATTGTTCGGGTTCGCGCTCTTGTGCTTTTGGGCCTCGCTCGCTGTCTCGGTGAGGCGGCTGAGGGATCGCGGGAGATCGCCTTGGTGGTTCCTGTGGGTGCTGGTGCCGGTGGCGGGCTGGGTGGTGTTGGTGGTGGAGTGCGGTTGTCTGGCATCGCCGGAGGCCCGCGCCCCACGACGCCTGGTGAGGCGTCAGGTCACCGCCGCGCCTCAGGCCCGGGGTTCAGAACAAGCAGCGATCGGTCATTCGATTGAGCGAGAGACGGGCGAGCGGGAAGGTTTCCGATAGCAGGCCGAGCAGTTGGCGGGATGCCGGGCTGATCCCAGGATGCCCGGCGGCGCGCCGATAGGCGTTGCGGGCGAAGGATTCGTAGAAATCGATACCCGGTGCGCCATAACGGCCGGATCGATGATCGAGAAAATCCGGATAGAGGCCGGTGAGCACCAGGAATTGGTCGCCGGCGGCCACTTCCAGATGGAAGCGCAGCACGCCTTGGGCGGACTGGATGACGGACACAAAATCCACGGCATGGGTGATCCAGCCAGGCATGGCCCCGGAGCGCGGATCAGGCCGGTGGCTGAGTTTCCCGACGAGCACACCGGCCACGTAGTCGGCGATTTCCGGGGGATCGATGCCGCCATCGAGGAAGGCGTGGCGGACGAGCACGTAGAAATACAGGGATGGCGAGACCGGCAGGGCGACCGGGCTTTCCAACAAGGCCTTGTGGATTTCCTTCAGGTCGAGGATGGCTTCGAGCGCCTGGGGGTCCTCCCAGAGGCTGGCGAGGCCGGGGGAGCCATTGGCCAGCAGGCCTTCCATGAATGCGACGTCCGCGGGAGTGATTCCCGCCCGGGCGGAAACGGTTCGGTGCATCATGGACCGCTTTTTAGCAAAGCGCGTGCCATCGGCGCAACCGGGAACCGGCCGCGGGCTTGAGACAAACGAGGCGTTCGGAATCGCTTCACCGTCGAATTTCCGCTGGCGGGAGAGGCCTTCTTCTGGAACTTTCCCCCACAAGCGTATGTTCGTGCCCGGCAGTTGTTGATCCATGTCCGATTCACCCCCACCTGCGAAAGTCGTCATTCCGGAGTCCCTGCGCGCGCAGCTGGCGGACTTCCGCAGGCACTTGTGGCGGGTGAAGGTGATGGAGGCGGTGGCCGCGGGTTTGATCGGGCTGCTGGTTTCCTTCCTTCTGGTCTATGGACTGGACCGGATCTGGCAAACACCGGGGCTCGTTCGGTTGATGATTCTGTTAGGCGGAGTGTCGTTGTTTGTGGGATTCGCGCCATACTGGCTGCACCGCTGGGTGTGGAAACAACGCCGCGAGGCCCAGTTGGCGCGATTGATTGCCCGGCGTTACCCGGGCTTGGGCGACCGATTGCTTGGCGTGATCGAGTTGCAGAATCAGGACGGCAGCCCGGACTCGCTCTCGCCCCGTCTGCGTGAGGCGGCGATGGCGGCGGTCGCGGCCGAGACCGGGAAGCGCAGTCTGGATGAGGCCCTGCCTCCGCAAAAGCACCGGGTCTGGTCGCTGGCAGCCATGGCCATGGCCGGGGCCTGTGCACTTGCCTTCACCCTCACGCCCCGCGCGGGTTACAACGCACTGCAGCGCTGGCTGATGCCGCTTTCCCCGACCGAGCGTTACACGTTCACCAAGCTGGACCACCCGCCGCGTCACATGGCGGTGCCCTTTGGCGAGGCCTTCGAAGTGAAGCTCCGCCTGGCCGCAGATTCCGAGCAACGCCCCCCGAAGGCCGATGGCCGATACGGCTTGCAACCTCCGCTTGATGCGCCGCTTGCGGGGGACAGCTACGTGTTTCGCTTTCCCGGCCAGCAGGACCCCGGGACGATCGTTTTCCGGGTGGGTGACCTGCGTCACGAATTGCGCGTCGAGCCGGTGATGCGTCCGGCGGCGGAATCGATTCGCGCGGTGGTCCGCCCGCCGGCCTACCTTGAGACTCCGGAGCGGACCGTCGACCTCAACACCGGTGTGGTCAGCGCCGTGGAAGGCAGCACCCTGCGCTTTGAGCTCGGCATGAGCCGCCCGCTGGCATCCGGCACCTACGGGCCGACCAAGGCTGTTCTGTTAGACGCCACCGCAGAAGCGCCGACGCACCAGGCTCTCGAAGGCCCGCTCAGGATTTCCGCCAATCAGGCCGTCACCCCCGAGCTTGCCGTCGCTTCCGTTCCCTTCGAAATCCCGTTTTCCTGGACGGATGAGATCGGGCTGGGAGGCGAGGCCGGATTCCGCCTCCGCGTCGATGCGCTCAAGGATGCCGCGCCGACCTGCTACCTTCAGGGGATCGACCGCCAGAAAGCCATCCTTCCGGAGGAGACGGTGGATTTCGAAGTACTCGCCGAAGACGATCTGGGCGTGAAGGTCACCGGCCTGGAGTGGAGTGGACAGTTCACCCGCCCCACCAACGAGACCCCGGCCAAGGGCGAGCTCAAGCTTGGGGAAGGCGCGGTGGATGAAACGCGGATGATCCGCCCGGCCGCCTTCTCTCCCGCCGCCTTCGGGATCACGCCGCAGAAGATCATGCTGCGTGCCTTCGCCGAGGACCGCCTGCCCGGCCGCGGCAGGGTGTATTCCGAGCCGGTGACCCTCTACGTCCTCACCCGCGACGAGCATGCCCAGATGCTCAAGAACACCTTCGACCGCCAGATCACCGAACTCGAGGACCTCGCCCGGCGTGAGCAGGGTTTGTTAGAAGAAAACGAGCGCCTAGAACGCCTCAAGGGCGAGGAACTCCAGACCGAGGAGAACAAGAAGCGCCTCGAAACCCAGGAACAGGAGGAGGCGGAAACCCAGCGTCGAACGGAAGACCTCACGCAGCGCATGGAACAGCTGATGAAGGACGCCGCGCGCAATGGCGACATCGACAAGAAGACACTCCAGAAAATGGCGGAGTCCCTGCAATCGATGCAGGAACTTTCCGAAAAGGACGTGCCCAAGGTTCAGGAGAAACTCACCGAGTCCCAGGAACAGTCGAACACGCCCGAGAAATCGCAGAAGGACGTCGACGAGGCGGTCGAGCAGCAGAAGAAGGTGGTCGAAAAAATGCAGGATGCCATCGAGAAGGCCAACGATGCCAACCGCCGCTTCGAAGCAGGCACCTTCGTCAACCGGCTCAAGAAGGCCGCCAACGAGCAGAATGGCATCGTTTCCTCGCTCAAGGAGGCCTTCGAACGCATCCTCGGCCTCAAGCCCGGTGCGGTCGATCCCTCGGACCTGCGCCGCCTCACGGACAACGCCCGCCAGCAGGCGGATACCGCGTCCGATGTGCGTTGGATCCAGGAGGACCTCGCCAACTTCCACGCACGCACCCAGAACGCCTCGTTCAAATCCATCCTCGAGGAAATGCGCGAGTCCAAGATCGACATCGGACTTGAAGACATCCGCACCGCCCTCACCGCAAACCGGTCCTACGAGGCTGCCGAGCGCTCGGCCGCCTGGGCGCTCCGCCTCAACGAATGGGCCCGCAAACTCGAAGGAGACAAGGACGATGCCGGCGGCGGCGGTGGCGGAGGTGGCGCGCCGGATTCGGAAGACGAGGACTTCGAGTTCATGCTCCGTGTCATGAAAATGATCCAGCAGGAGCAGGACCTCCGAGCCCGCACCCGCGCCCTTGAACAACTCCGCCGCGGCATTGACGCGGAAGAGAATCCACCCGCATCCGGACCATGAACCTGCTGCCTCTCGCCACCACCGTGTTTCTAACAGCCCTCTCGCTGTTGGCCGCCGCCGCCCCGCCGGATGAACGGCGCGCCATGCACAAGGAAGGCTCCGAAAAGCTGGCGGACGAGCAGGACGAGCTCTCCGCAGACGTGCAGCAGCTCGTCACCGAGCAGACCGTGCCCAAGGTCATCGAACTGCTGGGCGAGGTGGAGGACATCATGGACGAAGCGGTGGAAAAACTGGCCGAGTCCGAAACCGGTGGCGAAACCATCGCGGCGCAGACCGAAATCATCGAGAAGATCCACGCCGCCGCCAAGGAGCGCCAGCAGCAGGGTGGCGGCGGCAAGTCCGGCGGAGCCATGATGGACATGATGGAACGCATGATGGGCAAGGACCCGGGTGAGGGCAAACAAGGGCAGGGAAAAGACGGCAAGCCTTCCGACACCGGCGGTGGCGGCACGGGTGGTGCGTCCGATGCGGCCAACGAGGCCTCGAACGCGGGTGCCGGCGGTGCCGCCGAGGTGCGCCGGATTCCCAAGGCAGCGGGCACCGCAGGCACCGAGATCCCCGGCGAGTTCCGCAAGGCCTTCGATGCCTACAACCGCGGTGCGGAAAAGAAGGTGAAATGATCGCGGCCGCCATGAAACACGCACTTCTAACAACCCTCGCGCTCGGCTTTGCCGGCTGTCTCGCGGTTTCCGCCCAGGAACTTCCCGGGCGCAAGGACGACACCATTCCGGCCCAGGCGGAGCTCATCTACGAGAAAGGCCTCCAGTACCTCGCCAAGAGCCAGAACGACAAAGGCGCTTGGAATGACAGCGTGGGGGCGGAGCCCGGCGTCGTCGGTCTCTGCGTGGCGGCCTTCCTCGCCCACGGTGAGGATCCGGTCAACGGACCCTACGCGAAGAACATCCGCAACGGCGTGGAGTTCGTCATCTCCCAACAAAACGAGAAGAACGGCTACATCGGCTCCAGCATGTACAATCATGCCTTCGCCACCAAGGCGCTGGCGGAAGCCTATGGCGTGGTGGACAACCCGAAAATCGCCCCGGCCTTGAAGAAGGCGGTGGACCTCATCCTCAGCTCGCAGAAGCGCAACCGCTTCGGGGCCTGGCGCTACACGCCGGAGAGCCGTGATGCGGACACCACCGTGACCGGATGCCAGTTGGTCACCTTGTTTGCCGCGCGCAATGCCGGCCTCGCGGTGCCGGACGAGGCCATCCGCAAGGCCCTCGCCTACCTCAACAACAATCGCGGATCGGATGGCTCCTACGGCTACACCTCCGCCTCCGGTGGCAAGCCCACCCTCACCGCCGTGGGCCTGCTCTGCCTCGCCCTGGCCAAGGAGCGCGACTCGAAGGGATACCGCGCCAGCATCGATTTCCTGAAACGGAATCTCGACTACCGGGATCGCTTTTATCCGTACTACTTCGAGTACTACATGTCCCAGGCGCTCTTCCATGCCGATGACGAGGCCTGGCGCGAGTGGAACGTCCGCAACATCCGCTACCTGGCCACCATCCAGGGTGCCGACGGCTCCTTCCCCGGCAACCAGGGGCCCTCATTCAACACCGCCGGAGCCCTGCTCTCGCTCGCTCTGAACTACCGGTATCTCCCGATCTACGAGAAATGATCCGCTCCATCGCCGTTGCCGCGCTTTTCAGCTCCGTGCTCCACGCTGCACCGGAGTCCGCGGACCTGTTGCGCTTCAGCAATGGCGATCAGCTCCATGGCTCCTTCCTCGGCATCGGCGCCGGTTCGCAGGTGCGTTGGAAACGCGACGATCTGGCGGACGCCGTTGAGTTCAAAACCGGTGGACTGCGCCACATCGTTCTCAACGGAGGCAGACCCACCCAGTCGTTGGGCGGCCTGTCCCACGTCGGTTTGTCCAATGGCGACCGCATCCCCGGCACGGTCACCGCGCTCGATGAGGAGACACTCACGCTCGACACCGGATGCGCCGGAGTGCTCCGCGTGCCGCGCAAGCATCTTCCGTTTCTCGCGCCGAATCCGCTGGGTGGCCGGGTTCACTACCACGGGCCTTTCACCGAAGACGGCTGGAAGATGGCGCACACCGCGTTTCCGGAAGGTCTTCCCGCTCCGCAGCCCGATGAAAAGTCCGATGCCGGTTCCCCCGGCCGCTGGGAGTTCTCCGGATCCGCCTGGTATTGGAAAGGGCCGGGCGCGGGAACCGCGCTGCTCCGGGCGGATGGCATGACCGAGCGTTCCGTCCTTCGGTTCACCCTCGCGTGGAAAAGCAGGCTCAACATCGCCGTGGCCTTCCATGCCGATCTTGCCTCCCCCGGCACCGGGGACAAGGAGGGCGGGGATAAACCCGTCCGCAAAGGCGTCCCGGCTGCGGACAGCTCCGACCTGCCGCGCCTGTTTGGAAACAGTTATGTGCTCCAGATGTATTCGAGTTATCTGATGCTTTACCGGACCACGGTGGATGCGGAAGGCGGCACCAACCTCGAACGTGTGCAGCTCAACAACAACAACCTCCGCCTCGGCGAGACCGGCAGGGCCGCCGTCGAGATCCGCAGCAACCGCTCCAATGGAAACATCTCGCTCTTCATCAACGACGAGTTCGTTTCCCAATGGAGCGAGGGCGGCCCCAATGCACGCGAGGGCGTCACCTTCGCCGGCAAGGGCGGCGGCTTCGGCTTTGTCGTCCAGGGCGATGAATCCCCCGTCCGCCTCTCGGACATCGTCGTTTCCGAATGGAACGGCATGCCGGACTCCGCACGCAGCCTGGAGGTGGAGGATCAGGACGTCGTTCTCATGGCCAATGGCACCGACCGCTTCGCCGGGAAGATCCTCCGCATGGAAAGCGACGGCCGCCTCTCCTTCGAGGGCAGGCACGGCCGCTTCCACTTCCCGCTCTCCGATGTGGCGGAGATCCGCTTTGCCCGCTCCCGCGTGAGCCCCGCGCCGGAGGATCCGGTGGACAGCCTGACGCTGCGCATGGACCCCATCGGCAGCATTTCCGGCCGCCCGGTTGCCGGGGACCGCACCCGGCTCAACCTCCAGAACCCCGTGCTCGGCGCGGTCCAGGTCTCCACCGCCGCCGCGGTGATGATCGAGTTCAACCCTTCCAACCAAATCATCGATGACTGGGATGCGGATTTCTAACATCATTCCCGGACTGCTGGCCGTCGCGATTCCCTGCCACGGTCCGATCCTGCTCGCGGACGACATCTCGCTGAGCGCGGGCGGATCGCGTCTGACAGGCAGTGTGCGTTCGATCGACGAGGCCGGCGTGCTTGAGCTTTCCTCACCCCTCTCGCCCGAGCCGCTGCGCCTGCGGGACGGCATGGTTCGTAAGGTCGAGTTCAGCCCGGCCGCCCAGACTCCTGAAGCCAGCCCGGCCATGGTCACTCTTGCCAATGGCGACCAGATTCCCGCCGCCATCGAGGCGCTCGACGAAAAGGAACTCACCCTGAACAGTCCCGCCGCGGGCCGCCTGGTGGTCCCGCGGGCCGCGCTATCCTCGCTCCAGTTGGGCGTCGGCGGGCAGAAGCTGGTCTATCAGGGACCCAAGAACCTTGCCGAGTGGAGCGGCCCCGACGGCCCGCCCAAGAACCTCACTTTCGAGGAAGGCAAGCTTGTGGCCAGCGGGCCGATCTCCGCCTCGCGCGAGTTCGCCCTGCCGCCCGCCTTCATCCTCCGCTTCACCCTTGCCTGGCAGCCGAAGTACATTCCCAACTTCCAGCTCTTCTTCGCCGATCCTCTCAAGCCCAAGGGCGAGCCTGCGGACCGGTATTACCTCCAGTTCAACGGCGCCGGCTTCGAGGTGAAACGTGAGTCCACCAAGGGCAAACGCTACCTCCCCCTCAGCCAGCTCAACCGCACGCCGAACCAGTTCCCGGACCGCGAGCTGCGCGTGGAACTGCGCGTCAACCGCCCGGCCTCACGCGTCCAGCTCTTCCTCAATGGCGAGCCGGAAGGCGAGTTCGTGGATCCCAGCGAAACCGTGCCCGAGGGCGGAGGCCTCGCGCTGGTCTGCAATTCCTCCAATGGCAACGTCCAGGAAATCCGCAACATCGAGATCCTGGAACTCGATGACAGCCGCGGCCGCCATCGTGCCGAAGACCGCGGCGATCCGAAAAACGACAGCCTGATCAGCCGCGAGGACGACCGCTGGAGTGGCAGGTTGCTCGGCATCCGCCGTGCCGATGGCGTGCCGGTATTCCGATTCAAGAGCGACTTCCAGGATGAGCCCGTGGAAGTCCCCGAGGCCGATGTTTCCACCGTCTTCTTCGCCAAGCCGGAGGCCGCCGCAGAGGAGGCCAGGGACGATCTTCACCTGCTCCGCATCCGCGGCGGCGGCAGCCTGCGCGTGCGCTCCTGCCGTTTTGACCAAGCGAGCGTCTCCGCCTCCCATCCGCTGCTGGGCGCCATCACCCTGGCTCGTGCCTCCGTCTCCGCTTTGGAACGCCGCCCTGCGGAAAACCCGGACAAACCCAAACCATGAAACCATTGCTCCGGGTTCTCCTTGCCACCTCCCTCCTGCTGCCCGCCGTGGCACAGGACTCGGTGGTCCGCTTTGCCAATGGCGACCTGCTCAGCGGCTCGATGCAGTCGCTCGGCCCGGATCAGCTGGTCTGGAATTCCCCCGTTCTCGAAAAGCCGACGCCGTTCTTTCTCCGCAGCGTGCTCGACCTCACGCTCTCTCCCGCCGTGCCGGACAGCAAGGCGGACCACGAGGCCGTCGTCACACTCACCAATGGCGATGTCATCCGCGGCCAGCTCGCCACCGTCACCGAGGCCGCCGTCTCGCTTGATACCTGGTTTGCCGGCCGCCTCACCTTCAACCGCCTGATGGTCGCCGATGTGAAAATCGACGAACGTTCGGACTTCGCCTATCGCGGCCCGACCGGCATGGACGGTTGGAAGACCAGCGAGGACAAGGTCTGGACATACAACCGCCTTGCCTTCGTTTCCAAAGGCACCGGCGGCATCGCCCGTGAAGATCTGCTGCCCGAGGAATGCGTGGTCTCCTTCGACGCCTCTTGGAAGGGTGATTCCTTCGGCCTCAAGCTCGTCCTCTTCTCCGAGGAACCGGGCAAGGAAAGCCCGACCACAGGATACGAAATGTCCTTCCAGCGCGGCAGCGTCTATCTGCGGAACTGCCGGACGCAGAGCTTCCTCGGCAGCGCCCACTCGGCCGCCCTCGCCGAGCAGGACCGCGTCACCATCGAGGTCCGCGCCAGCCGCAAGTCCGGCAAGGTCTGCCTCTACATCAACCGCCGCATCGTCGAAGTCTGGACGGACCCGGAAGTCGCCCGCGGCAAGTTCGGAAACACGCTGCACTTCATTTCCCAAAACCCGATGCCGCTCCGCATTTCACGCATCGGCGTGGGCCCCTGGGACGGGGTGGTCCAGGATACCCCGGAGCCACGCGTCGGCATGATCCGCCAGCTCGGCATGCAAGGCGGTGCCGAGACCCCGAAACCCGCCACCAAGGAACCCTCCAAGGAAGGCCGCATGCTGCTCGCCAACGGCGACTCGATCGACGGCGAGGTCACCTCGATCGAAAACGGCGTGATGTCCGTGAAAACCGGCCTCGGCGAAATCAAACTGCCCGTCTCCAGGCTGCGCACCGTGGCCATGAAAAAGGTCGATCTCGAACGCTGCATCCGCCGCAACGGTGACATTCGCGGATGGTTCCCGGATGGCGGCTCGATCGTCTTCCGCCTCGATTCGGTGGCCGATGGCAGCTTCACCGGCACCAGCCAGAACTTCGGGACCGCCACCTTCAAACTCGCCGCCTTCGACCGCATCGAGTTCAATATCTACGACCCCGAACTCGAGGACAAACGCGCCGCCGAAGAGTGGTGAACCCCCTCACTCCCCCCGATTCCGCCCCTTCCGCGCGTACGGATCGTTGATGCGGCCGCATCAGGAATCCGTCATGGGTGGGTGCTGTGGGTTCAGGGTTTTTTCTGGCGGAGTTGTTCGAGGCGGGAGAGTGGTTTGGGTGGGGCCGGGGCGTTGGCGGCGGCGGTGGGTGGCGGGGGTGCGGTGGGTTGGCCGGCTTGCGGAGCGGGCGGGGGATCGATGCGGAGGGTGCCGCCCATGGCGGTCTGGTGATGGACGTTGGCGCCGTTTTCAGGGACCTGCACGACGAGGAAGAGTCCGCTGTGTTTGCCGACGCGTGCGTCCGCCGCGATCTGGAGGGGGAAGGTGATTTCGGTTTTATCCGCGGTGAAGGTCTGGGCTTGGGAGCTGACTCCGTGGGGCAGGCCGGAGAGCTCGGCGCGCGCCTCGCCGGTGAAGGGGCGCAGGGTTTCGATCTTCGCGATCATGGCGGCGGGTTTCCCTTGTTCCGCCGCGGCGAGGTCGAGGGTGAGCGAGACGTAAGGCTCGGCGATCTTCAAGGGGGTGAGCGCGGAGGAAACGAGGATCGGCCCCGCGGGGGTGGAGGCCTCGGCAAGGACGCAGACCTGCCAGTCTCCGGTGGCGGCTTCGGTGGAGGCGTGCAGTTCGTAGTCCGCCTCGTTGCCATCGCCCGGGATGTCCACGGTGACCGGGCCGCTGATGCCGGGCGGGCTCCACAGGAAGCGCACGCCGATCTTTTCCTTGTAGTCCGGACTTCTAACAACCCGGGCCTTGAGGTGCAGGGTTCCGTTTTTGACGATGGGCACGGCCGGCGCATCCAACTCGATGCGGAAGGGTGCCTCGCGGGTGGCGGTCATGGCGATGCGGTCGCAGACCACCGAGTGGTAGGCGCCCTCGTTGTTCACGTCGATGTGGTGGATGGTGTCTGCGAGGTTTCCGCTGAGGGCGGGCTCGGTGCCTTCCGACCGGATGCGGAAGGCGTGCAGGCCGGGGGCGTCCGGCGCGTCGGCGGCGGCCTCGAAGACCACCGGGAAGCTGGTGACGGCCTTGGGGGCGCGTGCGGCGTTCAGGGTGATGCCGGGTGGCAGGGAGGCGGCTTCGAACACGGCGTCGCAGGCGATGTTTTCGCGGCTGAGGTTGACCACGGCGGCGTAGCGGTTGCCGCGGGGGACGGGGATCGTCTTCCATTTCTGGGTGTTGACGCGCTCGACGGTGGGCAGTGTGGCGGCGATGGAGGGCGAGCGGTCGGTGATCTCGATGCGGTAGGTGAAGTCCGGGCCGGTGCGGCGCAACTGGTCGCGCAGCGTGATGAAGTACTCGCCATCCTCGGGGCAGGTCCAGGAGATCACCGAGTCCGGTCCGCCCTGGCCGAGGTCGTCGTTGTCGGTGAGGTACTTGCCATCGCTGCCATGGAGGACGAGCACGGGATCCACGGGCGAGCGCAGGCTGCGGGCGTAGGCGCGGAGGACGAGGTTGCGGCCCTTGGTCGCCTGAAAGCGGAACCAGGCCGCGGGTTTGTCGCCTTCGAGCACACCCATGGCCGCCGAGGGGAGGGGCGGCATCGTGACGGCGGACTTTTTGTCGACAGCCGAGCCGTCGTTTCTAACAGACTCCAGCGGCGAGACGCGGATGCGGTGTGGGGACGGGGCGGCCTGGCCGTCATGAACGGGAAACAGCTCGAATTCGCCACGGCCGTCGGCCGGCAGGGTGAAGGTCTGCCGGATGGGCCCGGTGGGATCGCCGAGGAAGGTGAACTCCAGGGTTTCTCCGGGTTTTCCGCCAGTAGGGAACACGGCCTTGGGGCGGGGAAAGGTGCCGATGTGGAGGCGGTATTGGCACTGGTCGCTGCCCTCGTAGGCGGCCTCGCGCACGACGACTCGGTAATCGCCGTCCTCCGGGGCGAGGATGGAAACGAAGGCATCCGTGCGCAGGAGCGGGGCATCGTCGCAGACCGCGAGCTCGAAGCCCCGCGCATCGAGAATGGCGATGGAGGCATCGAACATCACACGGCCGAGCCGCATGGCCTCGACTTCGGCGGAAAGGCGCTGGCCTTTGCGGAGGGTGACCACGTAGGCGTCGTCATCCTCGTTGCCCGCCACGCCGTGGACGGTTTGGTTCAGCTCGATGCGCTGGGCCTGGTCCGGCGCGTTGGGCTCAACCTCGGAAATGCAGGGCAGGGCACCCACCCAGAAGCTGCGCAGCTCGGTGATGCCGCCCGGTCCTGCGAGGCGCAGTGAGTGTTCACCAAGCGGTGCGTCCGGTGCGAGGTGGAGCTTTGCCGTGACGGTCCGGCCGTCCTTGATCTGGATGGGGTCGGCAGTGATGCCCGCTTCGTAAAACAGCAGGGTTTGGATGCCATCCAGACGATCCCCGTTGAAGGAAACCTCGATGTCCGTCCCCCGTTGGCCGCCCCTCGGCTGCACGTCCGCGAGCACGGGGGTGAAGGCTTGAGCCGATTGGAGCAGCCAGAGGCAGGTGAGGCCCAGGATACGCCGGAGCGCCGGGCCGCGCGGCGTTTCAACCGGGAAGCCGGGAGGTCGGGAAACCGTGTTCATGGGAAGGGATCACGCCTTTTTCGCAAGGATCGAGTCCAGCACCTGGCCACCGTCCACGATCTCGATCGGGCGGCTGCCCGGGGACATGAGTTCCTTGTCCGCGTTGATGCCGATCTGGTGGTAGATGGTCGTGGCGAAGTCCGCCACGGTGACGCCGTTCTCGTCGACTTCTCCGCCGAGGGCATCGGACGCGCCGTGGATGTAGCCGCGTTTGACACCGCCGCCGGCGAGCATGGTGGAAAAGACGCGCGGCCAGTGGTCGCGCCCGGCGGTGGGATTGATCTTGGGCGTGCGGCCGAACTCGGTGGTCACCATCACCAGCGTGCTGTCCAGCATGCCGCGGCGGTCGAGGTCGCGGATGAGCGCGGCGATCGCCTTGTCGGTTTCCGGGAGGTTCTTTTCGATGCCGGCCTTGAGGTTGTCGTGGTGGTCCCAGCCGCCTGCGGTGAGAGAGACGAAGCGCACGCCGCCTTCGATGAGGCGCCGGGCGAGCAGCATGCGTTGTCCGGCGGCATTGCGGCCGTATTCGTCGCGGATGGCGTCCGGCTCCGCCTTGAGATTGAAGGCCTCGCGTGCCTTCTGTGAGGAGATCAGCTTGTAGGCGTGCTGATAGAAGGCGTCCATCGACTCGATGGCATCGGAGTCCTCCATGCTGCGGAAGTGGTGGTCCACGGTTTCCAAGAGCGATTTGCGGCGCTCGAAGCGTTTGTCATCCACGCCGCCGGGCAGGCTGAGATCGCGCACCTGGAAGTTGCCTTGGGCGGGGTCTGCCCCAAGGGCGAAGGGACCGAAGGCGGAGGAAAGGTAGCCGGAATTCGCATACTCGTTGGGCACGGAGGGCACGCAGACGTAGGGCGGCAGGTCGTTGCGCGGGCCGAGCTCGTGGGAGATGACCGAGCCGATCGACGGATACTCGAGGGCGGGCGAGGGGCGGTAGCCGGTGAACATGTTGTGCGTGCCACGCTCGTGGGCGGCCTCGCCGTGGGACATCGAGCGGATGACGGTGATCTTGTCCGCGATCTTGGCGATCTCCGGCATGAACTGGCCGAACTGGATGCCTGGAATCGAGGTGTTGATGGCACCGAAGGGTCCGCGGTATTCAGCCGGCGCGAAGGGCTTGGGGTCGAAGGACTCCTGATGGGCGAGACCTCCGGGCAGGAAAATCTGGATGATGCCCTGGGCCACCGGCTCGTGAGTCGAGTAGGTCTTGGTGTCTCCAAAGGCCCGGCTCCGCAGGAACTGGGGCAAGGTGAGTCCGAGTCCGCCGAGCAGGCCGACGTAGAGGAACTCGCGGCGCGAACTGTAGCGGTCGAGTGGATTGCCAGGGCAGAAGGGTTTCATGACGGTGGAACTTGGACGGAAGAATAAGCCGAAACCTCCGTTTACGAAAGGCGCGTGTGCGTCGTTTCAAGTTCTTTGCAAGCCGCCGGATGGCGCATCAAAGGCTGAGCTCGGACTGCGCTGCAGAGTCCGCGGTCTCGATGCGTTCGCGGGCGGTTTGCAGGTAGTGGGCGTCCAGCTCGATGCCGGTGAACGAAGCGAGCTTCATCCGCTGGGCGGCGAGGGCGGAGGTGCCGATGCCGAGGAAGGGATCGAGCAGTCGGGTGTCCGCACCCTTGCCGTGGAGGCGGATGCACTGCTCCGCGAGAGCAACGGGAAAAGTGGCGGGATGCGGGCGCTCCTTGTCGCGGGACTGGATGGTCTCGTAGGGGATGAACCAGGTGTTGCCCCGGCAGCGGAGGTCGGTGCCACCGGTGTGGCCCCAGCGGGCGATGTTCGACTTGTCCGCGTAGGGCACGCCTGCGGCGCGGCGGTCGAGTTCCACTTTTCCGGTTCTGGTCAGGTGGAAGACGTATTCGTGGCAGTCGTTGACGTAGCGCTTGGAGTTGATCGGCTTGAAGTGGCCTGCGCTCACCTGCTCGCCCTTCGTGGTCTCGATGGTGATGGATTTGATCCAGTGGAAGGTGTTTTGGAGAACAAACAGAGGCTCGTCCCCGTCGGTGAGTTCAAGAATGAGCTGGTGCGGCATCAGCGGATTGGCGGGCGCGGCACCGACGTTGAGGAAGAACGAGGCATCGTCCGTCATCACGCGCTTCAGCTCCGTGGCCCATGCGCGGCACCACTGAAGGTATTCCGCACGCGGTGCGGTGTCCTTGAAGGTCTTGTAGGAAATGCCGAGATTGTAAGGCGGTGACGTGACGACGAGATCGATGGAACCCGCGGCGAGAGTGGGAAGGACTTCGAGGCAATCGCCGTGGAGTAGATGCATGGTGGATGGGTTATTGGGAATCCGTGAATGGGAATTGGCGATGAGAGGACGGCAGCGCCTTCCATTCACCACTCACCATTGACCACTCACCTTTTCACCTCACGCATGATGCAGCAGAATCGAGTTCGCGCCGAAGTGGTCGGATAGAATGTCGGAAACAATGACGATGGGCGTGCCGGAGCGGACGAGGTCTTCCTTGAGGAGTTGGTCGCTGACGCGCTGGATGGTTTCCTCGATGTTGGCGGAGAAGGCGAGTTTCATCGCTTTCACGCCGCGGGTGAGGGCGAGCTTGCGGCAGACGGTTTCCTTGGGGGTGACGGCGTAGAAACCCGAGGTGCGGGGCCGCAGCATGGCCACTTGGTTGGCAAGCACGCCGCGGCGGGTGAGCACGACGAGCCGCGCATCCGGCAGCGAGTCCGCGAGGGTGACCGCGGCGCGGGCGACTTTCTGGCGTTCATCGCGCAGGAACATGGTCTGGCCGTATCCTTGTCCGCCGGTGCGTTCGATGCGGGTGGAGATCCGGACGAGGGCATCCACGCAGCGTACGGGGTATCTGCCGACGGAGGTTTCTCCGGAAAGCATGAGCGCGTCCGCCTCCTCGTAGGCGGCGTTCATCACGTCGGTGACTTCGGCACGGGTGGGCGTGGGGTTCTGGATCATGGATTCCAGAAGTTGGGTGGCGACGATGACGCGGGTGCCGAGCTCGTGGCAGCGCTTGATGATGCGGCGCTGGAGGAGGGGAAGTTCCTCGAACTCGACCTCGGTGCCCAGGTCGCCGCGGGCGATCATGATGACGTCGGCCTCGGCGATGATCGCGTCGATGTTCTTCACGGCCTCCTGATCCTCGATCTTGGCGATGATCTGGGCGTCGCCTTCGAGCGCCTTCATCGCATCCCGCAGTTCGCGGACGTGGGCGGCGTCCCTGACGAAGGAACCGGCGATGTAGTCCGCCTCGCATTCGACGGCCAGCGCGAGATCCTTGCGGTCCTTTTCGGTGAGGGCGGGCAGGTTGAGGCGCACGCCGGGCAGGTTGATGTGCCGTCGCGAGCCCATGGTGCCCGGGGTCTTGACGGTGCAGAGGATGCGATCCGCCTCGACGACGTCGATGTTCATGAGCAGGGCCCCGTTGTCGACCACGAGCGTGTTGCCCACCGAGACGTCGCCCATCAGTCCGTCGTAGTTGACCGTGGTGGATTTCTCCACGGTGGGTTCCGTGCCGAGTTTGCGGAACTCGACGGTCTCACCATCGGCGAGCGTGTAGGGTTCCGGCAGGTCCCCGGTGCGGATGGACGGGCCAGTGAGGTCGAAGAGCACGGCGATGTGCGCGTCGCGCTGGGCCGCCTGTTTGCGGACCTTCTTCACAAGCCCGGCCGCCCATTCGTGTTTGGCATGGCTCATGTTGAGGCGGAACACGTTGGTTCCGGCATCCATGAGCATGCCGATCATTTCCTCGGACTCGGTGGCGGGGCCGAGCGTGCAGATGAGTTTGGTTTTGCGGGACATGGTGGGGGCGGGCGTCGGTGGCAGCAGGTTTCGGGCCGCGTTCAGCCTTGATCGAGGGTCTTCTCGGTCTTGGCGTCGATGATGGCGAAGCGTTCGCGGTTGAGGGCCGGGTCCGAGCGGAAGATGAGGCGGCCGGAGTGGGAGCGCTCGAGTTCGACAAGGAGCTTGGAGTCCTCGCTCTTGAAGCGGTTGAGCACGTCGCTGTTGACGATGACGACGAGGTCGCCCACGGAGTCGCGGTGTTTCTGGATCACGGTGTTGAGGCGGCGCTGGATCTCGACGGACATGGTCATCGGGGTCTTCACGCGGGCGCGGCCCTGGCAGTAAGGGCAGGGTTCGTACATCGAATCGCGGAGGGATTCGTTGAGCCGTTGGCGGGTCATTTCCATCAGGCCGATGGGGGAGATCTGGAGAACCTGGGTCTTGGCCTTGTCCTTCTTGAGCCGGTCCTTGATGGCCTTGTAAACCGCCTGCTGGTCCTTGCGGTGGCGCATGTCGATGAGGTCGATGACGACCAGTCCGCCGATGTTGCGGAGGCGGAGTTGGCGTGCGACTTCGCGGGCGGCCTCGATGTTGGTTTCGAGGATCATCTTGTCCACGTCCTTGGAGCCGCGGTTGCGGCCGGTGTTGACGTCGATGGCGATGAGGGCCTCGGTTTCATCGATGACGATGTAACCGCCGCAGGGCAGCCAGACCTGGCGGGAGAAGGCTTCGTCGATCTGTTTCTGGATGCCGATGCGTTCGAAGATCGGCTGGGTGCTGACGGGCATGTGGTGCACGCGGCGTTTGGCACGGCGTGAGATCTTGCCGGCGATGGCGCGGATCTGTTCGGTGGTCTCCGCGTCGTCACAGATGATCTGGTTGACCTCCTCGGTGAGGAAGTCGCGGGCGGTGCGCTCGATGAGTCCGGGCTCCTGGAAGATGCATGCGGGGGCCGGGTTGCCGGCGCGGCGCGCTTCGATTTCGTTCCATTGCTCGAGGAGCATGGCGAGGTCGCGAACGAAGTGGCGGGCGCGGGTTCCCTGGGCGACGGTGCGCATGATGACGCCCATGCCTTCGGGGACGGAGAGTTTCTGGACGATCTTGCGGAGGCGCTGGCGTTCCTTGGGGTCCTCGATCTTGCGGGAGATGCCGAACTGCTCGGTGTAGGGCATCAGGACGAGGTAGCGTCCGGCGAGCGAGATGTTGGTGGTGACGCGCGGGCCCTTAGTGCCGATGGGGCCCTTGGACACCTGGATGACGATTTCCGAGCCGACCGGATAGATGTCCGGGATGTCCTTGGAGGTGATCTTCTTCTGCTGCTTCTTCTTGCCCTCGCGCTGGATTTCCTCCAGTCCCGCATCGAGCGCCGCGGGGATGGCATCCCAGAAGTGGAGGAATGCGTTCTTGTCCAGGCCGATGTCCACGAACATGGCCTTGAGGCCGGGTTCGATGTTCTTGACGCGACCCTTGAAGATGCCGCCGACGATGTTCTGATCGCCTTCGCGTTCGACGGTGTATTCCTCGAGGATTCCGTCTTCCAACAACGCGACGCGGCGTTCGAGTTTCTCGACGTTGACGATGATGCTGTTGCCGCGCATGGGATCGGGCTTGCCGATGCCGAGGAGCCTTTTGATGTGCTGGATCATGTGGATGATTGTTTGGATGATTGTTAGAGTGAGTGTTTTGTGGAAGATCAGGGTTCGCTCACTGGAGTGGCGCGTGGAATGACGGTGCCTTCATCGTCGATTTCCGGGGTGAGGGTGGGGGTGGGAGGTTCAGTGGTTTCATGATTCTGGGTGGAAGGGGTGATTTCCGCGGCGACTTCTCCGGCTTCCTCACCGGTCTCGCCGGCGGTGCCTGTGTCTGCGGCGGGATCCGCGGAGATTGCGGCGAGGATGTCGTCGGGGAGCTGGATTTCCTCGATGCGCTCGGTGTTTCCGCCGAATTCCTTTTGCGGGCGCAGCGGGAGTTTGAGTCCCTCGTCCTGGGCGAAGAGGCCGCGGTAGATGAGGTGGACGAGAGGTCCGCAGACTTTGCCGCCGGAGCCGGCGTTCTGCACGAGCACGCAGACGGCGTAGCGGGGTTTCTCGTAGGGCGCGAAGCTGATGACCCAGGAGTTGTTGGATTTCTGGCCGTTGTCGGTGGTCTGCGCGGTGCCGGTTTTGGCGGCGACCTCGATCTTTGGCATGCGCACCTTGCTGGCGGTGCCGCCCGGTGAGTTGACGGCCATCCACATGCCTTTGCGGATGAGTTCGAAATCCTTGGCGGCGATGCCGGACTCGATCAGATCGACGAGCAGTTTCGGTTTGTCCTGGAGGACGTCGAGGCCTTCCTCGGAGACGGCTTTTCTAACAATCCTTGGTTGGAAGTATTTGCCGCCGTTGGCGATGGCGGCGGTCATCGCGCAGAGTTGGAGTGGAGTGGCCATGGTATCCCCCTGGCCGATCGAGAGGAAAGCGGTGAGGACGGGGGTCATCACGCCGCCGGGGTTGGCGGCCCTCCACGAGCGGCTGCCGGGCAGGATGCCGGCTTCCTCCTTTGGCAATTCCACGCCGGTGCGCTTGCCGATGCCGACCATCTGGCAGCCCTCGACCATGGCCTTCCAGCCGATGGTGTTGGCGAGTTTGTTGAAGTAGGGGTTGCAGGATTGCTGGAGGGCTTTGGAGAGGTTGAGCGTGCCGTGGCTGCCCTTGCTCTGGTTGTAGAGCCAGCAGCCGACCTTGTGGTTTCCGTAGGCGACGTATCCATCGCAGGAGAACGAGCGGCTTGCCATGCCCTGGAGGGCGCCGGAGACCGCGGTGGCGACCTTCATGGTTGAGCCGGGCGTGAAGGCGGAGATGGCTCGGTTGGTGAAGGGGGAGAGGCGCTTGTTTTCGTTGTAGGCCTTCCAGCGCTTGGCGTCGATGCTGGGGACGAAGGCATTGGGGTCGTAGTCCGGCACGGAGGCCATCGCGAGGATCTCGCCGGTGTTGACGTCCATCACGACGCCCGAGGCCCTGCCGGCGCGGCGCAGCACGTTTTCGAGGAGGTATTGTTTCCTGGCGTCGATGGTGAGCTGGAGTTTCGCGCCGATGCCGGGTTTCGTGTAGTCCGACATGCGGATGGTGCGTCCCTTCTCGTCCTTGACGATGGTCTTGCGGCCTTCGGGGCCCCGCAGGATCTCGTCCATGCTGGCCTCGACTCCGGCGATGCCCTTTTCGTCGCCGATGTAGTGGTTGTACTTGCGGGTGGCGCTTTCCGGCACGTCGCCTTTTTCCCATTGTTTCAGATAGCCGATGATGTGGCTGGCGAGGGATCCGTAGGGATACTGGCGCTGCGGGCGGATGGAGAGATAGACTCCGGGCAGGGCGAGATTGTGCTCGGCGACTTTGGAAAACTGCTCGTAATCGAGATCCGTGCGATAGCTGTAGGGAATGAGTCCGCCGTGGGTGAGGAAATGGGTGCGCAGATCGCTGGCTTTGAAGTTCTTGGCGAGGCCGAGGGCGCGCAGGCGCTCGATGGTGCTTTCCTTGCCGTCCTTGACGATGGAGACGATGTCCTTCTCCTCCCGCTTGCGGGGCAGGCCCTTTTCGTTGGCGAGGCGCTCGATCGTCCTGTCATCCTCGTGCTGGGCGAGGAAGGCGTCGCGGATTTCCTCCAGATTGAACGAGACTTCGTAGCGGCGGAGGTTGCGGGCCAGGGTGATGCCGTTGCGGTCGGTGATTTCACCGCGGATGCCGGGTTCCCTGACGGTGACGGTGCGGTTTCCGGGGACGAGGTTGAGGAACTCGTTGCGGCGGAGGATCTGGAACTCATGGAGCCGGGTCAGCAACGCGCCGAAGCCGACGAGCACGAGGGCCGTCAGCAGATACAGGCGAAGTCGGTATCCGGGTTCCATGGGTTGTCAGAAGGCGCGGCGTCGGCGGTTGCGGCCTGCTTCGGGATTGATGGAGTGGTCGCAGGCCCCGGCGATGCGGAAGAGCAGCCAGAAAAGCAGGGGCGAGAACAACATGGTGAGCAGTGAGGTGAAGAGCATCTGCAGCAGCGTCGGCCGGTTCAGGAAAAAGCCGCCGCGCACGAAGCTGATGATGGCATATTCCGCGGCCAGGTAGAGAAACACGGCGATGCCGGAAAGCAGCGCGGAGAACTGCCACTTGCCCTGCTTGAACAACGGCTGGATGCCCTGCATCAGGAAACCCATGCCGCCGAAAAGCAGGACGGAGTATCCGAAACGCAGGTTCTCCACCTGTTGGGTGTAAACGGAAGGGTCGCCACCATGCGGGCCGAGGGCGCATTGCGCGTCCCAAAAGAACCCGCCGATGAAGGCGAGCAGCAGCATGGTCGGCTGGCCGACGGTGACGGCACAGCAGAGAAACACGAGCTGCACGAGCAGGATCCGCGAGTGGTGCATGCCGGTGAAGGCAGGCAGGAACTGCTGCACGACGAAGGCGGCGAGCAGGAGCAGGATCGTGGTGATGGAGTATCGGATCACTGGCGTCAGGAATCGGCGGAGAGCACCACGAATACCGCACCAAGATCCGCGAAGTTCACCGAGGGTCGGACGAGTGCTTCGGAATCAAGTGCGCCTTTTTCGACGGACAGGATCTCTCCGAGAAGGATGTTGGCCTGGAAGATGCCTCCGCGGCCGGTGGTGAACACGCGCTGTCCCGGGCGGACGGCGGCATTGGGGGAAAGGAAACGAAGGCGCAGCACGGGATCGCCGTCGAAGCCGCCGCGCTGGCCGCTGAGGATGCCCACTTCCGGCGATCCCTCGACCCAGGCGGAGACCTGGCATTTCTCATCCGTGAGAAGGAGGACCGAGGAACGCTCGCCACCGTTGTCGATGCGGTCGATCTTGCCGACCAGGCCGTCGTTGGACAGCACGGCGAGCTGGGTGCCGACACCGCGCTTGGACCCGGCATCGATTTCCACAGTCTGCCACCAGGTGCTTGGGTTGCGGCGGATGACCCGTGAGGCCACCACCTCGAAGTGGGTGGCTTTTTTGAAATCCAGCGCGTGGCGGAGCTGGGCGTTCTCTTCCTCAAGCGTGCGGCAGCGGTTTTCGTAAAGCCTCAGCCTGCCGAGTTCGGGGCGGAGCGTTTCGAGTTCGGCCTCGAGTTCCTTCGAGTGTTTGGTTTCCTGCAGGAAGGCACGCGCGCGGGTTTCCAATTCCGAGCCGGACTTGAGGAAGGGCGTCATCGCCGAGAAGTAGGCATTCTGGATCTCCCGGACCGCACGATCGCTGCGGGTCAGGGCCCAGACGGCTCCACCCAGGAAAAGCAGCAGTGCGATGAGATTGAGCGGCTTCATGGCCGGGTGCGATCCAACGGAGCGCTCAGCGTTCCGAGTTGGTGACCCGCTTCAGGAGGGAGAGCTCCTGAAGCGCCTTGCCGGTGCCTTCCGCCACCGCGCTGAGTGGATCCTCGGCGATGTGCACCGGCAGTCCGGTTTCCTCCCTGAGCAGGCGGTCCAGCCCCTTGAGAAGCGCTCCGCCGCCGGCGAGAACAATGCCACGGTCCACCAGGTCGGCCGCTAGCTCGGGAGGGCAGCGCTCGAGGGTGGTGCGGACTGCGTCGACGATCGTGCTGAGAGGGTCCGCCATGGCCTCGCGGATTTCCTGCGAGGTGATGGTGATGGTTTTCGGCAGGCCTGCCACAAGGTCGCGTCCCTTGACCTCCATGGTCATCTCCTTGGGCAGCGGCGCGGCCGAGCCCAGACGGATCTTGATTTCCTCCGAGGTCCGCTCCCCGATCATCAGGTTGTAGGCGCGCTTCATGTATTGGATGATGGCCTCATCCAGCTCGTCTCCGGCGGTTCGCACGCTGCGTGCGTAAACGATGCCCGAGAGGGAAATCAAAGCCACCTCGGTGGTGCCGCCGCCGATATCGACGATCATGTTTCCCGAGGCATCCTGGACCGGCAGCCCCACGCCGATCGCCGCGGCCATCGGTTCCTCGATCAGATACACCTCGCGCGCCCCGGCCTGCTCGGCGGACTCGCGCACGGCCCGCCGCTCCACCTCGGTGATGCCCGAAGGAATGGCGATCAGCACCCGGGGATTCGACCTGCGGCCCTTGTTCACCTTGCGGATGAAATGCCGGAGCATCGCCTCGGTCACCTCAAAGTCGGCGATCACCCCGTCCTTGAGCGGCCGGATCGCCACGATGTTGCCCGGCGTCCGCCCGAGCATCCGCTTGGCGTCGTCCCCCACCGCCAGCACCTCGTTGGTGCCGGCCTTCACCGCCACGACCGATGGCTCGCGCAGGACGATGCCGTGGTCCTTGACGTTGATCAGTGTGTTCGCAGTGCCGAGATCGATGCCGATGTCATTGGAAAACAGATTTCCGAAAAGCTTCTTGAACATGGAAAATGTTGAAAATGAAAGAGTCGTGTGGAAAGTGAGGAGGCCCGATGGCTACCGGAAATCGCTTCGTCCCGTCGGCAACGGCCGGGGGGCGACGAAGTTATGGGCGGAAAACGGTCGGGAAAAGCGGACGACCTTCATCAATCGCCTTCCGCAGGTCAAGCCGGATTCCGTGTTCCTCAGCGTGGTTTCAAGTGTTCCACGCGCTGAATATCAAGCTGTCGTGAGCATCCCGGGGCGCCCGGGATGGGCCTTGATGGAAGCGGCCGCAGGCGCTACATCCAATCCCATGAAATCCCACTGGGTCGTCGATGGCCACGAGCGACTCCTCGGGAGTCGCCGCCATCAGGAACGCCTCCGCGAGTTGAAACTTGAAATCCAAGCCCGCCATGCCGGGGCGCTGGCCTCCGCCGGGTGGCTTGGCAGGTGGCAGGTGAAACGCCGCATCGCCTCCGAGTTCCGCCGTGAGCGCCGGGCGATCGAGCCCTCGCCCTCGTCCTGCTACCTTGCGAAATAAAACAAGCGGACTCAACCGCCCGCCAACAACGGGCCGCATGCCGCGTGCCGCGTCAGAAACTCATCCGCCAGCGAGCCATAGGCCTCCGCCCCGCTGCCACCGGGATCGTGTTCAAAGATGGTTTTCCCATGACTCGGCGCCTCCCCGATCCGGATCGTGCGGGGAATCATCGTCTGATACATCTGCTCCGGGAAAAACCGCGAGACCTCCTCCGCCACCTGCCGGGACAACAAGGTCCGCCCGTCATACATCGTCATCACGATGCCCTCGAGCCGGATGTCCGGATTCGCATCCGAGCCGCGGATCTGGTCGATCACATGCACGATCTTCGCCAGCCCCTCCAGGCCGAACCACTCGCACTGCAGCGGAATCAGAATCTCGTCCGCCGCCGCCAGCGCCGAGGTCATCAGCACCCCCAGCGAGGGCGGGGTGTCCAAGATGCAGAACTCAAACAAATCATTCGGCTTCAAGCCCTGCAGAATCGTCCGCAGGCGGGTCAAGTGGTCATCACTCCGCGCAAGCTCGATCTCCACCCCCGCCAGATCCATCTCCGATGGCACCAAGGACAGGTTCTCCCTGCCGGTCGCCAGAATCTGCTGATGCACCGTAGCCTCGTTCATCAACACCGGATACATGCTGCCCCCCTCCGGCGGCTCGATCCCGAGCCCGCTCGTGCAGTTCGCCTGCGGATCCAGATCCACCAGCAGCACACGCTGACCGCGCAGCGCGAGGGCGGCGGACAGGTTCAGCGCGGTGGTGGTTTTTCCCACCCCGCCCTTTTGGTTGGCGACGGCAATGACTTTCATGCGGCGATACGCCGGGCACTCTTCCGATTGGCGCGCTTGCTGGCAATCAAAACCGCCAGCCAGGCCCGTAATTCAACCGTCCCCGCCTCTCCAACTCACTCGGCCTCGTCGGCGAGCTTCGACGGTATCAGGAAAAGCAGCGAACCATGCCGCGACGGAGGCTGGATCCTCACGCAGGCGATCGCGCCCTTCTTGAACACCACATCGCCTCCCGCCACCCCCAGCACCGATTCCACAAACCCGGAAAAATCCGGCTCGTGCCCCACAATCATCACCCGCTTGAACTCCCGGAAGCCCGCCAGCTCGTTCATCGCCGTCTCCGGCGTCATCCCGCAAGCCAGCCAGCCCTGGATCACCGCTCCCGGCATCGCCGCCGCCTCACAAAACTCGTCCGCCGTCTGCATCGCCCGTGCCAGCGGACTGGTCAGAACGATCTCCGGCAGCTTCCCCGCACCCTTCAACAGCCTGGCCGCCTTGCGTGCCTGCAGCCGTCCCTTTTCCACCAACTCGCGCGCGCTGTCGCCGCCCGGATTGAAATCTTCAGCTTTGCCGTGACGGAGGAGAATCAGGTCCATGGAGGGGCGGGGTTCGATGTGGGGCAATTTGATATCTAACGGAAATTCACATGGTCATGCCGCCGTCCACGGCGATCACCTGCCCGGTGATGTAGCGCGCCTCCTTGCTCGCGATGAACGCCACCGCCGCAGCGATGTCCTTCGTCGTCCCGAAGCTGCCCAGCGGGATCTTTCCGATCACCGCGTCCTTCACCGCCTGCGGAAGCTCGTCGGTCATGTCCGTCGTGATGAATCCCGGGGCCACCGCATTGCAGGTCACCGCACGCCCGGCCAGCTCGCGGGCCACCGCCTTGGTGAAGCCGATCAAGCCCGCCTTGCTCGCCGAGTAGTTCGCCTGACCTGCATTGCCGATCAAGCCGATCACCGAGGCGATGTTGATGATGCGCGCATCCTCCGCCTTCATCATCGGCCGCATGAAGGCCTTCACCGTGTTGAAGGCACCCTTGAGATTGGTGTCCAGCACCGTGTCCCAGTCCTCCTCCTTCATCCGCATCAAAAGCGTGTCACGCGTCACCCCGGCGTTGTTCACCAGAATGCTCACCGCGCCCAGCTCCTCGCCGATCTTCTTGGCAAGCTCCTGCACCGCCTCGTGGTCCGCCACATCCACCGCATACGCCGTGGCGCTGCCGGGATACTCCGCATTGATCTCATCCGCCGCCTTACCGCAACTCGATGCGCTCCGGCTCACCACCGCCACCCGCGCACCCTCCGCCGCTAGCGTGCGGGCGATTTCCTGACCGATCCCTCGTCCCCCGCCCGTGACGACGGCAATCTGATTGGCAAAACGTGACATGCCCGCAACGTGGCCGTCCACCCCCCCGGATGTCAATCCGGGGTTCCACCCTCACCGCGCCAGAGCCCGCAGCAGCCGCGCCACCAGACGCAACACCCCATAAACCACCGCAATCGCCAAACCCAGCGTCAGCAACACCACCACCGCGATCCCTCCCAACACCACCCAGAGCGGCCACCAGCGCAGATCCAGCGTCCTCGCCCGCCCTTGCCAATGCCGCCACTCCCTCCAGTCCTCCGCATCCCGCTCCTTCCCGCCGCCCTCCCCGGACCCGTCCTCCACCATCCGCCGCACCACGCCACCCCGCCCGCCGCCCTCCTCGACGACTTCCACTTCGATCTCCCTGACTTCTCTCTCCATCACCTGCCCCCACTGTCGCCAGCCCGCACCACCTTGCAAACCGAATGCCGGGAAATGGAAATTTTCCCACACCTTCGAATCCCACCCCGCCACCCCTCGCCACTCCGCAAGCAGGCTTGACGAACCCATGACTCTTTGATTCATCCTCCCCATGAGTGATGATGTATCATCTCCACCCGTTCACCCCCCACACGGCCCCCCTTGTTGAATCCCCTGCCCACCCACCCCGACCGCCGCTCCAGGCGACCTCGCATCACCATTCACGACCAATCCTGGTGGTTCGACGACCCGGCCCGCGGCCACCCACTGCGGCTGGATCCGCTCTTCGGCCCCTGCGGATGGAACCTCCGGAACCTCGCCTCCACCCTCGGCATCGGTGAACGCACCCTCTCAAGGATCATCGAGGAATCCATCGGCCAAACCGGCAAAACCTGGCTCCGCCACATCCGCATCGTCCGCGCCAACAAGGAAACGCTCCAGAACACTGATAAAATTGGGAGGATGTTAAAATGTGTACTCTGACCCGAATGGCACGGGATTAAGCAGCGTTTCACGAAGGCGTTGTGCTCTGTGGAGCGCTGACTTTAGTCGGCGGGTCTTTGTCGAACGGGACCTTGCTTGCCGGCTGAAGCCAGCGCTCCGTTCCAATCCACCGCTTAATCCCGAACCATTCTACTCTGACCCCATTGACCGCAGCACGCTCCACGGCACCTAGTCGCAGCCGATCCCGAACCGCCGCCGCAACCGGAAAAACCCGCCCGTCGTCACACCGTGCAACGACCGGAACTCGCGCCGGAAACTGTTCAAATCCGCAAATCCCAGAACCCCGGCCACCCGCCGCGAATTCTCGCCCGCCACCAGCATTCGCCGCGCCATTACCATCCGCTCCCGCCGCATCCACTCCTTCGGCGACAAACCGATGTCCCGCAGCGCCACCGAACGGAAATACGGCTCGGACACTCCGAGTTCCCCGCACACCTCGCCCACACGGTAGCCCCTCGCCAGGGCCAGCGCTTCCAGATGATCGTGCACCAGTCCGCCGTTCCTTAGCACCTTCCACCTGCCGTTTTGTCTGATTAGTTTCATGGGGGGATTCGTTGGGGCCTCAATCAGCGGCAGCCGCAGCACACTCGCATTCTCCGGGCTCCGCGCAGGGTTCCTCTTCCTCCGCCGGGCCGTAATGCAGGATCTCGCTCTTCGGGTTGGCCCAGGTGACATACTCGATGTCGAGCGCGAACCAATGGTTCAACTTCCGGTCGTTCCAGGGCACGAATGTCAGCACTCCCGAAAACGCGATCCGCGGGTAAACCGCCACGTTGAGAAACCACTCGTCGAAACCGTAGTCCGGCCAGTTCGAACCGAAGGCCGTCACCTGTTTGTCCGGCCCCTTGCGGCAGGTCGTCGGCAGGATTCCCCGCATGGTATGCCACAACATCGCCCGCATCAGTTGTCCCGCCGGCAGGCCCAGCGCGGACCCGAACTGGCAGGCCATCACCGTCCGGTAATGCGAACAGTCATGTTCGCCCTCGCCCCAGATATAGGCCACCCGCCAGTGCCCGAGCCCGTGCCTCACCGTCAACTCGGTCCGCTCGATGTCGTGCAGGATCTCGGGCGCCCGGTCCGAGTCGGTGATCGTCACCAAGCCGTCGTGCTCCAGCGCCAGGAACCGCCACATCGCCCCGGGATTGTGGCGGATCGACGATCCCTTCATCAGGTGCACTTCGCAGTTGCGCTCCACGAAATCCGGAACAAGGAACTCCATGTCCGCCGCGAGATACACCCGGAACACGATTTCCGGACGCTTCTCCGACAGCATTTCCGCACCGTCAAGCAGCGGCTGCACATAGTGCTCCCACGGGCTGAACCGCCGCACCAATGACAACTTCGGGGCCTGCTTCAGCAACTCCCGCGACAGGGCCGGCAGCTCCGGCTCCTCCGCCTTCGCGTTCTTCCAGAACAAACTCGCCGCCACCACGTGCTGCCCGGTCCCGGGCTCCGTCCGCGCGTTGAACACACCGCACACGCCGAACCATTCATCCAGTTCGGCCAGTTCGAAAGCCGTCGCATGGCCGGCGAACTCCGCCACCATCTCGTCGCTCAGAATCGGAAACACATCACTCCAGCTCATGGTTGTAGGGGGGCCATAGATATAAGATTTTCATCTACCCGCGGCACTGCCGCCTGTCCATCTTTTTCTGAAAACATGCAAATTCGATGGTCGGCCGAAGAATCCTTGTCCATATCCCCGCGACCGACCTACTACCTGGATAATAACTTCCGTCATGAAAACAACCCCAGTCATCACCATCACACGCCGGAACTTCCTCAAAACTTCCGCCTTCGCCACCGGCTCCTACCTCGTACTCACCCGCGGCACCGCTCTGGCCAATCCCGGGAGCAGCGGGATAAGCGACGGATCGTTCAAACGGGTCACCTACCGGCAGTTTCGCTTGATTTGCGTGCGCCATCCATCAGAAAGAATCGGCCAGATCGCGTGGCTTGAAGCTGCCAGCGCCGAAAGTCTGGCCAACCCCACGGCGTGTGTGGTCAAAGTCGAGTCAGAGGGACCATTCCGCGGCCAAAGCTTCTTGTCGCGTCGGATCCGAGCGGGCTGGACGTCCAATCTTACGAACTTCGTCTCTAAAAGTGTAGCTCATCAGCTGAAAATCAACGGAGCCATCTATGATGGTCGATGGATAAAGGATGGAAATCCGATACCAGAATACGAGATGACCAAGGAAAACAACTCACCTGAGGACCTACCCTACACGAAGCCTGAGTTTGCATTCAATGTTGACGGAACAGAGGTAAGCGCCGCCGTGACGAAAGCAGGTTATTTTATTGGAAACTTAGCCGTTACAGGGGGGAAAAACATAGTCAACTCGAGCGTGTATGAGACGAGCGACGGCCAAACCTCCGCCACCGAATCCGGCGCTGAAGCAACACTGGAGGTTCCAGACATAAGTGCGGGAGTTGCCGTGTCGCCTAAATCGATCTCCTTGAAAAATGAAATCAAGAACGAGAGTGCAGCCAGAATTGCAACAAATGGATCGAATGTCGTGCAGAAACAGTATTCGCTACACGAAGGAGAAAACGGTGAAAGGCAGTTCCGATTCGATGGTGGAATATCCTCAACAATGTCCGCCAGAATTGACCTAGACTGGAAAATCATCGTCCAAACCAAATCGAAAACAGTGAAAACTCTGGACGGGAGGGAAATTGAGACTATTGAGGTGACAGATTGGTCTCCTCCCCTTCCACCTGAGTAAGCCAAGTCGCGAAATGAAAACGAAGCCGAAACATTTTCTAGTCAATCGCCGCAGAATCTCCCAGGCGGTTTTACCGAGGCAGATCGAGGCAGTCCTCGAACCGGTGAGGATTTCAATTTCCTGGCGGATGCCTCTATTTGCCCTCTTTCTCCTGACGTCATGCGATAAAGGTCCGAAATCATCAGATGGCCGACCGCAGGACGAGTTGGTTAAGAAGCCAAACCAACAGGAACCCTCATTTGCTAAATCAAACTTCCAACGAGAACTGCGGAAACGTTCTCACGAATCAGTCGGGGATTCTGGCGATGATCCCGAAGTTCGACGTTCCATTGATGAGAGAAAGCTGCGCGAGGAATTGGAGAAACGCATTCTGATACGATATCTGGAGTCGTCGAAGTCCGGCTTTAACGCAGCGGAATTGGAAGCTGAAGTGGAGCGGCTGTTTCTGGAATACGGACAGGAAGCTCTTGTCGTCCTGATCGGCATGGTCAGGGATGCCACTGGAAGCGCTGCTAGAGGAGAATTGGAGCATCCCGAGCGAGAAGACCTGCTTTCCGAGGCTGTTGCCAAGGTGCTGGTTAAGGCTTACCAACAGGGAAGTATATCGGATCTGGGACAGGCCATAGGGTCGCTGCAGGTGTTCCGCAATATGGATCCGGATTCGTTGGGACGCTCGGTGGCTTCCGATGTTTATCAATACCTCCGCCAGACCGGAAATTCCGATCTCATTGAGGATGCGTTCGTGGAAATCTCCAACGGTAGTACGCGCTTGCACTCCGGATTTGGCTCATTGGCCGAGGCTGCCGGGCAGGTAATGGGATATGAGAAGGCCCTTGGTGCAATCCATTTGGACAACCGGATTGGAGAGGTTGCCACTGAGTGCGCCGTGCGGGCTTTGATTTCCGGTTGGGTGGGGTCGGACCCGGTCGCCTGTTCGACTTATGTAAGGGATCTCGCTGAAGGTCCGCGAAAGACAATCTATTTGGCAAGCATGGTCAGTTCGCTCGCTCTTTGCGGACGCTTGGACGAAGCTCGGGAGTGGTTGCCGATGATTCCATCGGATAGCAGGTATTACGCTGATGCGGTGGAGAGGATCGAAATGGCGATTGAGCCGACATCATCGGGTCTCCAAGGAGACAATTAGCAGGATATCTGCGCTGAGGAGCAATACAGTCCTCCTGCAAAGTTCAACGAAAAGCATGTTACTTCCGTGAGTCGACCATTTGGTTCAAAGCTAACCACAGGAACATTCTTTGGTCTTTCACTATTTCTGGTTTTCGCTTCCTGCGAACGAGAACCGGCATTCACCCGTGCCCCGGAGATCAAGGATGTGATGATGGCTGAAGTCCCTCCCAAGGATATCAACCCCTCCGAGGCCTTCCGCGCCGCCGTGGCGGAGGACCGCCTGGAAGACGCGCGGACCCTGCTGGACAAGGTGGCGGACGAGGGTTACCGGCGGTTTCTCAACGATCAGTTGAATGCGGCGATAGAGCAGCGCATCCGCCGGCGGGCGCGGGAGAATCCTCCCGAAACCCTCGACCGGATCATCCAGGGTGGGGGCGGAGTGGAGACGTTCTGGCTGGAGGTGGCGATGGCCGAGTATCTGGCGACCGACCGCACGGCGGCGCTGGCCTGGCACGAGTCGCACAAGGCCGGGCTGAGTGTGGAGCAGAACGACCGGATCCTGTTGGCGTTGGCGCGTTGGGCCTTGGCATCGGGTGACTGGCGGCCGGCGGCTGCCGCCCGGGACCAGGTGATGAACGAGGAGTTGAAGCTGGTAATCGGCGACGAGGTGGGGGCGGCGATGGAAAAGGACATCCGGGCGCGTGTGCGGCAGTCGCCCGCCGAGGCGATGGCGCTGCTGCTCGGAGGAAGCTCCGGGTTTGAGACCTTCTGGATCGAGGTGGCCTTCAACGAGTTCATGTCCATGGACGGCAGGCAGGCGAACAATTGGTATGCGACCCACGGGCGGAGCCTGCCGCTGGAGCAGCACGACCGTGTGGCGCTTGCCTACGCCCGCGCCGCCAACCATTCCGGCAGCAAGGACACCGCCCTTGCCTGGGCGGAGCGGATCCACGAAAGGGTCCTGCGGCAGGTGGTGTTGGAGGAGATCAGCAAATAAGGTGGGTCTCGAACCGCATGAAATGGGGAATGCTGGTTTTCGGCACGGTGATCTTGGAGCTCGGCTGCGCTGGCTGCTAGGGAATTGTATCTGGCGCGAGGCTCCTGGAACAGCCGATGAGCCGGACCGGAGGGCGGGGAAAAGGGGGTTGATGGGATGCTGCACATCGACCTCATCCTTGCGGATCTCAGTCAGGAAATGCTGAGCCGTTTTACATTTACGGCTGGCCAACTCTCCGGTTGATCCCGAATCACATAAATGGGGTCAGGTGATTCATTTCAACAAAGTTGGCTTGACGATACTCCTGCGTTCTCCGTTCGATGAGCCATGCCGAGAGCATTGCGCCATCAATATCCGAGTGCGGTTTGCCACCTGATGGCGCGTGGGGACGGTGGCAAGGCGGTTCTTGAAACCGACGAAGACCGGCTTGCGGTCGAGGCGCTTGTAAGAGTGAAGCTGCGAAAAGGCGACGGGTGCAAGGTTCTGGTGGCCTGCTTGGTCAGGCAGCGCACCGCGGCAGGCAATCCGTGGATCGCGGAACACCTCGCCATGGGCCACCCGGGCTCGGTAAGCAGAAGTGTTTCCGCAGGACGCGCCACCAAGGAAACGCTCAAGAACACTGATAAAACTGTGAGAATGTTAAAATGTGTACTCTGACCCCATTGACTCGGTCAGCAGAATTGTTTCCGCAGGACGTGCCACCAAGGAAACGCTCAAGAACACTGATAAAACTGGGAGGATGTTAAAATGTGTAATCTGACTCCATTGATTCGAATCCAGCTAAAAGGACTTTTGGACGCTCAAGGGGACGACTTATTTGAGGTCGTCTTGCGGTTGGACGATGCGCTGGAAACTGTGAAGAAATAAAGAGATGGGAAACGATGTCACATTTGAGTATAGGCGTGAGAATGGTGGAGGGAGAAAGATCCTTTACGATACTCCTGAAGGTGTTTGTCTTCTTTGGCTATGTTGTTTTCGGATTTCGGATTTCGATCCTGGTTCGAGCTTTTCTAGGTTACGGGTCTCAGTGAAGACCGCTTCTTCAAATCTTGATGATGGCATAGAGCGCTTGAGGGCTGAATTTGGGGACATTCAGGGAATTGCCAATTTGGCATACGAGTTAAAGACCATGCTGGATGATATGGAGCCTGGAAATGTCAGTATCGAATTCGAGGATGCGTGGTATGTTGAAAATAGGCTGCTGGGTTTCATCGTACACGCACTGACAGGATTCTTGATTCCTGAGTATAAAACATATTTTGATCCAACTGAATGCCTGGAGTGGAAAAGTTCCTTAGCCCCGCCGGGGCCAAGTGGCGTTGTTACCTGGGTTGGTGCGCTCCAACGATTATGTATACCATGGACTGGGGGCTGCGAGATTCCGGAGTCGCTGGTGGAGGCATACGATTGCGCGGGACTAGATGCTTTTGATTGGGAAATACACTGCAACAAGAATCCTAGAGCGTATCTTCTGGGGACTTAAATGGGGTCAGGTGTTTGATTTCAATAAACTTGGCTTGACGATGCTCCTGCATTCTCCGTTCGATGAGCCATGCCGAGAGCAATGCGCTATCAAAATGCCGGCACGGTTTGCCACATGATGGCGCGTGGGGACGGTAGCAAGGCGGTTTTTGAAACCGACGAAGACCGGCTTGCGGTCGAGGCGCTTGTAAGAAGGAAGCTGCGAAAAGTCGACGGGTGCAAGGTTCTGGCGCCCCCCTTGGTTAGGCAGCGCACCGCGGCAGGCAATCCGTTGAACGCGGAACACCTCGGCATGGGCCACCCGGGCTCGGTCAGCAGGAGTGTTTCCGCAGGACGCGCCACCAAGGAAACGCTCAAGAACACTGATAAAATTGGGAGGATGCTGAAATGTGTACTCTGACCCCATTGACTGACCCCATTGACGATACCTTGCCCATTTCCAAGATGAATAAATTTAGAATTCTAATCACGTTTTGTATGTGCCTATTAGTTTTAACGGCATTAACCGCTGTAAAAGACAGGTTAGGAACGAATGTGACGAGAGATCTGCTTCCTCGAAAGTCATCAAATGATCATTCTTTCGGTGTGAGAGTTGTTGGTGAGAATTTGCCAGAAAATGCATTTTCAGCTTCGAATTTGTCTACCGATTTATTGATTCAACGCTTTAAAGATGCACATTCTTCCAGAATGTCAGCATTGGACAAAAAAGTCAAATGTGCTGAGCTGATCAGGGTGTTAGCGGCAAGAGTTGGAGTTGAGGAGACGATACGTGTTATTTGTGAAGTTGTCGAGCCGGGAACAGATAGGATTGCGTTGATCAAAGAGGCATTCGAATCTTCTCAAGAAGAATTAGGGTCGTTGGTATCGTTTGCATCTGAGCACAAAGACGATTCCGATTATAAATTGGCTTTTTGTGGTATATTCTCGCAGACCCTAGAACGGCAGGGGGCGGCAGGGTTTCTTGAATTGATGAAAATGAATTTGCCGCCGGAAGTCTTGGATTCCATGTGGGCTTCGGTTGTAGTCTATGTTGGAACAAATCAGGATGCTGCGATAGGCTTAGCGCGCTTCGAAGAGCTGAAGATGCTTGTATGTAAAGTCCCTGAAAATCTAAGAGAGGAGTATATGCAAACTATACTTGCTGCTGGATCGAAGAGATTCCCGTTTTCCACATGGGAAGGGCTGAGAGAGTTCGAAAGTAGTATTGATCGTAGCAATAAAATGACAAAGTGGAACGAACTGGTAAATAGTATAGCAAAAGAAATGGTTATTGAGGATCCTGGTCGCGCCCTTTCACTATTTAATAGCAACGATTCAATTCTAAATAGCAATCGCTCTGTTCTAATTCCTGAAGGGGCAAAAAATTGGGCCAGAGTAAGTAACAATGCCGCAGAAGGCTGGTATGTTGAAAATGCAAGAAATTTGCCCTCTGACGTGGCTGATGGCGTCAAAAGTGCATTTCTATCGTTGGATATGGAGCGTGGTGAAATCGAGAGAGCATGGAAGTGGTTCAATCAAATTGCGGACGTTGAAATTCGTAAGGAGGCAGCGGTTGATTTGGGTAGTTGCGCAGCAAAAAACAATCTGCAAGGGGCTCTGGATTCTTCGAAATCATTGAAAGGTGATGAAAGGGACTATTATCTCACGGGCGTGCTCTCCGTAGCCCGAACGAAAGATGTGGCGGCAGCAATTGACCTAATATCCAACGAGACGCCATCCGAGATCATGATGGCATCGGCGATGTATCGCAATGAGGTTGCGTGGGCTGCCCAGTCATACGCCACAATGTCAATCGACAATGCTCGTGCTTGGGTGAGCGGTCTTCCCGAAGTAAAGCAAATACCCGCGACTAGGGGTTTGGCGTCGGTTTGGGCAAGGAAGGACCCTGCGTCTCTCGCCGAATGGTTGAATACTCTTTCATCGGGCAGTGTCCGCGACATGGGCATTCGATCTTTAGTTGATGTGATTAAGAAGAGTGATTCAGCAACTGCCGAGAAATGGCTGAAAAGTATGAGCGAACAACCCTAAAAGCCGCAATGAATGGGGTCAGGGAATGGGGTCAGAGTACACAAAGTCACATTATTCTTGCCGTGGGCAGAGGCTAGGGGCAGCCACGATTCCAATATCCCGGCGCGGTGTATTATGTCATGGCCCGCGGCAACGGTGGTGATGCTGTGTTTGTGACCGACGATGACCGGAAGGCCTATCTTTACCGTTTGGGACAGGTTTGTGAAAGCCACGAATGGAGGATTCACGCGTGGGTGCTGATGGGCAACCATTTCCAACTGCTTCTGTAAACACCGCGGCCGAACCTGGTGAGCGGCATGAATTAAATGGGGTCAGAGTAGAATGGCACGGGATTAAGCGGCGGAACGGAACGGAGCGCTGGCTTCAGCCGGCAAGCAAAGGTCCCGTCCGCCAAAGACTCGCCGACTAAAGTCAGCGGTCCACAGAGCCCACTGGCTTCGTGAAACGCTGCTTGATCCCCTGCCATTCGGGTAAGTCTCCGTATTGAAACAACAAGAGCTGTTAGATCGCCCGGGATTTCTTCGGCTTTCCAGCCGCCTGACGCGAACTGCATCTACAGCGGGGCCACCCGCGACCGGCGGGGTTTTGCCGACAGGGGCGTTGGCACCTTGGACACGGCCAGAATCTGGCGAGGAGATGAGGGGGATTGGTGGGAGGGTCCGACCTTTCGGTGATTCGGGAGAATGGGGAGTGAATGTGGGGGCCTGAGGAGGCGTCCCGGCGGATCGTGGGCGGTGGGAGTCGCCGTGCATCTGCGGAACCCTTCGGAGAGCGGTCCTGGCCGGGTTCCTGCGCGGTCACGCCAGCGTTTCGATGCGGAAGACGACGGGTTTGCTGTTGATGCAGTCGAGTTGTTCGATGGCGTCGAGGGCGGTCTGGAGTTTGCCGAAGGGGCAGGTGTGGAGGAGGAAGACCATGTCGAGGAATTCGGCGTCCGGGTTGTCCGGATTGACGGGGGAGTGGGTTCCGGAGATGCCGATGCGGTGGTCGGCGAGGATTTTGGCGACTTCGGCGATGACGCCGGGGCGGTCGGTGACGTCGAAGCGGACGTAGTAGGCGGTGGAGGTTTCTGCGACGGGGAGGATGCGTCCGTTTTCGCGGTAGGGGAGGAATCCGCGGTGTCCGGTGGTTTGGCGGAGCGAGCGTGCGGCTTCGACAAGGTCGGCGACGGCGGAGGAGGCGGTGGGGTCCTGGCCTGCGCCGCGGCCGTAGAAGAGGGATTCACCGGCGGCGTCGCCATGGACGGCGACGGCGTTGAAGACGCCGTGGACGGAGGCGAGGATGTGGGATTTGGGGATGAAGGAGGGTTGGAGTCGGAGTTCGACCGCGCCGTCCGGGTGTTCGCGGATGACGGCGAGCAGTTTGACGACGTAGCCGAGGCTTTTGGCGAAGTGGATATCGGTGGGGCGGACCTGTTCGATACCGGAGACGTGGATGGATTTGGGATCGATGGGAAACCCGTAGGCGAGGGTGGCCAAGAGAATGGCCTTGTGGGCGGCGTCCCATCCGTTGACATCGAGGGCGGGGTCGGCCTCGGCGTATCCGAGGGCCTGGGCCTCGGCGAGAGCGGCCTCGAAGGTGAGGGCGGCATCGGTCATGCGGCCGAGGATGTAGTTGGAGGTGCCGTTGATGATTCCGGAGAAGGAGAGGATGCGGTTGCCGATGAACGAGTCCTGGACGGTGCGGATGATGGGGATGCCACCGGCGACGGCGGCTTCGAAGTGGATGGGTGTGTCGAATTCCCTGGAGAGGGCGAAGAGTTCGACGCCGCGTTCGGCGAGCAGGGCTTTGTTTCCGGTGACGACGGGTTTTTTGGCCCTGAGGGCGGCGGCGACGATATCGAAGGCGTCGGTGGTGCCGCCGATGAGTTCGACGACGATGTCCACGGCGGGGTCGGCAACGAGGGTGTTCCAGTCGGTGGTGAAGAGTTCTGCGGGCACATCGCCGGTGGTGGCGCGGGCCTTGGCGGGATCACGGACGAGGATTTTGGCGACGTGAAGGCGGACGTCGCCGCCGGTGCGGCCGGTGATGAGGTCGCCGTTGCGGTGCAGGGTGTTCCAGACGCCGGAGCCGACGGTTCCGAAGCCAGCGAGGCCGATGCCGAGTGAGGAGCAGGAGTTCACGCGGCGGACTGTGGGGGTGGGTGGTGCGATCTCCAAGCCGGAAGCACGTGGGGCTTGGGAAAAATCGCGTTACCTTGAGATTCCGAGCTGGCGTTCGGCTTCGAGCCAGTCGCCATGGGAGTCGCCGGGGAGGCCTTGTTCGACGCGGCGGCGGTAGTTGAGGTAGGCGGCGCGGGCGATGGCGTCGGCGCTGGGCTTGGGGCTTGGTTTGGCGGGCTCGGCTTTCGGAGCTTTGGCGGCCTTGGGGGTGGCGGTTTTCCTGGCTGCCTTTTTCGCGGCTTTTTTGGCGGTGGGAGCTGGGGCATCGGCAGCCGCCGGTGCGGGATCCGGCGATTTCTTCGCAGTCTTTTTCGCGGCCATGGTGGGAGAGTGGTTGAGGTGGGAAATGAGCACGAGGGGTGCCAGCGCCAGAATAATCGCCGATCGGGATGATTGCCAGCACGTTAGACGGGCGTATAGTCGGGGCATGGCCAACGGCTACTCATGGAGCGAGATGCGCGGCGGGCGGAGTTACCGTTTGCCCGGGCCGGAGCATCTCGGGTGGTGGGCGGCGGTGGCGATGTTGCTATCGATCCTGTTGCATGTGGCGGTTTTCCTGTTGCTGGATCGGTTGAAGATCGCGGTGCGGTTTGAGGAGGCGAGGGAGTTGAGCACACGGGCGATCGATGTGAGCCGCATGGAGGTGCGGCCGCTGGAGATCCAGGAGGAGGCGCCGCCGGAGCAGGTGATCGAGCCGCCGAAGGACAGTGCCTCGTTGTTGGAGGAGGTGGATTTGTTGAACGCGCTGCCGAAGAACGTGGAGATCGACATCAAGCCGGAGATCAAGGAGGCGGAGTATGAGCTGCAGTTGAAAAATCCGGCGTTGGTGGGAGATCCGGCGGCGGTGGCGATGGAGGTGGCATCGGGATTCGAGGTGGAGGCGGACCTTCCGGAGATGGGTCGGCAGCCGGAGCAGCTGCGGCCTGCGGAGGTGGGCCAGGTGACGGTGGATCCCGGTGCGGTGCAGACGGATGACGACGTTTTGTCGAAGTTCGGAGAGGACCTGGTGAAAAAGGGGGCGAACGGCAAGGCGGAGAATGGAGCCCTGGATGGGATCGCTTCCCTGGACGACCTGCTGGGTTTGCCGCCCAACGTGCTGTTGTCCAAGAAGACGATGCTGCCGAGTGATCTGTTGTTTGAGTTCAACAAATCCGAGCTGCGAGAGAGTGCGAAGGTGGGGTTGATGAAGATCGCGCTGCTGATGGACCGCAATCCAGAGCTTTACTGTTGGATCGAGGGCCACACGGATCTGGTGGGCGGGGATGAGTTCAACCTTGAGCTTTCGATCCGCCGGGCGGAGGCGGTGAAGTCGTATCTGGTGGAATCGATGAGGATGGATGCCTCCCGCATCATCACGAGGGGATTTGGCAGGTATTCGCCATTGGTGATCGATGGCGACGCTGCGGTGCAGGCGATGAACCGCCGTGTGGAGATCCGCATGCGGAAGTCTCCGCCGACGAAGGAGCAGATGAAGATCGCTCCGAAGAAAGCGGCGGTGGTGCAGGAAGCGCCGCCTGCGAATCCTGTGCCGGTGGTTCCTGCGCCGGCACCTGTGCCGCCGGAGCCGCCGAAGGCGGTGCTGGTGAAGCCGCAGCGGGCCCTGCCGGTGGAGGAGTCGCCGCCAGCGGCACCGCGTGCGGAGCCTGTGGAGGGCATCACGCCTTTGCCTGAGCCACCAAAGGCTTCGCCGGTGGAGCCGCTCCGTGCGCAGCCGGTTGCGGAGTGAGGATGCGCCTCCCGGGTGCAAGGCCTTGGTTTCCCGGCGGGAGGTCCGGCCTCAGGCTTCCGCGAGCAGGGCCTCGTCCCAGTCTTTCCAGACGGGATCGAGTTGTTGGGAGCGCAGCATTCGTGCGATTTCCGCGGCGGACCGGATGTCGTGGATGCGGAATTGTTCGGTGGCTTTCTCTGCGCCGGAGCGGGTTTCCAGTTCAACGCGGCGGCCTTTGACGGTGAGGTGGAGGTCATCATGGCCTGCACCGGTGTAGCCACCGGGTTCGGTGCGGGCTCCTGCGGACATGTGGGTCACGCCGAGAGAGGCGATGGCATCCCGCAGGGGAGCCGGCTCGCGGGTGGAAACCACGATGCCCACCTGCGGGAAAAGAATCCGGAACACCGTGATCAAGCGGACGAAGCTGCGGTCCGGCAGGAACAGCGAGGGATCCGGCGTGTATTCGTAGTTTCCGGCATAGGGGCGCATCCGTGGGAAAGCCACCGTCAGTTGCGCCTTCCAGCAGTGTTTCTGGAGGTATTCCAGGTGCGCGCAGAGTGCCAGGGCCTCGTGTTTCCAATCGGCGAGTCCGAACAGGGCGCCGATGCCGATGCGGCGGAAGCCCCCTGCGTAGGCGCGCTCCGGGCAATCGAGCCGCCAGTCGAAATCCTTCTTCGGTCCGGCGGTGTGCAGCGTCTGATAGACCGGGCGGTCATAGGTTTCCTGATAGACGACCAACCCTTCCGCGCCGTGGGCCACGATGTCGGCGTATTGGGCATCCTCCATCGGGCCGACCTCGAGCGCGAGGGTGGGGATGAAGGGTTTGAGCGCATCGAGGCACTGCTGGAGATAGCCCTCGGAGACGAACTTCGGGTGTTCCCCGGCCACCAGCAGCACGTTGCGGAATCCAAGGCCGTGCAGGTGCCTTGCCTCGCGTTCCACCTGCGCCACGGTGAGGGTGGTGCGCAGGATGCCGGCGTCCCTGGAAAAGCCGCAGTAAGAGCAGTTGTTCACGCATTCGTTGGACACGTAGAGCGGTGCGAAGAGCCGCATCGTCCGGCCGAAGTGCCGGCGCGTCGTCAACTGGCTTTGCCGAGCCAGGGCCTCGAGCGGGCCGCCGGTTTGCTCGTCCAGCATGCGCTCGAAGCGCCGCATCAAGGGCGTGGGGCGCTGCATCAAATCCGGAAAAACATCGGCGAAAGCCATGGCGCGCGGAACATGCCGCGCCGGAGGCGGCTCGTCAAAGGCCTTTCCAGCCCATCGCCATGCGGAAAAGCGCGGTTTTTCTTGTGGCTTGACCCCGGGGCCGCATCCCGCCAGTGTGCCGCCCCGCCGCAGCCCTGATGGCACCGGCGTGTCTTCAACCGAACCAACCATCCGATCCGCCATGGCCGCGAAGATCTACACCACCAAGGACGCCCCGATCGCTCCGCTCAAAAAGAAAACCCTCGCCGTGATCGGCTTCGGCTCACAAGGCCACGCCCACGCGCTCAACCTCAAGGACAGCGGCCTGAAGGTCGTCATCGGCCTCTACAAGAAGTCGAAGTCCCGCGAAGTCGCCAAGAAGCTGGGCTTCGAGGTCATGGACACCGCGGATGCGGTCAAGGCGGCCGACGTCATCTTCGTGGCGGTGCCGGACACCGTGATCCCGGGTGTGTATGAGAAGGACATCGCGCCGAATCTCACCAAGGGCAAAACGCTCCTCTTCTCCCACGGTTTCGCCGTCATGTTCGGCAACCTCAAGCTGCCCAAGGACGTCGACGTCATCCTCGTCGCGCCGAAGGGCCCCGGCCACACCGTGCGTTCGCAGTTCGTCGCGGGCAAGGGTGTTCCCGGCCTCATCGCCATTCATCAGAATGCTTCCGGCAATGCCAAGAAGACCGCTCTCGCGTGGTCCGGCGGCATCGGCTGCGCCCGTGCCGGTGTGTTTGAAACCAACTTCCGCGAGGAAACCGTGACCGACCTCTTCGGCGAGCAGTGCGTGCTTTGCGGTGGCGCCTCCGCCCTGGTGAAGGCTGGCTTCGAAACCCTCGTTGAAGCCGGATACCAACCCGAGATGGCCTACGTCGAGTGCCTTCACGAGCTCAAGCTCATCGTGGACCTCATGAACGAGCAGGGCATCGCCGGCATGCGTTTCTCCGTTTCCGAAACCGCCGAGTGGGGCGATGTTTCCGTGGGACCGAAGATCATCGACGCCTCGGTCAAGAAGCGCATGAAGAAGCAGCTCAAGGACATCGAGAGCGGCAAGTTCGCCAAGGAATGGATCGCCGAATACCAGAGCGGCTACAAGCGCTTCAATCCGATCCGCAAGGCCGAGGCCGCGCACCAGATCGAGAAGGTCGGCGAGAAACTCCGCTCCACCATGAGCTGGATCAAGACCAAGAAGATCAAGAAGGGCGCTTCCCAAGCCAGCCTCGTCTCTTCTTCCAGCTGATCCCGGTTGAACAAATCACGAAAACCCGCTTCTCGAATGAGGAGCGGGTTTTTTGTTAGAGAGAACTCGGGGAGTGGCTGCCACCTGCGGCTTGTCGTCCTCCAGGTGGAAGGTGGGTTCCATTTGCCGTGGTTTGCGGGATGGCCTGCTTTCGTGACAAGTGGGGATGCGGCGCCCGTCCTGGCATGAATCGGGTTGCGGCGCGGGGCGGGATGCGCGAAGAATCGGACGTGCCCACGCCCCGCAGGTATCCGCTGATCTTCAACCCCAAGGCGCGCAGCCAGAAGGGTGGCAGGGTTTTGCGTTTCCTGATGGACCACGCGAACCGCTTCGCGATGTATGCCACCAACCACGCGGGTGAGGCCCGTGAGCTTGCGGCGCGGTTTGCCGCGCAAGGCGAGTCGGTGGTCATCGCCGCCGGCGGGGACGGCACTCTCAACGAGGTGGTCCGCGGTCTGGCGGGCACGCCGACGATTCTCGGCGTGCTGCCGGCGGGCACGATGAATGTGTTCGCCCGTGAAATGGGCATTCCGTTTGATTCGTTGGAGCGGGCCTTCGCGGTGATCGAGCGCGGGCACATCCGCGAGGTGGATCTCTTCGAAGCCAACGGCTGGCCATTCGTGCAGATGGCGGGCGTGGGGTTTGACGCGCAGGTGATCGAGGAAACCTCTTGGGAAGCCAAGAAGATGCTCGGTCCCCTGGCCTACCTGCTTGCCGCCGTGAAGGTGCTCGGCGAGCGGCCGCCGGTGATGGAGGTGATCTGCGACGATGGCCGGCGCGAGGAAGGCGTGGCCATGCTGGCGGGCAACGGTTCGCTTTACGGCGGCCAGTTCAAGTTCTTCCGCAATGCGGACAACAGCGATTCGATGATCGACGTTCTGGTTTACAAGGAGGCCGGCTACAAGCTGGTGCTCGACTCGCTGCGCGGCCTCGCGCTGGGCGGCATCGACCTCATGCAATCCGTTTCCTATTTCCAAACGGAGGCCTTCACCGTGCGTGCGGCGCGCGACGTGCCGGTGGAGGTGGATGGCGAATGGATCGGCCGTTTCAACGAAATCCGATTTCAAGAAACCTCCAGCCGGCTGCGTGTTCTTGCTCCGGATGGTCCGCTGGCGGGCAGCTTCGCGGAAACCATGAAATCCCTGCTCTCCTGGCCGCGCCGCCAGCCCGAGCTGCAAGCCACCCGCAGCCTGTGAAATCCGGAGCTCCCTCCACCCGCCGCCGCTGGCTCCGGCGAATCCTCGTGACCGGGGCCATGGCCGTGCTCGTGGGGCTGGCGCTCATCGCGTTTGCCAATCTCACCGCGGTGCTGGCCTCCCGCGGACGCATCTTTTCCGACGTGGCTTCGCTGCCGGCGGCCAAGGTGGGCCTTGTCTTCGGCACCACCGATCGCGTCAACGGCCGGGAAAACCTGTATTTCCGCTACCGCATCGACGCCGCCGTCCGCGTTTGGAAGGCCGGCAAGCTGGAAACCCTCATCGTTTCCGGTGACAACCGCTCGATCTACTACAACGAGCCCGAGAAGATGAAGCAGGCGCTCATTGAACGCGGCATCCCTGCCGATCGCATCGTCTGCGACTTCGCCGGACTCCGCACGCTGGACTCGGTGGTGCGTGCGAAGGAGATCTTCGGCGCCACGTCCATCCTGTTCATTTCGCAACGTTTCCAAAACGAGCGCGCCATCTACATCGCCCAGGCCCACGGCATGGATGCCCGTGGCTTCGATGCACGCGATGTGGAGGCCCATGCCGGGATGAAGACCAAGCTCCGCGAAATCGGCGCGCGCGTCAAAATGTGGCTGGATGTGAACCTCCTCCACACCCGCCCGAAACACCTCGGGGAAAAGGTCAGCCTGCCTCACTGAAGCGGGTCACCGGGATGCATCCCATTCATGTGGCGGTTTTGTCTCGATTCCAATTTTGGCTTGGGGAGTGCTTTCGGGGATAGGTCAGACGTTTCGCACAATCCTCCCCACGTTCATGAAAGCCAAATCATTCCTCCTCACCCTCAGCATGGCCTTTGGGGCCGGTCTGAGTGAGTCTCACGCGGCAATCTCTCTTGTCGACGGTGTCATCTACTCGCAGAACTTCAACTCGCTGGCCTCCACCGGCACGACTGGCTCCACCTTGCCTGTCGATTGGGTGTTCTCTGAATCCGGAACCAATGCCAATTCAACTTACGGCGTTGGAACCGGTTCAAACAATGCGGGAAACACTTATAGTTTTGGATCCACCGGAGATACGGATCGATCCTTTGGTGGTCTGCTCAGTGGCAGTCTTGTCCCGATCATCGGGGCTTCGTTCATCAACAACGTCGGAGTCGGGACGATTGACATCACCATCTCCTACACCGGCGAGCAATGGCGGCTTGGAGCGACGGGTCGAACGGATCGGCTTGATTTCCAATACAGCACCAACGCCACCTCGCTCACCACCGGCACCTGGACCGACATCAACGCGCTCGACTTCACCGCGCCTGTCACTGCGGGAACCGTGGGCGCTTTGAACGGAAACAGTGCCGTCAACCGGACCGCCATCAGCACCACGGTGACCACCGTATCGATCGCGAACGGCGCCACATTCTGGATCCGCTGGACTGACTTTGATGCGCCGGCCGCTTCGGACGACGGGCTGGCCATTGATGACTTCTCGATCAAAGCCGTCCCCGAGCCCGGGGCCGCGTTGATCGGGGCCTTTGGCGTGATCGGACTGCTGCGCCGCCGCCGCTACTGAAGCCTCTCCCCCCGTCCATCCTCCCCCCACCCCCCGTAAAAACCCGGTGGTCATTCGGCCGCCGGGTTTTTGCGTGTTCCGCGGGGAAGCTCCGGGATGGCAGGGTGGCGGCGGAGGGCAGCGGGCGCTTCAGCCAAAGACGGCGGCCAGGTCGTCCGGGCTCATCACGCGCCAATCGCCTTCATCGAGGTCCTCGGGCAGTTTGAATCCGCCGATGGAGATGCGCTTCAGGTCGACCACATGGTTTCCGGCGGCCGCGAACATGCGGCGGACCTGGTGATAGCGGCCTTCGTGAAGGGTGACGAGGGCCTCGGTCTCGCTGACCTTCTCGAAGCCGGCGGGAAGCAGAGGTTTGGTCTCGCCATTCAGCATCAGGGTGCCGCTGGAAAACAGGGCTTCCTCGTGCCCTTCGAGAGGTCGATCGAGAACGGCGTGGTAGACCTTCAGGCAGTGGGACTTGGGGTGGATGATCTTGTGGAGCAGCTTGCCGTCATCGGTCATGAGGAGCAGGCCGGTGGTGTCCTTGTCGAGCCGGCCGATCGGGTTGAGGCCGGGGTTGCGGTGGGCGAAGCGCTCGGGCAGCAGGTCGTAGATGGTGGATCCGGGGTCGTCCGCGCTGCAGGTGTATCCATCCGGTTTGTGGAGCACGAGGGTCAGCGGGTGGAGCGGGTCCAGTTCCTCGCCGCGGAAGCGGATGCGTTCGTAGGCGGGGAAGTCGGATTCCTTGAGCACGGTGCCCGAGTCATCGGTGACGGCGCCGGAGCGGATCAGGCGCTGCACCTCCTTGCGGGATCCGTAGCCGAGGTTGGCGAGCAGCTTGATCAGTTTCATGCGAGGGCCATATCCCAACCGAGCGGCAATCACCAAGGCGATTCTCTGCCGGCGGCTTGTGAGGGTCCGCGCGGGCTGGGGTGGGAGGATGGCCAGGGCGGAGGCTCACCATTTGAGGAGGCGTGTGATGGCGGCGCGGAGGGCGGTTTCGAGGACGACGGCCTCGCCGTGGGTGAGGGGGATGGTGACTTTGCGGAGGGACTTGTCCGAGGCGTCCTGGCGGGAGATGGAGAGCAGGAAGGGTGCGCGTTCTGGGTCCTCGCGCGGGGTGAGTTCGAAGGCGCTGTTGGCTTTTTCGGACTGGTGGAAGAGTTTGGCGACGGGTTGGCGGCCTTGGAGGGTGGCGAGGACGGGGCCGAGGTCGGAGAGGCCCCATTTCATGGTGATCTTGTTTTCCCAATCGAATTGTTTTTCGCCGGATTGGAGGGCGGCATCGACGAAGACGGAGCCTTTGGTGCGATTGAGGCCGAAGCGGACGACTCCGCCGCTGCCGCGGGAATTCGGCTTGTAGATGGCGTAGTCCGAAGAGCGGTCGCGGGCGGGGGAGTTTGCGGAAGCGGCGGCTGGGGAGGTTTCGATGACGGCGTCTTGCATGGCTTTGGTTTGGTTTCATGGCGAGGTTGCGGGAGAATCCGGGGCAGCGCAAGCAAAAAGTGTTCAAAAGAACACATTCGGCGGATGGCGTGTGGCAGGGCCTTGGAAATGAATCTTGGCCCGGGTGCCGAGGCGGGACAGGCTGTCGGCGGTGAATGCGCGGGTGTTGATCGATGGTCCGTCGGAGCTGGTCTTCGACTACGCGATTCCTTGCGGTCTGGACGTGCGTCCGGGCTGCCGGGTGCGCGTGCCATTGCGGCGGAAGTCGGCGGTGGGCACGGTGCTATCGCTGGTGGAGGCGGAGCAGGCGGATTTCGCCCTGCGCGAGTTGGAATCGCTGGTGGAGCCGGAGCCCTTGATCACGCCGGTCCTGCTGCAGACCGGGCGCTGGATCGCGGATTATTACGGGTGTGGGATCGAGACGGTGATCCGCTCCTTGTTGCCGGAGGCGGTGCGCACGGAGGAGAACTCGGCGAAGTCCCGGCGGATCGCGGTGATGGATGCCGTCCCTGAGGCGGAGGTGATGGAGCGCCTTGCGAAACGGGCGCCGCGGCAGCATGCGGTGCTCAGTTTGCTGATGCATGCGCCGGAGCGGCGCATGGCGGTGGCGGATCTGGGTGAGGGTGTGGCGGCCACGCTCAAATCGATGGAAAAGGCGGGTTGGTTGAGGATTGAGACCGAGGAGGTGCGCCGTGATCCCGAGGCGGATGGGATCGAGGAGGTGCTGGAATCCCTGCCGCTTGAGTTGAACCCGGAGCAACGGCGGGCCTTGGATGGCATTGTTTCCGCGATCGGTGCTGCGGAGCCGCGGCCGATTCTTCTGTTAGGTGTGACCGGATCGGGCAAGACCGAGGTGTATCTCCAGGCGGCGCGGCATGTTTTGGATCTGGGGAAAACGGTGTTGGTGCTGGTGCCGGAGATCTCGCTCACGCCGCAGACGGTGAGGCGCTTCAAGGCGCGCTTTGCCTCGATGCAGGACCAGGTGGCCGTGCTGCATTCGAATCTCTCGCAGGGCGAGCGTTTCGACGAGTGGCACCGGATCCGCCGGGGCTTGGCGCGGATTGTGATCGGCGCGCGGTCCGCGGTATTCGCGCCGCTGCCGGATCTGGGTTTGATCCTGGTGGATGAGGAGCATGAGAACACTTACAAGCAGGAGAGCGTGCCCCGCTACCAGGGGCGGGATGTGGCGGTGCTGCGGGCGGCTTTCGAGAAATGCGCGATCGTGCTGGGCTCGGCCACGCCGTCCCTGGAGTCCTGGCAGAACACCCAGTCGGGGAAATACGATCTTTTGAGGTTGGACCAGCGTGCTGACGGGCAGGCGATGCCGTTGGTGCGGGTGGTGGACATGCGTTTGGAAGCCAGCAAGCACAAGGGCGGGCCGGCGGTGTTGTCCGACCGTCTGCGCACGGCGCTCGAGCAGCGGCTGGAGAAGGGTGAGCAATCGATTCTGTTCCTGAACCGCCGCGGCTTTGCGAGATCCCTCCAGTGTCCGAAATGCGGGCATGTGTGCCAATGTCCCCACTGCTCGGTGGCGCTGACTTATCACCGCACGGACGAGCGTCTGGTGTGCCACGTGTGCGGGCATCAGGCCATCGTGCCGAGGAAATGCCCGGAGTGCCGGGATCCTGCGATTATCCTCCAGGGATACGGCACGCAGAAGGTGGAGGAGATCCTCGCCAAGGTGCTGCCGCAGGCGAAGGTGGCCCGCATCGATGCCGATGCGATGCGGCGCAAGCACGCCTTGCGCGACACGCTGAATGCCTTCAAGGCGCGCAAGATCCAGATCCTGATCGGCACGCAGATGATTGCCAAAGGCCTGCATTTCCCCAACGTGACCCTGGTGGGCATCCTGAATGCGGACCTGGGCCTGCATGTGCCGGATTTCCGCGCCGGCGAGCGCACCTTCCAGCTGATCACCCAGGTGGCGGGCCGCGCCGGGCGGGGCGAGCTGGAAGGCGAGGTGATCGTGCAGACCTTCACGCCGCACTCGCCGTCGATCCAATATGCGAGGCGGCATGATTTCGACGGGTTTTCGGAGCAGGAAATGGAGTTCCGGCGGCAGTTTGGTTTTCCTCCGTATGGTCATTGTGCGGTGCTCACGGCCCGCTCCAATCACGAGCGGCGCGCCGAGTTCACGCTCCAGACGCTGCACCTGCGCCTGGCGGAGGATCTGCCGGCTGGCATCACGCTGGGCGAGGTGCTGCCCTCGCCCTTGATCCGCTCGCACGGGCAGTTCCGCTTCCAGATCACGCTGCGGTCGGTGAAGGCGAGGCCTTTGAGCCGCCACGTGCAGGCCGTGCTCGCGCGGACCACGCTGCCGGAGGATGTCACGGTGGTGTTTGATATGGACGCGCTGAACTTCTCGTGAGTCCGCGAGCCACTCCACGCTTGCGCGTCCGGCAGGCGGCGGGCCACGGTGCGGCATGGCGTTTTCCGCGGTGCTTTTTGACTTCGACGGCGTGTTGGTGGATACCGAGTGGGCGATCTATCAGGCGTGGAAGCGCACCTTCGAAGGTCATGGCCAGCATCTTCCGCTGGAGGTTTACACCCGTTGCATCGGCACGGATTTCAACACGTGGTCGCCCAAGATCCATTTGGAAGAGCTCACCGGCCGGGCCTTTGACTGGCACGATCTCGATGCACGCAGGCAGGAGGATATCATGAGCGACCTCGCCCACGAGGGGCCGATGCACGGAGTGCCGGAAGTGCTGGAGAAACTGGGTGCCATCGGCATGCCGACGGCGGTGGTTTCCAGCTCGTCGCACGCCTGGGTGGACGGGTGGCTTGGCAAGCTCGGTCTGGCCGACCGTTTCCGCACCACCGTCTGCCGGGGGGATGCTCCGCGCATCAAACCCGCTCCGGATCTTTTCCTCACGGCTGCCGGGCAGCTCGGGCTGAATCCTCAGGACTGCCTGGTCATCGAGGATTCGCTGAACGGACTGAAGGCGGCCAAGGAAGCCGGCATGTCCACCTGGATCGTGCCGAACCGGGTGACCCAGGGCCTGGATTTCTCGGCGGCGGACCGGATGTTCCGGTCGATGGCGGATTGCCTGGCGGAGTTTTAGGGCTTCCTCCGGTCAGAGCCCGGCCGGATGGCGCATCACGTGGCCTTTTCCGGGGCGCGTGCGTGTCTGCCAGCGCGGGCCGGAGCGGTCGGCACCCCAGCCGGTGTCTAGGCGGAGGCCGGCGATGGTCATGAACACGTGACCGCGGCGGATGTAGATCGTGATCCAATCGCCCTCGCCCTTTTTGCCGTAAGTGAAGTATCCGCTGGAAGGCCTGCTGCCCTTCATGAGGCCGGCCTCGCGCAGGACGTAGGAGACCGTGCCGGAGCAATCGTAGCCACTGTCGTTCTGCCGGGCGTGGCCGCCGCCCCACTTGTAGGGCTTGCCTTGGAGGCGGTTGCCGGCGGCGATGGCGCGCTTGACGGCGGCCGGGGCGCTCTTGGGCGCATAAGCCACCCCGTTTTTCAGCATGGCGGTGCGGCCGTATTCGAAGCGGTAGCTCACCGGCTTGCGGGCCTTCACCTGACTGGAACAGGAAACCAGGCCGCCGACAAAGGGCAGCAGGGCGAGCAGGATGAACGGGAGGGATCTCACAGGCCGGAGAGTGGATAAAAATTTAAGAAAAGCAAAATAAATTTTATTCCAGGTTCTCCAAGTGATTGATGACCAATGCCAGTGCGCGTGAGCGGTGGCTGAGTGAGTTTTTCACATCGTCCCCCAATTCGGCGAAGGTGGCGGAGTGACCCTCCGGGATGAACAACGGATCGTATCCGAATCCCGCGGTCCCTTGGAGCGCATCGATGAGACGTCCCTCGACCGTGCCGCTGAAATGGGCGACTTCCTGTCCCTGGCGGGCAAGCACCATCGTGCAGCGGAAACGGGCGCCGCGCTCGGATTTCCCGGCCATTTCCTGAAGCAGGCGGGCATTGTTGCGGGCGTGATCGCCCTCGACGCCGCCAAAGCTGGAGGACCAGACGCCGGGGGCTCCTCCCAGTGCGTCCACCTCCAGCCCGGAATCATCGGAAAGCACCCAGCCGTCCACCACGCGGCTGACGGCCAGCGCCTTGAGCCGGGCGTTTTCGAGGAACGTGCTGCCGGTTTCCTCGACTTCCGGAGTCTCCGGGAAGTCGTTCGAGTTGAGCACCTCGAAGCGGCCGCCGAGCATCGCGCGGATTTCGGCGGTTTTGTGGGCGTTGCGGGTGGCGACGATCAACCGTGGCAGGGCGTGCATGGGACGACCGCTACCGGGAAATCCACCATCCGGCCAAGTTTTTTGAATAATCCGGCCTCCCGGGACGCTAAATGCCATGATGAAAGCAATCACCTGGCTCGCTTCGTTCACCGTCGGCGTCGCCGCCCTCTCCGCCTCCGCCTTTGCCACCACCCTGGAAGGCTGGTCCACCGATCTCGACAAGGCCTTTGAGAAGGCGAAGGCCGAGAAGAAGAACGTGCTCGTCGAGTTCACCGGCTCCGACTGGTGCCCGCCCTGCATCGCGATGCGCAAGAACGTCTTCTCGAAGAAAGAGTTCGTGGAGGCGGCTTCCAAGAAGTTCATCCTCGTCGAGCTCGATTTCCCGCAGGGAAACAAGGAGCTGAAGGAGAAAAACGAGCCGCTCGCGGAGAAATACAAGATCGAGGGCTTCCCGACCGTCATTCTCTTCAACCCCGAGGGCAAGGAGTTCACCCGTTTCTTCGCCTCGGAGTATCCCAAGGTCGATGCGTTCCTCAAGCACCTGGACGCCTCGCTGGAGAAAAAGGATCTCGACTGAGTTCAGCATCAGCATGAGAGGACACCCCGCATCGGACCTGCTCCGGTGCGGGGTGTTTTGTTTGAAATAAGGAACGTCCCGCGGACGTCCTACGCCATGATGAACCCGATCCTCCGCCCGCTCGCCGTCCTCTTTCTCACCGCCGCCGCCGCCCTTGCCGCCACTCCGCCGTGGACGGATGACTGGGAGGCCGCCAAGGCCCGCTCGAAGGCGGAAAACAAGCCGATCCTGATTTACCTCACCGGCTCCGACTGGTGCGGCTGGTGCAAGAAGCTGGAGAAGGAAGTCATTTCGCAAAAAGCCTTCACCGACTTCGCTGCGGCGAACTTCGTCCTCATGGAAGCGGATTTCCCCAAGAAAAAGGAGCAGCCCGAGGCGCTCAAAAAACAGAATGCCGCGCTTGAGAAAACCTACCTTGCCGGCGGCTACCCCACCATGTGGGTGCTCGATGCGGAGGGCAAAAAGCTGTCCGGTGACCTCGGCGAGCTCAAGGGCGGCGTGGACGGCTACATCGCCAAGCTCAAGGAGCTTCTGGCCAAGGAGAAGAAGTGACTTTCCGGCGACATGGCTCCCCGCCGCGCCCCGTTGCGTGGCGGGGATTTTTGTTTTCGCGGGCATGCCATGGATGAGTGCCGGCTCTTCCGCGGGACTTCGCTTGCCGAGAAGCTTGTCAAAACATGGATGCTGGCGAAACTAGCGACCTCCCCACCCCATCATGCACTTCATCGGGATCGAAATCGGACACGGCGGCACCCGCGCGGTGGCGCTGGATCTGGAATCCGCCGTGATCCGCGCGGAGGCGTGGGTGCCGCACGATTGGATCGAGGGCCTGCCCGCCGGGTACCGCGAGCAGAACCCGGCCCAGTGGATCGATGCGGTGGACCGCGCCGTCCGCCAGTGTTTGCTTGCCCTGGAAGGGCAGAAAGACCGGGTGGCCGCCATTGGCGTGGCCGGCCCGCAGCGTGGCTTGGTGCTGCTGGATGAGGCCAACCGGATCATCCGCCCGGCCAAGCTGGCAGGGGACGTCTCGGTGAAACGCCAGTCCGACGAAATCGCGCGGGCCTTTGGCGGCGCGCCGGGGCTCATCGAGCTTGTCGGCCAGGCACCCGGTGTGGAATCCGCTGCGGCCGAGTGTCTCTGGCTCAAACAGCACGAGCCGTATCATTTCCAACGCGCGGCCGGGTTTCTCACTGCCCAGGATTTCATCGCTTACTGGCTCACCGGCGAGCGGGCCACCGAGCCGGGCAGCGCCTCGGCCACCGGCCTGCTGGATATCCGGACGCGGACCTGGTCTGCGGAACTGCTCGATTTCATCGATCCATCGCTGGCCGGGAAACTCCCGCCGGTGCTGCCGCCGGACCAGCCGCGCGGATTGCTGCGTCCCGCGCTGGCCCGCGAGTGGGGCTTGTCCGAGCTCGTCCAGGTGGGTGCCGGCAGCACCGCGCCGATGCTTTCCGCCCTGGCCGCAGGCTGCGTGGTGAGCGGCACCGTGGCCGTGGAACTCGGTGCCACCGGAGTGATCGCCGGCATCGGAGCCTCGCCCGTGATCGACTACCGCGGGGAGATCCTCTCGCTTTGCAACGCCACCGGATCCTGGCTCGGCCTGGCCACCACCATCAACACCGCCGTGGCCCCGGAAGTGCTGCGCCGCCACTACGGATGGACTGCGGAGGGCTTCGAGGCGATGGTCGCCAGTGTGTCTCCAGGCTCCGAGGGACTGCTGATGCTGCCTTACCTGACCGGTGAATCGATTCCCCGTCTGCCGGAAGGATGCGGTGTGCTCCATGGCCTCACCGCAGGAAACTTCACGCCGGCCCACATGGCCCGGGCCGCCGCCGAGGGCGTGGCGCTGGGGCTCGGATACGCGATGAGCCGTTTGCGTGACCTTGGCTTCGATCCGCCGGAGATCCGTCTGTTAGGCCCTGGCGCGGTCAGCCCGGTGATGCGCCAGTTGCTTGCCGATGTCTTCGGCGCGCCGGTCATCCCGGTGTCCAGCAGGCAGGGTGCCGCAGTGGGTGCCGCGATGCAGGCGGCGGTTGCCTTTTTCCACCAATCCGGCGAGTCACTCGGCTTCGAGGAGATCGCCAGCTACCTCGTCGCGGGCGATGCGGGCGCACGCTGCGATCCCGATCCCGGGAACCATGAAATCTATCAGGAACTGATGTCCCGTCAGCAGTATCTGGTCGACACCCTGCATCCCGCGGGTTTCCTCTGAGACCTCCGTGCCGCCGTTCCGATGAGTTCAAAGAAGAAACGCAGTGACATCCGCGGCGACCGCAAGAGCGCGCTGATCGGCACCCTGGCCGGATGGATGATGCGTGCGCTGGCAGCCACCCTGCGCATGGAGATCCGCGACCGCTGCGGGATCGGCAATGATCCGGTGACCCTGCGTCCGGCGATCTACATCCTGTGGCACAACCGTTTCTTCGTGGTGCCTCCCGCCTGGAACCGCATCTGCCTCGGGCTGCGCAGGACCGTCGCGCTCACCAGCGCCAGCAAGGATGGCGCGATGGTGGCGGCGGCGATGAAAGTCTGCGGCCTGGATGCGATCCGGGGTTCTTCATCGCGCCGGGCGGTGGCCGCGTTGGTGGGATTGAAGCGCGCGCTGGCCGAGGGCTTCGACGTCTGTCTCACGCCGGACGGCCCGCGTGGCCCGCGCTATCAGGTTCAGCCGGGTTTCCTGAAGCTGGCGGAGGCCACCGGTGCGCCGATCATTCCCATCCATCTCGGGTTTTCCAACGCATGGCGCTTGAAAACCTGGGACCGCTTCGTCATTCCCAAGCCGTTCAGCCGCGTGGTGATCACCTTCGACGAGCCCATCACCATCCCGCGCGGATTGGACGAGGCCGCCTTCGAAGCCGAGCGCCGCAAGCTGGAGACCCTCCTGATCGAGGGAACCGACGATGCCTGAAGCCCTGTTTACCGCCAACCCATTCCCCACTCATGACACCACCCCGCATCCTTGATGGAAAAGCCGTCGCCGCCGCCGTGCTCGACGAATGCCGCGCCGAAGCCGCCGCCCTCTCCGCCCGGGGGATCATCCCGGGATTGGCCGTGGTGCTCGTGGGTGAGGATCCGGCGTCACAGGTTTATGTCGGCTCCAAGGTCCGCACTTGCGGCGAGCTCGGCTTTCACTCGCGGAAAATCGAGCTGCCCGCGCACACCACGCAGGACGAACTGCTGGAGGTTGTCAGGGCGCTCAACGCGGATCCCGCGATCCATGGCATCCTCGTGCAATCGCCGCCGCCGAAGCACATCGATGAGGAGGAAATCATCCGCGCCATCGATCCCAGGAAGGACGTCGACGGGTTCCACCCGGAAAACGTCGCGAAGCTCGCTTTGGAAGATCCCAGCGGCTTCGTCCCCTGCACGCCCGCCGGCTGCATGAAGCTGCTGGAAGTTTCCGGCATCGACACGAACGGAGCGGAGGCCGTGGTCATCGGCCGCAGCATGATCGTCGGCAAACCGATGGCGCTCCTGCTGGTTTCCAAGCATTCCAACGCCACGGTCACCATCGCCCATTCGCGGTCCAGGGATCTGGCATCGATCTGCCGCCGGGCGGATATCCTCGTTGCCGCCGTCGGCCGACCGGAGATGGTCAAGGCGGACTGGGTGAAGCAAGGCGCGGTGGTCATCGACGTGGGCATCAACCGCGTGGAGGATCCGTCGAAGAAATCCGGCTATCGTCTCACCGGAGACGTCGACTATGCAGAGGTCGCGCCGAAGTGTTCCGCCATCACTCCGGTTCCCGGAGGCGTGGGTCCCATGACCATCGCCATGCTGATGAAAAACACGCTTCAGGCGGCGCGGCAGCTCGGCTGAGCTGTCCGGCGGGGTCTCAGCCCTGGCCGCCGAGCATCGACTGATAGATCGCGCTCGTTTCGCGCAGCTGCTCGTGGCTGCCGTCCGCCACGATGCGTCCGCCCTGGAAAACGAGGATGCGGTCGGCAATCGTGATGGTGCTGAAACGGTGGGCGATGATGAAGGTGGTGCGTCCCTTCACGAGCTCGGCAAGCGCCTGCTGGACCATGGCCTCGCTTTCGGAATCCAGCGCGCTGGTGGCCTCGTCCAGGATGAGGATCGGCGCATCCCGCAGGAAGGCCCGGGCGATCGCGATGCGCTGGCGCTGGCCGCCGGAGAGCTGGTCACCACGTTCGCCGACCTGTGTGCTGTAGCCATCCGGCTGCGTGCGGATGAATTCGTCCGCATGCGCCTTGCGGGCCGCCTCGATGACCTCCGCATCGGTGGCATCCAGGCGGCCGATGCGGATGTTCTCGGCAATGGTGCCGGAAAACAGGGATGGCATCTGCGGCACCACGGCGATGTGATTGCGGATGTCCTTTTTCGCAAACTCGCGGAGGTCGGTCCCATCGATCCGGATGCCTCCGGACTGCGGATCGTAAAACCGCGGGATGAGGCTTGCGAAGGTGGACTTGCCGGCTCCGCTGGGACCGACGAGCGCGATCACCTGGCCGATCGGGATGTCCAGTGTGACCTCGCGCAGAACCGGCTCCTCGTCGTAGGCGAAGCTCAGGTTTTCGAAACGGATCGATTGCCGTGGGGCCCGGAACGGCTTCGGCGAAGCGGGATCCGGCAGGCTGTCCGGCTCGTGGAGGATGTACTCCATGCGCTCGATCGCGGACTCGCCCTGACGGAAAAGCGAATGGATCGCGCCGAGCTTCTTGATCGGCTCATACGACATGTAGAGCGCCATGCCGAGGGTCATGAAACCCTCGAGAGTCATCCCGCTGCGCACGCCGAAGAACAACGCGGCCGCAAAGCCCGTGGCGGCGACCACCTCGATGGATGGCGAGATCGCCTGACGGTATTTGACGACCTTGAGCGAGAGTCGAAGCAATTCGCGCACCCGCTCGCGGAACTGGGAAATCTGGCGCTGTTCCAGATTGTAGGCGCGGATTTCCACCGGGGACTGCAGGCTCTCGGTCAGTGTCGCGGTGAGGTCTCCGCCGCGTTTCTGCAGGGTGCGGGCCTTGAGGGCGAGGCGCTTGCCGGTGGAACGGATCACCGTGACACACAACGGAACGCTGATCAGCGCGATCAGGGCGACGACGAAGCTGTGATCCTTCATCGCCAGCCAGCCCAACACGCACAGCGCGGATACCAGGGTGGCGGGCTGCTTGATGAGGTCGCTGGACGCCTGGGCGAGCACCTGGCGGAGGATTTCCGTGTCCTGCATCATCCGGGCCAACAGGTCTCCGGAACGGTTTTTCTTGAAGAACGAAAGCGGCAGCTCCTGGAGCTTGATGAAGAGGTCCGTGCGGATCGACTCCAGAATCCGCAGGCCGGTATACTGGATGAGGTAGGCGTTCGCGTAACCGGCGACGGCGCGGATGATGAAGATGAACGGAATCCAGAGGCAGGTGATGAACAAGAGGCGGTCGCGCGAGATGGCACCAAGTGTGCCGCGAATCCAGACCTCGTAGGGTTTCCCTTCCGCCGATCCTTCATTGAAGAGAACCGGGAAGACGATCTTGGTCATCAAGGGCAGGCCAGCCCCGCTTGCGGCGGCATACACCAGGCCACACGCCACGCCGATGAGAAACGGCCATTTGACGGCGCGCAGGTGGCGGTAGTAGGGACGGTATTGCTTCACGGGAAGCCGGGAGATTCCTACCCCCTCGCCGCCGGGGCAAGTCCGAATCCGGCCGCGTCCGCAGGGGGATCAGTTCGGATCCTCGTCGGGATTCATGGTCCAGACGATGCCCTTCTGCGGGAAAATGATGGCGCCGCCGGAAGTGAGCAGGTCGGAGGCGGCGTGCAGCTCCGCATGGCCGTCTGCGAAAATCAGGCAGCCCTTCTGGTTGTGGCGGGCGGCGAAGGCCCGTGGATTGGCCTTGGGAGAGCCGTCGAATCCGCGCTGCGCGGAGGTGGTCTGCTTGTCATTCGGCATTCCCCGCTCCAGGAAAACCACGGTTTTCGCGGGCTCCTGGATGTGCTCGTAGCGCCCTTGTTTCTTGATTCCGCCCTCGTCCTTGCGCTGGAGGCGGCTGTTCATGGCCACCGCGAAGGTGGGTGCGTCAAGGCGCTTTGACGGACCCGGATAGGGCGCACCCGGGATGTAGAGCGGGTAGTCCTCCTGATAGAATCCGGCCGGATTCGAACTGCCGAGCTCGCCCACGGTCTTGGCGTGCATCAGCTTGGGCAGCGCGTTGTACCACGCCTCCTGGTTCTCGGGCTTGGCGGCGTTCACCCAGTCATCGCTGCCGCTCGAGTCCTCATACGGAAGCAGGCCGTTGCGATCCACCGTGTAGGTGGCGAAGGTGGTGCCGAGCGCCTTCATCTTCTGCATCGCGGTGGCCTGGTTGGACTTTTGCTTGGCGGAGCGGTAAAGGCTCACGCCGATGGCGGTCAAGGCCACCACCACGGACATCGTGATGAGCATCTCGATCAGGGTGAATCCACGCGGTTTTTTCATACGTCCAATTCGCTGCCAGTAGGTGTGAGAACGATGCGGTTGTTGCCACAAGCGATCTGAAGACGTTCCATGAGTTGGGAAACTTGCACGTCGGTTTTCAACTGAAGGCCGTAACGCAGTTCGGTCATCATGCCCGCCTGGGCCGAGCGGACGCTCAGAAGCTGGGCCCGGTCCGCAAACTCATCCCAGATCGGATCCAGCCGTTCTTCGAAGCTCATGTCACTGGTCATCCGCAGCATCAGCAAGTGGGAGGCACGGCGCGGCGCGAAGGCGTCTTTCTTCGCGATCCCATACAACAGCGCCGCCACCAGCGGCGTGACGATCACCGACTCAAGATAAAGCCGCGCCCCGACGACCATGCCCACGGCCATGGCAAAGAAAACGAATCCGAGGTCGCGCGCCTGACCGAGGTTCCTCCGGAAGCGGATCATCGAAAACGCGGCAAACATGCCGAAGGCGATGCCCGCATTGCCCCGCACCACCATGATCAAAATGGTGGTGATCGTGCCGATCATGATCAGGGTCTGGACGAAGTCCTGGGAGTAGCGTGTGCCCTTGTAGGTGCTCCGGTAAATGTAGGCGATGAAGAGGTTGAGGGCAAAGCTCAGGAGCATGGCACCCACCACTTCGAGGGGCTGCGGCATGTCGGTCGATAGGTATTCCTCGAGGGAACTCAGAAGGTCGGTCATGGGTGAATCAGGCGCTTGGGTTTGTCAGGGTGATGCTCAGGAAAGAAGCTCTGCGGGATCCATCGGAAAACGGGCGACGGCCCCGTCATACCGCTCCAGGGATTGGCAATACTTGCTCATGCTCCGCGCATGAAGTTGGAACTCACCGGCCGCATTGCGCAGCCAGATGGGCACCGGCCCGATCGTTTTCACCTCCACCACGGCGATTTCCCGGTCCACCACCGGCAGCGGGAAGTCGCGGTCATCGGGAGTCAGCGTCTTGAGGTCGAATCGGCAACGCAGGCCGGTGTCGAAAGTCACCCGGATCGTGCCGTCCTTGCCGCTGTCGTAGGCCATGCGGTCGTAGCGAACCTGCACGACCGGCCTCGCCCCCTCGGTGAGAATCAAATCCCGGAGCTCCTCCACAAGCATCCGGTCCGATCGCGGACGGTCCGGCCGCAGCAGATCCTCGGGGATGCGCCCGGCCGAAAGCTCGGGCAGCGACTCGATCGGTAGAGCGGCCCGCCGCTTGACGCCGACCTCGTAGCACTTGTGCTTGATCTCGATGAAGGCCGCAGGCGGGATCAATCCGTCCGGGCGGCCGTAAACCCGGGACCTCACGCGCCTCCGGTTGGCGGATCCCATGATTTTCTGCCAGTAGCTGTGCCGGTCCTCCGTGTCGAAATACTCGGAGATCACCGGATACCCGTTCTCCGCACCCCGGTCCACCGGGATCCGGGTCGCGATGAAGGCACGGAAGGCCTCTCCTTCTTCTGCGGGAAGGAGAAATTTGAATTCACGGCGGTCCTGAGTGGCGTCCAAGGCAAATCGATCGCCCGTGAAACTAGCCGTCCGATCCCGGGCGTCGACCAAAATTACGAATTTGTAACCATTTTCCGATTGTAATTTCGTGACCTCGCCCTGCCTTTGTGCTGTTTGGGGAGGCAAATTGGCTGTTCCATCCTGATGAAAACCCTTTTTCCTTTGTGCATTCTGGCGTTCTGCGGCCTTGAGGCTTCCGCCCAGGTCCGGATCAACGAGTTCCTCGCCTCCAACACCCGGTCGTTTCCCGATATCGTGGATTTCGACGACTATCCGGACTGGATCGAACTGAAAAACACCACCGGGGCTTCCGTGAGCCTTGCGAACCATTACCTCAGCGACGATCCGGCCAATCCATACAAATGGCCGTTTCCAGCCACCGCGAGCATCCCTGCCAACGGTTTCCTGATGGTCATGGCGGATGGGCATGACGCCATCCCCGGGCAGGTTTTTCCGAGGGGATACTGGCCTTGGCGCGACTTCACCACCGAGCGCTATCACACCAATTTCTCGCTCGCTTCCGAAGGGGAGACGCTCCTGCTCACCCAGGTCACCGCCACCACCCCGACGACGCTCGTTCGCTCCGCAGTGCCGGTCCCGGCCAATGCCTCGATTTGGAAATACAAAGACGATGGCAGCGACCAGGGAACCCAATGGCGTTTTCCTTCATTTGATGATTCCTCCTGGGCCAGCGGGCCATCCGAGCTCGGCTACGGCGACTCGCCGCAGACCACTGTCAGCTTTGGTCCCAGCGCGACCTCCAAACACCGGACCACCTACTTCCGCCACACCTTCTCCGTCTCCAACCCCGCCATCTATCAGGGACTCACCTTCAACATCCTCGTCGATGACGGAGCCGTCGTTTACCTCAACGGCACCGAGGTTTTCCGGCGAAACATGGCTCTCACTGAGCCCACATACCAGACACTTTCATCCGCCACAGTCGGAGGTGCCGATGAAAACACCTTCTTCGCCTACAACGTGCCGGCGAGTCGCCTCGTCCCCGGAAACAACGTGATCGCCGTGGAGGTCCACCAGGCCGCCCCGGACAGCTCGGACGTCAGCTTCGACCTCGCCGTCACCGGAAACTCCTACTCCGCCACCACGCTCGACACCATTTCCTACACCCAACAGGTCTCGGATGTTTCCTTGGGCCGCGATGCCTCGTCCGCCTGGCGGCAGTTCGCCGAGCCCACCCCCGCCGCTGAAAACACGACCGGAACCGTGGATGACGTAAGGGTCAAGGGAACCTCCGTCTCCGCCTCACTTGCAGGCGGGGTTTACACCGGATCTCGATCGGTTTCCCTCTCCGCCCCCTCCGGACAGATCCGCTACACGCTCGACGGCTCCAATCCCACCACCAGCTCACCCCTTTACACCACGCCCTTCTCCTTCACCGCCACCACCGTCCTTCGCGCACGCTGCTTCGAGGCTGGCAAGGCTCCCGGGCCCATCCTCACCCGCACCTACTTCATCAACGATACCCAAGGCTCCCTGCCTTACGTCTCGGTCGTCGCCGATCCGGAGACCCTCTTCGGCAACACCATCGGGATCTACGAAAACCAGCACGAACAACCGGTCAGCAGCACCACCTTCTCCGCTCTCGGTTACCGCGATGTTTACAAGGGCAAGGACGCCCCGGGACACGTGGAGTTCTTTGCTGCCGATGGCACATCCTTCCGCGCCAATGCAGGCATCCGCATCGGTGGCGAAAACAACTGGGTCCACCCGCAAAAAGCACTCAACCTCGCCGTCCGCGGCAAATACGGCGACGACGAGATCAAATACAACCTTTTCCCGGCCGGTGGCATCCCCATCCACACCGCGCTCACCTTCCGCGATGGCGGCGACCGCTGGGCCAATGAAATGCTGCGTGACTGCCTCTGGCCCAAGCTCGCCCAGGGATTCATGAAGGTGGACACCGCCGACTACCGGCCAAGCGTGGTCTTCATCAATGGCCAATACTACGGCCTCCACGACGTCCGCGAACGCTGGGACGACACCTGGTTCACCCAGAAGTATCACATCCCGCCAGGCAAAGTGGACCACCTTCTCTACGGTCACATCACCAGCAATACCGTCACTCTCGGCGTGGATTCGGGCGACTCGGTCGATTGGCTGGAGTTCATGAACTTCATCAACACCGCCGATCTCACCCTTCCGGCGAACTGGGCCTTCGTCGAATCGCGCATCGACGTGGACAGCTTCATGGACTTCGTGATCGCGGAATCCTACGGAAACAACTCGTCCTGGTTCCACAACCGCGAGTTCTGGAAGGAAAAGAAAGCCGGTGCCAAATGGAAATGGTTCCTCACCGACATGGACCGCACGCTCTCCAGCACCACCGGCGCCGTCCTCGCGGACATGCTCGCCAATGAAGATGTGCTCAAGCGCCTCAAGCTCAACCCCGGCTTCAAACAACGCCTCGCCCAACGCTACGCCGCCCACATGGCCGGCACCTTCACCACCAGCCGCGTCCAAGGCATCGTCAATCAACTCGCCAACGAGATCTCCTCCACCGAAGTGGCCCGCCATGAAGCCCGCTGGTGGACAGGCAACGCCGCCTCCAGTGGCATGACCGCCTCGTCCCGCGCAGCCGGCATCACCAGCGCTCTCAACTTCGCCACCAACCGCGCGGCGAACGTCCATGCCGAGATCGTCGCCCAGCTCGGCGTCTCTTCCGCCGTCAATCTCACTCTCGCCACCAGCGGTTCCGGAACGGTCCTCGTCCAGGGGGTCCCCGTCCAGCCCTCCACCTTCAAGGTCTTCCCCAACATCGACTTCACCCTCCAGGCCATCCCTGCGCCGGGCTTCGCCTTCAGCGGTTGGACCGGCGCCACCGGGGGAGAAAGCACCAGCCTCTCCGTCACCGGAGCCCAGACCATCACCGCCACCTTCACCCCCATCGCGGAGACGCTCATCGGCGGCACCCTCACTCAGGACACCACCCTCTCCGCCAGCGCATCCCCCTACGTGGTCACCGAGGATCTCATCGTGCCACCAGGCGTCACCCTAACCATCCCGGCAGGCGTCAACCTCCGCATGATGGAGAAACGCAACCTCCGCGTCCAGGGCCGCCTCCTCATCGAAGGCACCGCCGCCCAACCCGTCACCATCGACGGCCGCAACTCCGCACGCTGGGGCGGTATCAGTTTTGAAAACCCCGCCCTGCCCTCCGCCCTCGCCCACCTGGTGATCCGACGCGCCACCAAATGCTTCGATCCCACCAAATACCCCTACGCCATCTCCGGCCTCAACGCCACGCTCACCCTCGACTTCATCGACATCCGCGAATCCGAAGGCCCCGTCTTCTGCCGCGGTGGATCCACCACCCTCAGGGACAGCACCCTCCAGAATCCCTTCACCGGTGACTGCATCAACATCAAACAAGGCCTCGCCGTCACCCAGCGCTGCACCTTCCTCGGCAACAACCAGCCGGATACCGACGCCATCGACTACGACGGCGTCCCAAACGGACTCATCGAGGACTGCCGCATCTATCGGTTCCAGGGATCTAACAGCGACGGCATCGACGTGGGCGAGGCCTGCTCGAACGTCCTCATCCAGCGCAACCTGATCTACTACAACTCCGACAAGGGATTCTCCGTCGGCCAGGCCTCCACCGTCACCCTGCGCCGCAACCTCGTCGTCGGCTGCAGCCTCGGCGTCGGCATCAAGGACACCGGATCCCACGCCCTCATCGATCAGAACACCTTCGCCAACTGCACCACCGGCGTGGCGATCTACGAAAAGAACTTCGGCGACGGCGGCGGCAGCGCGGATATCACCCACACGATCATCTCCAAGGCCAGCACTCCTCCCGTCACCGTGGATGCCTTCTCCACCGTCAATACCTCCTGGTCTCTCAGCGACACCATCGCCCTCGCCGGATCGAACAACCTGCTTGCGGATCCCCGCTTCGCCGACCCCGTCGTCCTCAACTTCCAGCTCCTCGCTGATTCGCCTGCCATCGATTCCGGAGACCCCTCCCATGCTCCGGACCCGGATGCCACCATCGCCGACCGCGGCGCCGGTTATATCTATCAGTTGTTGGACTACCCCTTCACGATCGGCGAGACGGTCGTCGTCAACGAAATCCTCGCCAACTCCGGCAGCGCCGCGGACTGGATCGAACTCCACAACCGCACCCGCCAGCCCATCGACATCAGCGGCTGGTTCCTCAGCGACGACGCCACCAACCTCTCGAAGTACCGCATCCCCGCGGGAACCATCCTCCCGCCCGGCGGATTCACCACCTTCCGCGAGGATCTCAATTTCGGTGCCACCAGCGTCGATGTGAACAAGGTCACCTCCTTCGCCCTCAGCGATATCGGGGAAACCGTCTACCTCAGCTCGGCGGTCAATGACGAACTCACCGACTACCAGTCCAAGGAGGAGTTCGGGGCTTCCACCGAGGGCGAGACGCTCGGCGCCTACTACAAGCCCTCCACAGACTCCTACAACTTCGTGGCCATGCAGATGCCCACACCTTCGGCTCCTAACAGCAATCCGCGCGTCGGGCCGATCGTGATTTCGGAAATCATGTACAACCCGCCCGGCAGCGGTGATAACGATGAATACATCGAGCTCCGCAACATCAGCGACAGCCCCGTCACCCTCTACGATTCGGTGAAACTCAAACCCTGGCGCATCACGGACGGCGTCGATTACGAGTTCCCCTCCGGAGCTTCCGCCATCACCATGGCCGCCGGAGAACGCATCATCCTCACCCGCAACACCACCTCGTTCCAGAATACCTTCGGCGCGCTTCCAGGACTCCGCCGCTTCCAGTGGACCACGGGCAGCCTCGACAACGGCGGCGAAACCGTCCAGATCGCCAAACCCGGCGGCGTGGATGCCTTCAACGTCACCCAATACATCCGCATCGATCGCGTGAACTTCGATGACGACTTCCCATGGCCCGCCCCTCCTGATGGCACCGGCCCCTCGCTCCAGAAACTCGCCCTCCACGAATACGGAAACGATTCCGCCAACTGGGGCTCCGCCACCGCCAGCCCGGGCTCAGGGATTCCCGGCTCCACCTTCGCCACGTGGATCGCCTCGTCCGGGCTCGCTTCCGGGCAGCAGGGCCCCAACGACGATCCGGACCTCGACGGCCGCAGCAACCTGGTCGAATACGCACTCGGTTCGCCCGCCGCTTCCCACGACGCCTCCCCGCCGTTCATCATGGCCATCGATGGAAACCAGGCCACGCTCAACTACGGATTCCGCACCGATCGCCCGGGAGCCATCGTCCGCATCGAGCATTCGCCCGATCTGTCACCAGGCTCATGGACCGCAATCCCCAGCGCGGCCCTCGGCTCTTCCGGTGGAACGCAGCAGCGCGCCTCTTCGGTCCCCATGTCCGGTGGCGAAGGGTTCTTCCGGATGGTCGTCCGCGAAACCGAACCCTGATCCGCATCAGCGCCGCTTCTCGGCAAACAACAGCTTGTAGGTCGAGTCTTCGGCAACCTTGCGCCACGCCATGTGCAGCGATTCCAGCGTGCCTTCGTAGGGCAGTTGCCGGTTGGCCACCACCATCAGACGGCCACCCCGCCTCAGGCCCTCCGCCGCCACCCGCAGAAACGTCTGCCCCAGATCCACATCGGTCACCTGCCCGGTGTGGAAAGGCGGATTGCTCAGAATCGCATCATAACCATCCGCCACACCCGCGGTCACATCGGTCCAGCGATAGCGGATGTCCCGGGCGTGACCTGCCAGATTCCGCTCCGCACATGCCAATGCCCTGCTGTCCGCCTCATAAAGGTCGATGCTTTCAATCCCGGAACAACGGCGCAGCACGGCGTCTGTTAGGTATCCCCAGCCCGCGCCCAGATCAGCCACACGTCCCCTCACATTTGCGGGGAGGTGCTCCGCCAGCAAACGCGAGCCCGGATCGATGTGGTCCGCGCTGAAGATGCCGGCCGTGGTGACAAACCCGGTCCCCGGAATCTCCCGGATCCCGCCCAGCGATTTCCACGATTGGAAAATGGCGCTGTCGTGCGCCGCGTGTTTCACCGCATGAAAGGCACGGCATTTGTGCTTTTGGATCGATTCAATATTCCCCGCGGCCTGCGCGAGTTCCTTCTCAAACCGCCCGGCACCCGCCGTGTTCGGCATCGCCACGACCAGGCGTCCGCCGGGTTCCAAGCGTTCCCAGGCCATGGCAAACCAAGCCAGCGTCTCGTCGCGCGATTTCCCAGGCAACACAAGGACCACCGGCCACAACCCGTCTGGCACATCCTCCACCCGCCGCAGCCCTGCACGGTCCCATTCGTCCGCAGCAGGCTTGAATGGCTGCCATCCGACGAGGTCCGGCCAATTCGACAGATCCCTGTGGACTCGCGCTCCCAGAAACACGGCACGCTCCGGCATCCCCGGGCCATCCACCCCGGAAAACAAAAGCATCATGGCCTCAAGTGCGGCATTCATGGCCATGGATTAATGAATCGCGGACCACTCCGCCATCCGATTCGGACATCGGTTGGACATGACGTTCCATCCGCCGTAGGCTGCCCGTGACCTCATGTCGGACTGCTGTTCCAAACCCCCTTCGAAGGATGATCGCGATCGCGATGCGTTGAGGCGTTCCTTCCTCAAACTCTCGCCACCACCCGTTCCGTCTGAGGTTCGTCCCATGCTTTCCCCCCGCGAGACAGCTGCCCCTGCCTGCTGCGGAGGACCGCCTTCTGCCTCATGCTGCGGCGGAGGAAATGCAAGCCGCACGGATTTCCTGCTCTGGGGCTCCCTCGCGGTCTTCGTGGCCGGGATCGCCCTCCATTTCGCCCTGCCCTCGGCTCCGCATGCCCTCCATGTCTTCGGACACACCTGCCACGAGCTCTTCATGAAATCCTGGTGGGGCCTCCTTGCCGGGATCGCCGCCGTCGCCGTGATCGGCCGTGTGCCCAAGGAACTCGTCGCCGCCGCGCTCGGCCGCGGCGGCTCGCTCTCCGGACTGCTCCGCGCCATCGGAGCGGGGGTCCTGTTAGACCTCTGCAACCACGGCATCCTCATGGTCGGCATGAGCCTCTACAAACGCGGTGCCTCACCCGGACAAACCCTCGCCTTCCTCATCGCCAGCCCTTGGAACTCGCTCTCACTCACGCTGATCCTCGCCGCACTCATCGGATGGAAATGGATGCTCGCGTTCATCCTCCTTTCCATGGTCGTCGCACTCGTCACCGGTTGGATCACCGACCGACTTGTGCAATCCGGCCAACTGCCCGCCAACCCGAACTCGATCGACCTGCCGGCAGACTTCCGCTTCCGCCCCGCCATCGCCGAAGTGGCACGATCCCTCAATCCCTCGTGGAAGAACTTTCTCAATCTCGCACGGGAAGGATTCTCCGGGTCGAAAATGGTGCTTCGGTGGGTCTTGTTCGGATTCGTGCTCACCGGTTTGATCCGCGCCTTCGTGCCGATCGGCGTTTTTCAACAATACTTCGGACCCTCCATCGCGGGACTTTTCCTCACGTTGCTCGCCACCACCGTCATCGAAGTGTGCTCCGAAGGATCCTCGCCCATTGCGGCCGACCTCCTCACCCGCGCCCAAGCACCCGGCAATGCCTTTGTCTTCCTGATGGCGGGTGCCGCCACCGATTACACGGAGATCATGAGCCTGCGCGACACCACCCGCTCCTGGATCACCGCTCTCTCCCTGCCTTTTCTAACAGTTCCGCAGGTCATGCTCATCGGCTGGCTCATCCAGCGCGGGTGAACTCTAGCGCCTCAGCCGCTTCATCACCATCTCCATGGCGTCGTTTGCCTCGCCTACCTTCAGCAGCTTCGCCGCGGCGAAGTAAACCACTGCCGCTACCCCCATCGTCACCGCCAGCCCCCCGGCCCGCAGCCAGAATGGAAGATGCGCCGGATCCATGAAGAAGTAGTGGTTTGCCCCATGACAGACCGCTCCCATGACCGCTCCGGCCAACAGCAGTTTCACCAGGGATGCGAGCAGAACCCCTGTCCCGGGATCTCCGGCAAACTTCCTCATCGCCACGTAAAGAATGACGAAATTGATCGTCGCACTGATGCTTGTGGTCAGCGCCAGCGACTCGTGACCCCAGCGCAGCACGAACACGAAAAACCAGTTGAATCCCAGATTGATCGCCAGCGAGAGGAAACTCACCATCATCGGCAACCATCGCCGGTCGATCGCATAGAATGCGGGCTGCAGGACCTTCAGCCAGGCGTAAAAAACCAGCCCGTACCCATAAGCCCGGAGTGCGGCCGCGGTCTGGTCACGATCCACCGCATCAAAGGCCCCGCGCTCATAAAGCACGCTCACAATCGGTCCGGAAAGAATCACCAGCCCGATCGTCGATGGCAGCACAAGAAACGCGACAAGCCGGAGACCCTTCGACAAGGTCGGCTTGAAATCCTCCCCGATGCCTCCCACCGCCGCTCTCGACAGCGCGGGCAAGGTCACCGTCGCCACCGCCACGCCGAAAACCCCGATTGGCAGTTGCATGAGCCGGAACGCATAGCTCAACCAGCTCACCGCACCCTCGCCCACGCCATAGGCAAACATCGAATTGATCACCACATTCACCTGCACCGCAGAAGCCGCAATCACCGCAGGACCCATCAGTTTCAGAATCTGCCGCACACCGTCATCCCTCCATCCGAAGTCGGCCTTGAATCGGTAGCCCACACGTCCCAAAGCGGGAAACTGGCAGATCAACTGCGCCACTCCGCCGATCACGACCCCGATCGAGAAGCCAATCAGACTGTCCTTTCCCCAGGTGGGATCCATCCACCAACCGATCGCCGCCCCCCCGATCATCGAGGCGAGATTGAAAAAGCAGGATGAGAGAGCCGGCATCCCGAAGACATTCTTTGCGTTGAGCATTCCCATCACCAGAGCCGCCAGCGATACAAGAAGGATGAAGGGATACATGACTTTCACCATGGTCACCGTCAGCCCGATTTCTTCCGGATTGTAGGTCCGTGGTGAGGTTCCGGAACGGGACAGGGAAGTCAGAAAATCGACGATCCAGGGAGCGGCAAGAATGCCCGCCAAGGTGATCAAGCTCATGAAAACGGCGGCCATCGTCATCATCTTGTTCGCAAGCGCCCAGGCGGGTGCTTCGCCTTCCGCTTTCAGCTTCTTTGAAAACGTCGTGACGAACGCCTGAGACAAGGCGCCTTCCGCGAACAAATCGCGAAGAAGGTTTGGCACCCGGAATGCGAGATAGAAGCAATCCATCCATTTGCTGCCGCCAAAGAGCCCGGCGAACAGCATCTCGCGGAGCAATCCTAAAACCCGGCTCGCCATCACGGCGGCGCTTACTTTCCCAGTGGCTTTGGCGGACATGTTTGGAGGTGCGCCCGTGGTCTTAACCCGATCCCATCCCCGCTGGCTATCCCCGGTTGAGAAATTTCACCACCTTCGCCTCACACCCGCACCCGCAAGTCCCTCGCGCTCCACAAAACCCCCGCCGCTTCGCGACCTGCTCCCTTCATCCGTCTTGCGCCGTCCTTGCGCTTTGCGGAGAAGCGGTGGCGTGAGGCGACGAATACTTCGTTCACAAACCCGCGGCTCCCGATCACCGCGCCGTCTGTGAAATACCTCACACGCCGCCGCAGCATGGTGGCCATGCCAAGGTCTGGCAACACGGTGCCGTTGTCCTTGGCTTCGAGGGCTTCGGCGCTGTTCATGGGTGCTCTAACAGGTTTGTCGGCCGTGCCTTTTTCCACCTGCGCGTTGCCGCTTTTCCGTCCCAGGGCCAGGCCGAGGGCACGTCGATAGATCCGCGAGACTTCCTTCCATTTCTCGGCTTCAAAACCGGCACCGTGATGGCTCATGCAGGCTCGGACCAGGCCTTCGCGTGCCTTTTTTCCATTGCCCTTCGCTCCACCGCCCACAGCCTCGCCGTAGCTGCTCCAGCGGTATTCGGCCGGGTCAGTGACAATGCCGGCTCGCACCGGGTTGAGGTCGATGTAGGCGGCCATGGTCCTTGCCGCGATGCCGTCCTCGACGATGACGCTTTTGTAGCGCTCTTCCCACAAGGTGCCGCTGCGGTCGTGGGTCCGGTTGAACCAGCGGGTGAAGCGCTGGAGCAGGGTTTTCATGAACTCGGAGAGGTTGTGCATGCGGTAGGTGAAACG
>JAIXOR010000044.1 GCA_027486655.1 Verrucomicrobiaceae bacterium | reverse complement strand
GGACGCGGATTGAAACGCGATCAGGGTCCACGCATGCCCTGAGTCCGCCGTCGCCCCTCACACGAGGGGCGCGGATTGAAACTCCTTGTCGATGCTGGACGCCTCGATTCCGAACGTCGCCCCTCACACGAGGGGCGCGGATTGAAACACAGCCATGAGGGCGCGGGCCTGCTTGCTCATGTGGTCGCCCCTCACACGAGGGGCGCGGATTGAAACCCTGAGTTTGGCGATGCGGGCTTCCGTGGCCTCCGGTCGCCCCTCACACGAGGGGCGCGGATTGAAACTTGAGGCGTAGGCCCGCGACAGCGCGGAAGCATATACGAATTTCCGCACCTTCAACAGCGCGGTCTCATTGGCGCATGGGATGAAGAGGTGGAGGAGACCTCCACCCTCCTTGGTTTCCGCGCTTTCGGCGGCTTGGGCTGGGGATGGTTTCGTGCGACCCGGACCCGCTCGGGTGTTGCATCCGGAGCTTTTCAGAGAACCGATCATTGGCATCCCGTCTGATCCGGGTTTGATTCGAGCAGCCGATTGGCAGGCACCCATGCGCAGCATCTCCATCCAGCCGACCTTTGAATCGTGGCGCGACGCCGCGCGGGGCTTGCTTGCTGCGGGGGTGGAGCCGGAGGCGGTGTTTTGGTCGGATGAGGCGTCCGAGGTTTCCTTGTTTGGAAATGAGAGCGGGCCGCAGCCGCATGCGGGAAACCCACCCAAGGTTCCGGCGGCGTTTCTCGATGTGGCGAGGTCCGCGGCCTGCCACACGGATCCGCGGCGCTGGGGGATGCTGTATCGCATGGCCTGGCGCATCACCCGCGGCGGGGAGAGGCATTTGTTGGAAATGCCCACCGATCCGGACACGCGGATGGTGCAGAACTGGTGCAAGGCGGTGGGACGCGATGTGCACAAGATGCATGCGTTTGTGCGCTTCCGGCTGGTGGCGGTTTCCGCGGAGAGCGGGCGCGAGCAGTTTGTCTCGTGGTTAGAGCCGGAGCACCGGATCGTGCGCCTGGCCACGCCGTTTTTCGTGAAACGATTCGCGAGCATGGACTGGTCCATCCTTACCCCTTCCGAATGCGCGCACTGGGATGGCGCCACGCTGCATTTCACGCCGGGTGTCTCGCGCGATGCCGCCCCGCAGGACGACGAGCTGGATGATCTCTGGCGCGCCTACTACCGCAGCATTTTCAACCCCGCCCGGCTCAAGGTGAATGCGATGAAGTCCGAGATGCCGATGAAGTATTGGAAAAACCTGCCGGAAGCCGGTCTCATCGAGGGGCTCATCGCGGACAGCCGCAAGCGCGTGCAGGAGATGTTGGACACCGAGGAACGCCCGGTGAAACCCGCGCCGAAAAACGCCTATCTCGAATCCCTCCACCGGATGAACCAGGCCGATCCGCAGCGGACGCAGGACGGGGACCACGATTGAGGCCGGGATCTGTCAGATCCCGCGCCTTCCCTGCATCGCACGGACCAGGGTGAGTTCGTCCGCATGCTCCAGCCCGCCGCCCGCCGGCAATCCCTGGGCGATGCGCGTGATCCGGCAATCGCGGGTGCGCAGCATCTCCGCCAGGTAGTTGGCCGTCGCCTCGCCCTCGACATCGGCCCCCAGCGCGAGAATCACCTCCACGCCGGGCACCGCCTCGACGCGCCGGAGCAACGAGGGGATGCGCAGGTCCTCCGGCGACACCCGGTCGAGCGGGGAAAGCTTGCCACCAAGGCAATGGTAGCGCCCGCGGAAGGATCCGGAGCGCTCCAGTGGCAGCACATCCGTGGCCTGCTCCACGACGCAAAGCATGTGATCATCCCGCTTCGGATCGTCGCAGAGCTCACAGCCTTCCGCCGTGGCGAAGAACCCACAGGCCGCACACGGGCTCACGGTTTCGCGGGCCTTGACCAATGAGGCGGCCAGCGCGGTGGGATCCGCTTTCGAACTTTGCAACAGCCACACCGCCACCCGCTCCGCACTGCGCGGGCCGATGCCGGGCAGGCGCTTGAGCTCGCCGATGAGCGCCCTAACAGGTTCCGGGAAATCCGCGCGTTTCACCGTGCCACCTCCTCCGGATCGCAAGCCATGTGGTGCCTGCTGGCGTAAATGATGGCGCAGACTCCCGACCAGAGCGTGGCCACCCAGGGACCACCCACGGCAGGCACATGCGCGGCAAGACTCAGCACCGGAGCCCAGGCCGCCACCAGCACCAGCGAGCTCACCCACAACACCACACGCCGCCACAATCCGGGCGTGGACAGGATCGCAAACGCCAACCCGAAGGCGAGTGCCATCGTGACAAGCCAGAGCGACCACTCCGGCAACTGCTTCGGAAAACCCTCTCGACCGCCCCGCGAAACGAGACCGCCCGCCAGCGCGTTCAATCGATCGAGCACACCGAGCGCCGCCAGCCCCACGGCAAGAACGACCGAGAGCCCGCCAATCGCGGAAACCGCCACCATGACGTGGCCATCCGGTCGGGTTGCTGGGTGGGTTGCTTGGTTCACGGCCGGACTGTGGACGCCCCGGTCCGTTCAATCAAGCCGCTCCGCCGGATTCCGTCGCCGGATCGGACAAAACCGCGGCCCTGCGCCGCGTATCCGGCCCATGCCCGACCGCCGCCGCTTTCTCCAATCCCTCGCCGCATCGGCTGCGGCCCTCTCGTTTCCACTGCCACTGCCTGCGGCGGAGTCCCGCAGTGGCAAGCTCCGCATCGGCCTCATCAGCGATGTCCACAAAGACGTCATCCACGACGCGGACTCGCGACTCCAGACCTTCGTGGACGCCATGAAACGTGACCAGGCGGATGCCGTCATGCAACTGGGCGACTTCTGCATCCCCAAACCGGAAAACCGCGGCTTTCTCTCCATCTTCGAGTCGTTTCCCGGCCCGCGGTATCATGTTCTGGGAAATCACGATATGGACGGTGGCCACACCCGCGAGCAGGCCGTCGCCTTCCTCGGCATGCAGTCGCGCTACCATTCGTTCGATCTCGGCGGCTTCCATTTCATCGTGCTCGATGCCAACGACCGCCCTCCCGGTTGGAAATCCGGATACCCGGCCTTCATCGCCCCGGATCAGGTCGAATGGCTGCGCGAGGATCTCAGGCAAACCGAGCTCAACACCTTCGTCCTTTCCCACCAGAGCCTCGAGCGCCCGGCATGCATCGACAACCAGGACGAGATCCGCAAGCTCCTTGAAAACGCGCGGACCCGCGATGGCCAGCCCAAGGTCGCCGCCTGCCTCAACGGCCACTGGCACATCGACCACCACCGCCTCATCCAACGCATCCCCTACATCCATGTGAACTCCGCCTCCTACTTCTGGCTCGGTGAGAAGTTCAAACACGAGCGCCTCCCGCCGGATCTTGCGCGCCGTTTCCCCCTCGTCTCCAGCACCGCACCCTACAAGGACCCGCTGTTCACCCTGCTGGAAATCGACCCGGAAAAACGCCGATTCTCGCTCCGGCCAAGCGTCTCCGCCTGGATGGGCCCCTCGCCCCGCGATCTCGGCCACAGCACCGCCGCAGGCGAAGAGTCCACGGTGAGCCCCGCCATCTCCGCCTTCGAGAGTGGCTACGGCCACGTGTGAACCTGCCGGGCGGGGATCGAATTCCGCCACCCGGCAGGCAACAAGCGCAGCGGCCAGCCGCCGATCTAACAAACCACCGGCACCACGGGCAGTCGCTTCTTGAGCTCACCCACCGCGGATTTGCCGATCGCCACATGATCCGGCACGGACACCACCACACGGTGATCTTTCCAGAATCTCGCGAGCTTGCCGAGAATCCGCGCCCATCGGGAACGCTTGCGCAGGCGCCCGCTGCGGTGGGCCTGATAGAGCCCCACCTTCTCTTCCACCCGCGCAGGCGAGATCGGGGCAAACCCGCAAGGTCCGTCCGAGCGTGTGAGAAACGCGGCGGTCGCCCCGGCGCGTTCCACAATCTGCAAACCGGCCGCTGCAACAAGCCTCTCGAAGGAGTCCCTGTCGAAGTTGTAGATGTGCCCGTAATGGAAGATCTTCCCGGGAGTCTTCTTCGCGCAATAGGTCTCGAAGTCCGGAACCTCCACGTAAAGCGTCCCGCCCTCGCTGAGCCAGCCGGCGACCCTCCGGAGCTTGTCCACCGGATCCCGCAGGTGCTCGACCACATGACTCAATCGAATGTGGTCGAAGCGTTCCCCAGGTTCGAATGAATCAATCTCGCCGGTCCGGATGTCCAGGCCGAGGCGCTTCCGGCAGAAGTCGGAGTATCCCACGTTCGGCTCCAGTCCCTTCACGGACTTGCCAAGCTCCTTCATCAGGAAAAGGAACTCCCCGCTCCCGGAGCCGATGTCCAGAACGGAGCGGGCGGGCTCGTAGAACTTCCACTGCCGCCTTATGTGCCTGGACGCGGAACGAAAATAGCGCGCCGCATGCCGCAACCGGGGCTCACAAGTCCCTTTGTAGGCAGACCGATACTCTTTGGAATAAAACCCGGCCAATTCCACCGCATCGGGAATCGGGTCGTTGTGGACGACGCCGCATCCAAGACAGACAACGACCCGGAGCGGATCGCCGTGCCGGTCTGTGGATTCGATCAGGTGCGAGGATGCTTCTCCACAGATGCCACAGGCGCGGGAAGTTGACGTAAATCTATCAGAATTCATAAAGTTTGGAAAGTTGAAGTTCAAAAACAGGAGTCGGGGCAAAATGCGGCCGGTTTCAACCGGGAAACACCCCATCGATTGGCTCCTCAAGCCGACGCTCACGACCCAAGATAACCGCGAACAAACGAGCCTCAGGAGCGGAACACAATCCCATGGTCCCGAGATGGCGGACCCGGGAAGCGACCGGGTCACGCAATACGGGGCGGCCGGAGAAAATCGTCTCCTTCTCTCGATACACCCCGGATTTCCTGCGGTATGAGCACCCGGTGCACGCCGAGGTCCAGTGCCTCAAACCCATTGCCGATCTGGGCCGCCGTTGACGGAACCTCGGATCCGGTCTCAAACACATGGGTATGCCGGTTTGGATCACGATCGTCCGACCTCAATGGATCATCCGAGCCCACACCCGCATATCCAATCCATTCGGGATGCGTGTGGTCAGCCCCCCTGTCGTAAGGGTGGGAATGGGTCACCCGCACCTGTTCCCTCGTCTGAAAATCCTCCAGAGCAATGCCAATCGCCATCAAGAGGCAGAAACACCTCCTGAACACGCAAAAACCGGATCGCATGAAATACCGGAACATGGGCAGATCCGGCGAGCATAGATCATGTTGTCAGTTTCGCAAGCAACCACTTCCGCCTCTTCTACTCCCGACCTAAGGCGGGCGACGCCACCCATGCCATGGATGGAAAGCGCATGCCACCAAAGCAAAATGACACGAACGCGAAGCCTTTCCGCATTCCATGCGTCCCACCGGCACACCTCACCCACACCGATCATTCTTAAAACGGCTTCAAGATCCTTTCACCAACGCGCCTCCCGGCAACCGCAGCTCACACCCGCACCCGCAAATCCCTCGCGCTCCACAAAACTCCCGCCGCTTCCCGGCCTGCCCCCTTCATCCGTCTTGCGCCGTCTTTGCGCTTTGCGGAGAAGCGGTGGCGTGAG
>JAIXOR010000037.1 GCA_027486655.1 Verrucomicrobiaceae bacterium | reverse complement strand
GTGGAAGTGGTTGGACATCACGCAGTAGGAGAGCACGCGGCAGCCGGAGAAGTTTTCCTGCATGCGCATGAAGGTGCGGAACTTCTCGCGTTCGAGGTCTTTGAAGACGAAGCGCCGGTACACCACGCGGGAAATGCAGTGGTAGATCGCCGGTTTGACCCGCGAATCCTTCCAAGGTGCCAACCAGCGCCTGCGGTTGCGGTTCGTGCTGCGGTTCACGCCCCCCTTCTAACCAAGCCAGCGCCCATGGCAAGGAGAATCCCTACAAGTTGTCTGGCAACATGTATTAGAAGAGAACGGCATTCCAGGATGGCATTCCATGTCAGGGCAGGCGGTTTCCGGGCTGGTTTTCGTTGTTGCCGATTTTCCAGACGTTGAGGATGCGGCCGAGGGAGAATGCTCCGGGCGTTTCATGGATTTCGCCGCGCTTGAGCCAGCCGTGGTTCCATTCGATCCAGTGGGCGCGGCCGGGGTTGAGGAAGGATCCGGTGTCGATGATTCGGCGTCCGTTGTGGAGCCAGGAGCCGTGGCGGTGGAAGTGGCCGAAGATGATCGCCTCTGCCTTGGGGAAATAGAGGTCGCAGAAGCGGGATGCTGCGGCGGGGCGCGCGAGCCAGCTGGAGATCATGGTGAGTGCGCGTTTGGGTGGGACGGCGGCGTCCCATGCGCGCTGGATGAGATGGCGTCCGGTGGTCTGTTCGATGGTGCAGAGCTCCCTCGCGATGTGGCGAGCGAGCCGGATCCTTTGTCGAATGTCGTGGCCCGCGTCCGGATAGAGATTCCAAAGACCTTCGACACGGTCGGGGGCGGAGAGGATTTCGCGTTTCCATGGCGAGCCGCCGGGAAGGAGTGCATCGCCATGGGTGATGACGATGCGGCCGTCCGCCAGTTCCACCCAGCCTGGGCCGGCCCATCCCGGGTCGTGGTTTCCTGAAAGAAACACGGTGTCAACTCCCTCATCGGCACAAATGGAGCGGAGTTCGGCGAGCATGGCGGTGGCGCGTGCGACGAAGGGTTCATCGAGCTCCTGCCAGGTGTCACCGTTGAAAATGATGGTTCCGGCCCCGGCGACGAGGGGGCGAAGTTCGGATGCCGTCTCGATGCGGGAGATCCGGTGACCGAGGTGCAGGTCCGAGAGGATGCGGATCGGTTCCTTCATCACGGGGTGCGGCGTTGGCGCACGGCTTCGAAGAGGCAGACACCGGTGGCGACCGAGACGTTGAGGCACTCGACTTTTCCCGCCATGGGGATGCTGGCGAGGAAGTCGCAGTTCTCCTCGGTGAGGCGGCGCATGCCCTTGTCTTCGGCTCCCATGACGATGGCGATGGGGCCGCGGAGGTCGAGGTCGTAGATGGACTTTGCCTTGGCCTGGTCCGAGGTGCCGACGAGCCAAAGTCCCGCGGCTTTGAGTTTTTCCATGGCGCGGGCGAGGTTGGTGACCTGGGCAAAGGGCACGTGGTCTGCGGCACCGACGGAAATGCGGCGCACGGTCTCGGTGATGCCCACGGCTTTGTCCTTTGGAGCCACGACCGCATGAACGCCTGCAGCGTCCGCGGTGCGCAGAATGGCGCCGAGATTGTGGGGATCCTGAACGCAGTCGAGGATGAGGACTAAGGGTGTGGGATGGCTGGCGACGATCTCCATGAGTTCATCCTCGTCGAGGGCGGGTGCGCATTTCTCCACGGGCTGCGCGTGGCGGTTTTCGCGGGCCTGTCGTCCATGTTCCTTTTGTGGGCCGGAAGATCGGGGTCTCATGGGGCGGAGCTTGGGACAGGGGGCGCGTGTGAGTCGAGCGCGCTTTGATCGGGTGAAGCGAGGGGGCGGCTACTGGATGGGCGCGAGCAAGCGGGCGGCGCGGCTGGCGGCCCGGAACAGGAATGGGCGGCCGGTGAAATCCTCCAAGGTGGCTTCGCGGGCGTGGGTGAAGTCGGTTTCCAGCATGGTTGCGACCTCATTGATGAAGCTGCGGTCGGTGGAGAAGGCGGTGATTTCGAAGTTGAGGCGGAACGAGCGGTTGTCGAGGTTCGCGGTGCCGACGGCGGCGAGGCGAGAGTCGACGAGCATGACTTTCTGGTGAAGGAATCCGCGGTGATAACGAAAGAGGCGGATGCCGAAAGGGATGGATTGTTCGTAGTAGGAAAAGGCGGAAAGCCAGACCAGCAGGTGGTCGGCGCGTTCCGGGATGAGGATGCGCACGTCCACGCCGCGGATGGCGGCGGTCTGGAGGGCTGTTAGAACGCCTTCATCGGGCACGAAGTAGGGCGAGGCGATCCAGAGGCGTTTGCGGGCGGAGTTGGCGGCCTCGGCGACGATGAGTTGCCAGGAGTCACCGGGATCGGCCGGGCCGGTGGGGATGACGGCGGCGACCTGGTCCGCCGCTTCCGGGCGTGTGTCCCAGAGCAGTTCCGGCACCTGGTTTGCGGCCCAGAACCAATCCTCGAGGAAGACGAGTTGCACGGCCTGCACGACGGGTCCGCGCATTTCGAGGTGGGTGTCCCGCCATTGGCCGAAGCGTTGGTTTCTGCCGAGGTATTCGTCGCCGACGTTGAGACCTCCGATGAAGGCGGTCTTGCCATCGCTGATGACGATTTTGCGGTGGTTTCTGAAATTGAGCTGGAGACGGGACCACCAATGGCGGTTGATGCCGAAGGAGTGGCAGACCACGCCGGCTTCCCGCAGTTCGCGGAGGTAACGGCGGGGCAGCTTGTGGGATCCGATTTCGTCGAACAGGAAGTAAACCCGGACTCCGGCGCGCGCGCGTTCGATGAGGGCCTGTTGGAAACGGACGCCGAGCTTGTCGTTCTTCACGATGAAGAAGTTCACGCACAAGTAGGTTTCCGCCTCACGGATGGAGCGGAAGATCCGGTCGAAGGTCTCCTCGCCATCGATGAGCAGGTCGAGGCGGTTGCCGCGGGTGAAGGGAAGTCCGCCCAGAACGCGTGCGGCGCGTTCGAAGGCATCGTCCTCGGGGATCTCCACTTCCAGTTGGAGGAGGCGCTCGTGCATGTTGTCGGCGAGCTGGCGCAGGCGTCCGTCCATGGCACGGCGTCCGCCGACGGCGCCGGCGAAGCGAGTGCGGCCTAACAGCCAGTAGAGCGGGATGGCAACGTAGGGCACGGCGACCAGCGAGATCACCCAGGCAATGGTGCCTTGGGAGGTGCGCACGTGCATGAGCGCGTGGAAGACATGGAGGATGCCCACGATTTCAAAAACAACGAGCAGGGCGAGGCCAAGCCAGGTCTGCGTTTCGAAACCCGGGTGAAACATGCAACAGGCTAGCTCCGGACCGGCCGGGCGACAAGCCCTCTCACGCCGTCCGCTTGAGCCGGTGGAAGTGCCAGCGGATACCGTTCTCGTAGCTGCGGAGGTTGGGATGGATGCGCGTGTGGCCGGGGGTGCAGGCATCGATGCTCAGGCGTTCCGGCGGCAGCAGCGCGGCCATCGATTGGCTGACTCTGAGAAGTGCTTCGGTATTGCGAAGGCGGATGGGCCTTCCCTGGTGGAAAATGGCGGAATCCTCGGCGAGCACCCATTGGAGACGGTGGGGATCCGACCAGAAGAAGAAATCCATTCGAAACGCCGATTGGTTTTCCTCGATGAGTTCCCGCTCGGTCACCACGGAGGGTGCCCCGCCACGGGGGCCACTGTAGTCGATGAAGTGCTTCGTCTCGCTCCTCACCTCAAGGCGGTTCACGAATCCCGAGGCGATGAAAACGAGATCGGAGATCGGCTTCACCCGTTCGCGGCCCATGGAATCGGTTAGAAGCAGGACCTCCTCCCGGATCGTGATGCTTTGAATCTGGAATCCCTGATGGAGGGTGGGGATGTCTGCGTCCGCCACGACACGGGTGGGGAAGTTTCTGGTGAGAAGCGCCCGGTGAAAGGCTTCGGCGTCGCCCTGATCGAGACCGGAAACGAGGATGCCATTCATCTCCCGGTGCAGCCTTGCGCAATCGGCGCGCGCGATCGAGCGGACGCTGACGGACGCGTCTTCGAGCGACGTGCGGTCGATTTCCTGATCCGGCGATTCGAGCAGCAGGCTGAAGGTGGGCATGGCGGGGGAAATGAAAAAGGGGAGGGGACGCAAGCGCCCACTCCCCGGGAATGCAAAGGCAGGACGCCTGGATCAGAACGAGAAGACCTCGCCGTCCTTGAAGAAGCGCTTGAGCTCGGCGGCAGCGGCTTCCGGGGAATCCGAGGCATGGCAGACGTTGACCATCATGTCCTCGCCGAAGTCGCCGCGGATGGTGCCCGGGGCGGCGGCCTTGGAATTGGTGGGTCCGAGCAGGTCGCGGACTTTGCCGATCACGTCTTCACCCTCAAGGGCGAGGGCGATGACGGGGGTCTTGCTCATGAAGGTGACGATCTCGGGGAAGAAGGGCTTGTCCGCGATGTGGGAGTAGTGCTCGCGGAGGATCGCGTCATCGAGCTTCATCATCTTGATGCCGCGGACGGTGAAACCCGCGTCCTGGAAGCGGGCGAGGACCTTGCCCGTCAGGTGTTTCTCAATCGCGTCCGGTTTGAACAGAATCAGTGTGGTTTCGAGAGCCATGCCCGTGGCAGTAGGCGCGGAAAACCCGATGTGCAAGCCTTTTGACGCCGGGGGGAATCAGGGAGGATCGAGTGAATCCGCCCGTTGGCGCAGGGCGCGGGCGGCCTCGGCATTGCGGTTTTCCTTTTCCCAGAGCGATGCGAGGCGGCGGAGGGTGGCGGCGGTTTTCGGTTTCTCTTCGGGCGGCCAGGCACGGATCGCGGCGCGCAGCCTCTCTTCGGCGGCTTTGCTTTGGCCGGACTCGATGAGCACCTCGGCGGAGGTCGAGAGGAACTCGGGATCGGTGATTCCGTCCTTGGGTGCGACGGCCTCGGCCTCGCGGAAGAGGCGGGATGCCTGACTGCGCGTGTCGGGGTCCTGCAGGGTGGCGATGGCGAGTCGCATGCGCAGCATCAGGTGATCCGGGTGGTCGAAAACGGCCTTTTCGAGAAGCAGGCGGGCATCGCGCGGTCGGCTCGCGGCGAGGTGTTCCTCGGCGAGTTTGAGGAACTCCGCAGCATCTCCGCCGCGGATTTTCAGCAACTCACCGGCGTGGTGGGCGGCCTTTGCGGCATCGCCCTGAAGGCGGTGGAACTTGGCCATCGACTGGTGGGCGAGGGCGTGGCGGGGATGGATTGCGAGGAGATCGGCGAACACCCGCAGGCCCTCATCGTTTCGTTTTGCGGAAAACAGGAGAATGCCGAGGCGGGCACGGAGGTCGAGAGACCAGGGCGCGGCCTCCGCGTGGCGCTGGAGAATGGCGATGGCTTGATCGCGATCTCCGGAATTGCGGAAGTGGTCGGAGGCCGAGCGGGCGAGTTGGGTGTTTTGCGGGTGGGCCTGGATGGCTTTTTGATAGCGGCGCGCCACCTCGGCGCGTGCCGGGGCATTGTCCGTGTCGTACAGGGTCTTTGAGAGCTTGGCGAAAAGCATGACCGAGTCTGGGTCCTGATCGTCCAAAGCTTCCATCATCGGTGCGGCGCGGTCCCGGTTTCCGGAAGTCTGGTGGATGGAGAAAAGCCTGCGGATGATTTCCGGCTCGCCGGGATGGGTTGCGAGCATGGATTCCAGTGCGGTGGTGGCGAGCTTGAGGGCCAGCGAGTCGCCCGAGCCCTCGCGGGTAAGGAAATCGGCGTAGGCAAGCTGCACGGAAACCTCGTCAGGCCGTGCTGTGGCGAGATCCCGATACAGGCGAATGGCTCCTGCGCGGTCGCCTGCGGCGAGGCGGCGATCGACGGCGAGGGTGACCAAGGGCGTGGCAGTGGGATCCAGGCGCAGTGCGTTTTCGTGAAACGCGGCGGCTTCCGCGGGCTGCCCGCGGGTCTCCGCCAGCACGGCACGGGCGAACTCGACAAGAGCATCATCCGCGGCGGCGGGCAGGGCGAGGAGGAGCCAGACTGGCGTGAGGCGGCGCATGTTCGGATTCTCTAACGACGATGATGTTCCTGATAGATCCTGCGGAACGGGGTCTCGGGTTCGGATTTCAACATCAGCCTGGCGATGATGCCCGCGAGCAGGCCGGCGACGAATCCGCCGACGTGGGCGGCATACGCCACACCGCCACCGGAGCCCGAATGGGAGCCGCCGAGACTCACAAACTGCATGAGCCCCCACAGCCCGAGCACGAGGATGGCGGGGATCGAGACGAGCCGGAAGAAGATTACGGCCATCACGCGGTTGTGGGGAAACAACACCAGATAGGCACCGAGCACGCCCGAGATCGCGCCGGAGGCACCGAGGTTCGGGATGACGCCCTGGGGATCCGTGGCGATCTGGGCGATGGTGGCGGCCAGCCCGCTGATCAGGTAAAACGCAAGGAATCGGAGCGCGCCGAAGCGGTGTTCCACATTGTCTCCGAAGATCCAGAGGTAAAGCATGTTCCCGCCGAGATGGCCCCAGCCGCCGTGCATGAACATGGCGGTGAGCAGCGTGAGATAGATCGGTACGGGCCCGGGTGCCTGGGGGATTTCAAACGACTGGCCGGCCGAGCGGACCTGCACCGGTTCGGTGAGGTCCACGCCCTTGACGATTTCCAGCGGGATCACGCTGTAGCCGCTGGTGAATTCCGGGCTCGCAAGTTGGAGGAAGAACACCAGGACATTGATCGCCACCAGCACGATGGTCACGTAGGCCGGACGCAGCAGATGGCGGTCGTCGTCGCTGATGGGAAAGAGCATGACGGATGGGAAACTGGCATTTCCCATCCGTGATGTCACGCTCCGCCGTGAAGGCTCCGTTTACCTGTAGACGGTGATGAGGGTGGATGTGCCGATGTTTCCGGCGGCGTCGTAGGCATAGGACCGGAGCGTGTGCGCACCGGAGGCGATCCTGCTGGTGTTCCAGGTGAATGTGAACGGCGAGGTGGTGCTCGAACCGGCGAGTTTGCCGTCGATGTAGAGTTCGACCTTGGTCACCCGGATGTTGTCGGTGGCGGTCACCGTGACCTTCTGGGATTTTGAAGAAACCCTGGAGCCGTTCGCCGGCGAGGTGATGGCGGTGACAGGGGCGATCAGATCGGCGATTTGGGAATTCGCCACATTCACCTGGATGGTGGTGCTGGCGGAAAGGTTCATCGCATCGTAGGCGCGCGCCTCAAGAACATGGCCGCCGTCCTGAACGCCGGTGCTGTCCCAGGCAAAGGTGGCTCCGGACGTGCCACTTTGCGCGTGCAGCACACCATCGATCCAAAGTTCGACGCGGGTCACGCCGACGTTGTCGGTGCCGTTCACCGCGACGTTCACGGAGCCTGCGACGGTTTGTCCGTTCGTGGGTGAGGAGATGGCGACTGCCGGAGGAGTCGCGTCCACCGGTATCGAGTTGTAAGCGGCCTGGACGGCGCGCGCGGCGTTGAGCCTGCCGTTGCCGTAATAGGTGTCATAGCCCGCGGTGCCGATGTCGTCGCAGTTTCCTAACAGGAGGGAGACGGTCGAGCTGTTTGAGAGTCCAGGGTTGGCGGAGATCATCAAGGCGGTGACGCCGGCGACGATGGGGCTGGAGAACGAGGTGCCGTCCCAGCTCGCATACGAACCGGTGCCCTGGAGCGTGAGGATGCCGGCACCGGGTGCGGAGAGGTCCACGTAGCTGCCGAAGTTTGACCAGGAGGGCCGGGTATCGGTCGAGTTGGTGGCTGAAACCGCGACCATGTTGGCGCAGGCGGCGGGGTAGAAGGCGGTGCTGTTGCCGTTGTTGCCAGCGGCGGCGATCACCACGATCTGGCGGTTCCAGGCATAGTTGACCGCATCCTGGAGGGTGCGCGAGGAGGTGGTGCCGCCCAGGCTGAGGTTGATCACCTTCACGCCCTGATCGGCTGCCCAGATGATGCTGTTGGCAATGCCTGAGTAGCTTCCGCTGCCGGCGGCATCGAGGGCTTTGACGGGGACCACCGGTGTGGACCAGCCGAGGCCGGCCATGCCGAGTTGGTTGTTGGTGGCCGCGGCGATGAGCCCGGCGACGGCGGTGCCGTGGCCGTTGTCATCGGAGGGGTCCGAGTCATTGTTCACGAAGTCGTAGCCGGGGAGCACCTTGCCAGCCAGATCCGGGTGGCTTGCAAGCACACCGGAGTCCACCACCGCCACGCGGATGGTGTTGGATCCCGTGGAAATGTCCCAGGCGGCGGGCGCGCCGATTTTTGTGAGATACCACTGGGCGGCGCTGGTGAAGTAGGGATCGTTGGTGGTCGCCACGGCATGGGCGGTGGCATCGGGCTCTGCATAGTCCAGAGCGGGATCCGCCTTCAACTCGGATAGAATCCGCTCCGCCTGTTGTGCAGGAACCCGCACGACGCGGGTGCCGATGCCGGGAATTCTTGCATGTTCCGATGCGCCTTTCGAAGTGAGAAGGGCGTGGACGGCGGCTTCCGGAGTGTTTCGTCCGGATTTGACGAGCAGGTTCACCGTCTCGGGCTTCGCCGCCCATGCGCTGGCATGAAAAATCAATGTGGCCGTGGCGCCAAGGGACGCCACACGGAGAGTGCGAGGGTGTTGTTTCATGGGCTTTCGTCCGGATCCGGGTCGTTTGGACACGGCTCTCCCGGGTTCTTACGAAAAGCCTGCAACCACTCCCCGGGTCAACGCGCCTTGACCGGGATTCTATGGCTCATGATGCAAATATCGCACTTCGTGCGTGCTCAGGCCCCGCCGCCGGCGATGTGTGCGAACTTGTCGTCGACAAAGCGGAGAACGAGTTCCTCAGTGGCTTCGTGGGCGAGGCGTTCGACGACCTCGACGGAGAAGCCTCGGGCGATGAGCTGGCGGGCACGGACGGGATCGATGCCGCGGGCGCGGAGATAGAAGATCTCGTCGTCGTGGATCTGCGAGGAGGTGGAGCCGTGAGAGCATTTCACCTGATCCGCATTGATTTCGAGTCCAGGCATCGAGTTGGCCTCGCAGGTGTCGCTCATCATGAGATTGCGGCAGGTCTGATAGGCGTCGGTGTGGTGCGCGCCCTCGTCCACGAAGATGAGCCCGGAGAAGATGGTCTTCGAGTTGTCGTAGAGCGAGTTCTTGAAGAGGAGATCGGAATAGGCGCCCTCGGACACATGGTGTTGGAAGGTGCGCTGATCGTATTCCTGCTCACGGGCGGGAATGGAAACGGAGAGCATGTCCGATCGCGAGCCGGGCCCCTCGAGGCGGGATAGGCACTCGTTGCGTGCCCATGAGGCTCCTGTGTTGAGGATGAAGCCCTTGGCGGAGGCATCACGCGCGGTGGCGGTTTCATGGATCTGGATGATGCGGGTGACCTCGTTGAGCGCCTGAACGGCGACGTAGTCGAGTTGCGAGTTCTTTCCGGCGCAGAGGTCGTTGAACGCGATCGCGAGTCCAGGGGTGATGTCGTCCGAGGAGCGGAAGATATCGATGACGCGGACCTTGGAGGACGTGCCCGTGACGACGAGTGTGTGGGGGAAGATGACGGTGTTCTGGCCGGAGATCCAGTGATGGACCTCGATGGGATCCTCGATCTCCACGTTGTCACCGGTGTGGACGAAAAGCCCGTTGGAAACCATGGCCTCGTGCCAGGCGGCGAACTTGGCGGAGCCGAGCCTCGTTTCCTGGCGCATGAAGTGTTTCTCGACCAGTTCCGGGTGGGAAACGAGAGCTTCTGATAGAGGAAGCGCGATGACGCCGGCGGGGATGTTCGTTTCCGAGTGGATGAGGGTGTCGTTCGCGAAGACGAACTTGGCGGCGGTCTTTTCGATGCCGGTGGAGCGGGCGACGATGTCGGCGGTGTTTGCGGACGAGACGTCCGCACCCCTTACGAAGCCCGCGAAGTCGAGTTGCTTGAGATTGGAGAAACGCCAGGTTTCATCACCGCGCTTGGGAGCTGGGGTGGCTTCGTAACGTTTTTGCGCGGCCTCTTGGCGGGCGGTGAACCAGTTCGGGAGAGTGGTGGTCATGGAAAGTTTGTTAGTTTTCAGTGTTCAGTTTTCAGGTTTGGCACTGAAGACCGTTATCCAACGGAGCCTTCCATTTCGAGGTCGATGAGGCGCTTGAGCTCCACCGAGTATTCCATCGGGAACTCACGGACGAGGTCGTTGATGAATCCATTGACGGCGAGGGACATGGCGGCTCCTTCGCTGATGCCGCGCTGCTGCATGTAGAAAAGCATTTCCTCGGAAACCTGGGAGACCGAAGCCTCGTGCTGGGTGGCGTGGCGGTTGCCGCGCACGGTGATGGCGGGATAGGTGTCCGTGCGGCTGTTCGAGTTGATGAGCAGGGCATCGCACTCGGTGTTGTTCTTGCATCCCTTCAGGTGTTTCGGGATGTGGACCTGGCCGCGATAGGTGGCGCGGCCCTCGCCGACGGAGATGGATTTGGAGACGATGTTGGACGTCGTTTCATCGGCGGCGTGGATCATCTTCGCGCCGGTGTCCTGGTGTTGTCCGGTGTTGGCAAGGGCGATCGAAATGACCTCGCCGCGGGCGCGGCGGCCTTTCATGATCACGCCGGGATACTTCATGGTAAGGCGCGAGCCGATGTTGCAATCGATCCAGCGGACTTCCGCGTCCTCCATGGCGAGTCCCCGTTTGGTGACGAGGTTGAAGACATTGGAGCTCCAGTTCTGCACGGTGACATACTGGATCTTCGCGCCTTTGAGGGCGACGAGTTCCACGACCGCGGAGTGGAGGGTGGCGGTCTCGAACTTGGGAGCGGTGCAGCCTTCCATATACATGACTTCCGCGCCTTCGTCGGCGATGATGAGGGTGCGTTCGAACTGGCCGAAGTTTTCCGAGTTGATGCGGAAGTAGGCCTGGAGCGGCTGCTTGAGCTTCACGCCCTTCGGGATGTAGATGAAGGATCCGCCGGAGAAGACGGCGCTGTTTAGCGCGGAGAACTTGTTGTCCGAAGTGGGGATCACCTTGCCGAACCAGGGGCGGAAGATCTCCTCGTGTTCCTTGAGTCCCTCGGTGGAGTTGACGAAGATCACACCTTGTTTGGTGAGTTCCTCCTTCATGTTGGAGTAGGCTGCCTCCGAGTCATACTGGGCCTCGACACCGGCCAGGAAGGCACGCTCCTGTTCGGGAATGCCGAGACGCTCGAATGTCTCAAGCACTTCGGGAGGCACTTCGTCCCAGGAACGCTTCGGCTTCTCACCGTCTGACAGATAATAGCGGATCTCGTCGAAGTTGATGTTGTTGAGGTCCTCCGTGGCCCAGTTGGTGGGCATCGGTTTGGATTCGAACACCGCGAGCGCCTTGTGCCGGAAATCGCGGACCCATTGCGGCTCGCCTTTGACGTCGCAGATGTAGTCGACGGTTTTCGAGCTCAGCCCGTAGCCGGCATCGAACTTGTGGCGCTCCGGAAACGTGAAGTCACCCTTGGTGCGATCGACATTGATCGCGTCGTGGGTTTCCTCATCGAGCAGGGCGGTGGTGTCTTCGTAGGACATGGTGGAGAGTTTGCTGGATTTCAGTGTTCAGTTTTCAGAGAGAAAACCGAAGATCAGGCGAGAGCGGCCTCCTTGAGGAATTCGTAGCCATCCTTTTCGAGCTCGAGGGCGAGCTCGGGGCCGCCGGAGCGGACGATGCGGCCTTCCGCCATGACGTGCACGTGGTCCGGCTTGATGTAATCGAGCAGGCGCTGGTAGTGGGTGATGAGGAGCATGCCGCGATCGGGCGAGCGCATCGCATTGACGCCCTTGGCGACGATCTTGAGGGCATCGATGTCGAGGCCGGAGTCGGTCTCGTCGAGGATGCAGTACTTCGGTTCCAGCATCATCATCTGGAGGATCTCGTTGCGTTTCTTTTCGCCGCCGGAGAAGCCTTCATTCACGGCGCGGCCGGTGAACTTGCGGTCCATCTCAAGGATGTCCATTTTTGCGTAAAGGCTCTTGTAATAAGCGACGGCATCAATTTCCTCGCCCTTGGGCAGGCGGGCCTGAAGGGCGGCGCGGATGAAGTTGGCGTTGGAGACTCCGGGAACTTCGGACGGGTATTGGAAGGCGAGGAAGATGCCGGCGCGCGAGCGTTCGTCGATGGACATCTCGGCGATGTCTTCTTCATCGATGGTGACAGCGCCGCCGGTGACCACGTAGCCTTCGTGGCCGGCGATGACCTTCGAGAGCGTGGACTTGCCGGAGCCGTTGGGTCCCATGATGGCGTGGACTTCGCCCTTCGGGATCTCGAGGGTCACTCCCTTGAGGATTTCGGTTCCGTCTTCAAGGGTGGCGTGCAGGTTCTGGATGTGGAGGCTCATGGTGGGGAAAAGGTATTGGGGATTGGAGATGGTTTTCAGGGGGCGACGAGTTTGCCGCGAAGGGTGATTTCGATGTCCTCGATCACGGCGCCGGGTGGCAGGTCGAGCACGTCGGCGAGATTGACTCCGGGTTTGAAGTCCACATCGTGGATCACCCCGGTGGAGGCATCGTGAAAATGTCCGTGCTCGCGGAGATTCGGGCAGTAGCGCGAGGATTCGCGCTCGAAATTCACCTGGCGGATGATGCCGTGCTGCACGAGTGCTTCGAGGCAGTTGTAAACCGTGGCCAGCGAGATGTTCGGGAGCCGGTCCTTGGCTCGCATGAAGACCTCGTTGGCGGTAGGGTGGTTCCGCTGCTCGATGAGAATCCGGTAGATTTCCTGACGCTGGCGCGTCATGCGCAGACCGGCGATCTCTTCCGGAATGTCCGGAATGGGGTTGGGATCTGGGGCGTTGCTGACCATCGCGGCGGGAACCTAGGCTCGAACCGAACGATATCAAGAATTATTCCAATTACAGTTCCATTTTGGGAATAACGATCTGAAAATCAACGAGTTGAGTTTCGATTTGGAAAGCAATGCTGTGATTTTCCGCCGATTTAGCCACGTTTTCCCCTAAGCCAGTCGAGCCGGAATTCCAGCTTTCGGGCGCGATCCGGGTCTGCGCCTGGGTAGAGCAGGGGGTACCAGGCGCTCATGACGGCGGCGCGCGCGACGAGGCAATGATCCAGCGCGCGGGGATCGAAGGAGCCGCCGGCGTGTTGGTAGGCGTCCAGGATGCCATCGGCTTTTCGGTGATCCTTTTCAAGGATCCTGGCATTCCAGATGATCGATGCGAGATCCCACTCGATGGGACCGTGGAAGGCGTCTTCCCAATCGGTCCAGAGGGGTCCGCGGGTGGTATTGAGGAGATTGCCGGCGTGGGCGTCGCCATGGAGCGCCTGCGAGGGCAGGCTGGAAAGAACGAGCAGGGAATCGCAGAGGTGATGGTGGAGGAGTTCCAGAATCTCGTCCGAAAACAGATTCCGGCTGCGGAGCGTATCGAGCAGTCCGAGGGTTTCCCGAAGGATGGCGAGACCCGGAAGCGGTTCTGGAAAGCTCCGGAGGATCTCGTGGCAGCGCTGCAGGGTGGCTCCGGTTTGTTCCGCCGAAGCGTCGTCATCCACCACGGTGACAAACTCCCAGAAGTTCAGAGTGAAACCGAGATGCAGGTGAGGCCCGGGCGGAAGGTCCCGATGAAGCGGGATGACCGGAGCCCCGTGCCGGGTGAGGTGCTGGGCGATCGCGTTTTCCCTGGCGAACCACGCATCGCCCTGCCTCGGGCCATCGCGATCGACCACCACGCGGGCGACCAGAGATTCGCCGAGCCTCACGACCAGGGTGCTTCCATTCTGCAGGATGTCGCAACGGTCCGCCACGAAACCATGGGCGGCAGCGGTTTCAATGGCGGCGCGGAGTGGAAGATCAATGGATGTCATGAGGGCTCGGCCGCGTGGCATATCGCACGAGGCGGAGCAGATCAAACCCGGTTCCGGTTTTGCGAGCTGGGTGCCTCAGGGAAGGATGTCGAGTTCCGCGAGGGATGCGAAATCCTGGCCATTCACCTCGCTCAGCGCGACCAGACGAAGATAGCGTGCCGTCACAGCCTGCTTGAATGCCACGTTCTTTCTGTCAGCGCTGTTAGGGAATGCTCCTTCAGCCACCGTGTTCCATGTCGTGCCATCCGAGCTGGTCTCGATGCGATAAGAGGCGATGCGGCCGTTGACGTTGTCGTGCCGCGGCAGGCAGGAGATGCCCTTGAAGGTCTTCCGATCGCCTAGATCCACTTCGAGCGTGTGCGGGTGTTTGGCAAGAGTCAGCCCGTAGTCGGTGTGCCAGTAGGTATCCGGATCTCCGTCGAGGACGTGCTCGGCCTCGCCTTCCTCGCGCTGGCGGCTGCTCACGTAGCGGATGGCGAATTTTGCCTTCGGGTCATCGTCCGGAACGGTGAAGGAGGTGCGCGCCGAGGGCTCGTAGCCGGGTTTTTCCGCCCATGCCTCGATCACATCCCGGGCCACTGCGGGAATCGGCCCGCTGACGTCGCGAGGTTCGCCACCGTTCACCGAGTAGCGGAGAACGGCTCCCGGTGTGGCGGTGTCGATCCGCAGTTCCTTCTTACGGCGCATGACAGCGGCCGGTGCGGTGAGTGGCAGGCCCACGCGGGCGATGGCCGCGGCATCCGCGCTTGGGTCGAGAGGCCGGATCACGATGGACAGATGATAGGCTTTGTCGGAGAGCGGTATGTCACGGTCCACCGGACCCGGCCCGCAGGAGGCGCCACCTAGCCCGAGCACCGCGGCATCGAGCGTGAGGATCGTGCGGCCGGGCTCTGGCAAGGACGGCGGGTGATTGGCGGCGAGAAGCTCCGTGGCGCTGTAGGGAAGCGCAGCCGCGCTGAAGGTGCCGTGCGGAGCGGCGAACAGAAGTCCGCCCTGCTCTCCGGTCAGTGAGATCCAGCGGACGTCCTCGCGGTTCGCCATATCGTTAGGGCGTGCATAGGGCACAAACATCTCCGCGACCGATGCCGTGTAGCGGCCATGGAAGGAGCCCGATTTCCGGTCCGGGTAGTTTTCCAAGGGCCCCCTGCCGAACCAGGAAACCTTCGAAAGCCAGGCGGGAAGTTCCACTTTCACTCCGACTTTCGGCAGTGCGATGACGGGGCCGTTTGGCATCACCGCAGTCTGCATCGCCACCGTTCCGTCAGGCGTGATGGACCATGAGAACTGCGAACGGAATGAAAGCGATCGTTCATCGAGCTCCCTGCCTTTCTCGATGCGGGTGACGTTTCCTCCGAAGTCCACGCAGCGTTCCGCATGGCTTCCGCGTGATACCACGGTGGTGGAGAGTCTCACCGCCTGGCCGAGGCGCTCCACGTTGAATCCGGCCGCCTTGTGGGTCAGCCGGGACAGGCCGTGGTCAAACCATTTGTTCTGGGTCCAGATATCGTTGTTCACCGGGCAGCGGAATGCGTTGAAGGAAATCCCTCCGGCGAGCAGCTCTTGATCGCCTTTCCGATAGGATGTGAGAAAACCGGTCGCGGCATCGAAGACAGCGGCGAATCCGTTTCCGCGGACGGTGATCTTGCCTGCATCCCGGAGCACCTCGAGGGCGGCTCCCGCGGTCATGGCCGCCGGTTTGTCCGGATGGGGATTGGGAACGGGCACTTGCGAGGCGGCCACTTCATGGCCCTTGGGCGCCCATGCGCAGGCGTCCCTGAGGCGGAATCCAAGGCGCAGGAAATACTCGGCGCCCGGCTTGAAGGCCGGTGACTGGAACGGCACTTCCACGAGGGTCTTCCGGCGTGGCTCCACGTCCGGTGCGGCCATCACGCCGGACTGGATCACCCCGCCGTCCTCGCTGAGTTCCCACGTCATCTCATAGGCGGAGAGGTCCTTGAAGAAGAACTTGTTGAACACCTCCACCCGCCCGGCCGAGAGGTCCACCGGAGCCACCACGATGTCCTGATAGACCTGCTTCACTTCGTTGTAGCAAGGCTTCGGCGTGCGGTCGGCGAACACCACGCCCTTCACGATGAACTGTCCGTCATTCGGCTGGTCCCCGAAGTCCCCGCCATAGGCGACGAAGCGCTTGCCTTGCTCGTTGGTCTTGTAAAGCCCCTGATCGCACCACTCCCAGATCGCCGCGCCCATGATCCGGTCCGAGGACTCGATCGCCTCCCAGTAATCGGCGAGATTGCCCAACGCGTTGTTCATGATGTGGGCGTATTCGGAAATGTAGAACGGATACTTGATGCCGGCGGAGCCTTTCGCGGCTGCCCAAGTCCAGGCGACGGACGGGTATTGATTGCTGCCGACGTCGACAATCGCGTTGTTCCGCTCGTAATGCGTGGGCCGGGAAACGTCGCGTTGTTTGAGTTTCGCGACGGCCGCCTCGAAGTTCCTGCCGGGCCCGGCTTCGTTGCCGAGGGACCACATGATGATGCTCGGGTGGTTCTTGTCGCGCTCCACCATGGACATCACGCGGTCCACATGGGCCGCCTCCCATTCGGGTGGATGGGACAGGGATTCCTTTCCGTAATAGTATCCGTGGGACTCGATGTTCGCCTCGTCCTGGAGATAGATGCCCTCCCTGTCGCAGAGATAATACCAATAGGGATCATTCGGATAGTGCGAGGTGCGCACATGGTTCACGTTGGCCTGCTTGAGGCGCAGGATGTCGAGTTCCATCTGCTCCCGGGTCACGGCGTGTCCGGTATCCGGAAAGTTCTCGTGGCGGTTCACCCCCTTGAGTTTCACCGGCCGGCCGTTCACCAGGAAGACCCCGTCGCGGATTTCCACCTTGCGGAAGCCCGTGTGGGTTGAGACGTGCTCAAGCGTGCTGCCGGAGGCGTCCTTCAAGGCAAGCACCAGAGTGTAAAGGGCGGGCGTTTCCGCAGACCACTTGTGCGGCTCCTTCACATCGAGGCGGATCTTGAAATCCCCCCCTGTGCCGCTCTCGCCGGTGGCGATCACCCGTCCCCCGTCCTCGTGAAGCGTGGCGGACACCTTGGCCGTTCCGGCATCCTTCCCTGCAAGCGATCCGGAGATGGCAAGGGATCCATCGCGGTAGTCCCCGTCCAGGTCCGGCACGGCGAAGAAGTCCCTGATGCGGGTGTGCGGTCTTGCCTCGAGCGATACCGAGCGGAAGATGCCGGACAGCCGCCACATGTCCTGGCATTCCAGATAGGAACCATCCGAGAACCGATAAACCTCCGCGGCGATCAGGTTTTCTCCCGGCTTGAGAAAGCGGGTGATGTCGAACACGGCGGGGCTGCGAGAGTCCTTGGAAAATCCGACATAACTTCCATTGATCCACAGATAGAAGAAAGAATCCACGCCGTCGAATCGGACGAAAACATCCTCACCCTTCCAATCGGCGGGGATATCGAAAGTCCTGCGATAGGAGCCCACCGGATTGCGGTTGATGAAGGATGTGTATTCCTTGGGAGGCTCGCCCATCACGCGCGGCCAGTCCCGCTTGAAAAGATAGCGCTGGTTCGAGTAAACCGGCACATCATAGCCCTGGAGCTGCCACGAGGACGGCACCTGAATGTCCTTCCAGGAGGAGACGTCGAATCCCGGCCTGAAGAAATCCGCCGGACGTTCCTCGGGGCGCTTCACCCAATGGAACTTCCACGCCCCGTCGAGCGATCGGCGGCGTGTCGAGTGCTCGGGCAGGATCTTGAGCGCGGATTCCGCATCCGCGAAGGAGGTAAATGTGGCGTGGACCGGTTCCTTGTTGAGAGAAAGGTTGCCCTCCTGCTCCCATTCCCGACCGGTGGGCGCGGACGGGCGATCCTCCATGGGGGCGGCCGCTAGGGAAGAGGCCGCAAGCACGATCTTTGTTAGAAAAAGAAACGTACGGATGCGGCCCGGAAGCCGCGCAGGCACAATGCGACGTGGAATGTTCATGACACCAAAAGGACGCCGCCACGCTAGCAGCATGCCCCCCGGTGCAAAGCCTTCTTTTCCGCGGCTCAATGCGGCTTGGTCCAGAGATAGACCCAGCGCTCGGAAACCGCCCGTCCTTCCGCATCCTGGATTTCGCAGGTCATGTCGATCTGCTCCATGTCCTTGGGCGGGTCGATGACGAAGAAGGCGCGCAGCACCTGCGGCATGTGCAGCTTGTCACTGCGGCCGATTCCCGCGGGAAGGTCGTCCACGTTGGCCATGCTCATGTCGTCCATGCCCACGTGCAGGAGCTTGGCCTCCTTTTGGTTGAGGGTGACGACGGGTTTCCATCCCTTCGTGTCATCCCACTTGGGGTCGCCGACCTTGGCGACGGGGTTGAGTGGTTTGGCGAAATCCACGGCCATGAGAATCTGCTCGGGTTTCTGGACGGGCGTGCCGGAGCGTGTGGCCCTCACGGTGAACATGCCGCTGGGTGCCGGATCGCGCATCCAGCGCAGTCGGTAATGGAACTTGAACGGCTTGCCGACCGTGGGGGCCGGCGTCGGATCCCAGACGAGGACGACGTTGTCGCCGGTCTCGTCGATCGTCGGCATCTCGATGAGGTGGAGTTTTCCTTGATCGAAGCCTTCGACCGGTTCCACGCGCACGGTGGGCCGCTCGTGGTAGCGGGCCTCGATGTCCTGATAGGATGAGAACGACCTGTCCCGCTGGACCAGCGACCACGAGCGCGGTTTTTCCATCGTCATCACGCAGTGGCGGAAGCGGTTGTGGGAATGTTCCAGCGGCCGGTAGTGGAGGTTGCCGCTTTCGAGTTCCATCAGCAGGCCGTCGCTGTCATGCACCTCCGGGCGGAAGTCGTGGGGTTTGGGATGGGTGCCTTCACCAAACCAATACATCGAGGAAAACGGAGCGAGCCCGAGCTGCTGGATCGGGCGGCGCAAGGTGATCTCCGCCTCCACGTCCATCACGGTTTCCGCTCCCGGGGTGATTGTGAACTGATAGGCGCCGGCCACGCTTTCGCCGTCGAGCACCGCCCATGCCGTCAGCGACTTGGCGTCCATTTCCGGCCGCTTCAGGTAAAACTCGGTGAAAACCGGGAACTCCTCCGGCACGCCGGGCAAGCCGCTGTTGATCGACAGTCCGCGCGCCGAGAGGCCATACGGCGAGTTCGCCGGGATCGCCCGGAAGTAGCTCGCTCCGAGAAACACGAGGAACTCATCCATGTAGTCCGCGGTATTCAGGTGGCAGCGCGCCCTCCAGCCGGCATACCCCTGCGGCGAGGGAGTATCCTTCGGGATGACGTTCTTCCCGTAATCGAAAAGCGAACGATCAAATGCCAGCGGATTCTCTTCCGCTCCCACCACCTCGTGGATGGTCACCATTTCCTTCGCCGTCCAGCCGGGGTGGAAGAAGTCGATCGAGAACGGCCGCTTCTCCCCGGCCCACAGTCCGGCTTCCATCTTGAAGCGGATGTCACGGTGTTGATCGTAGTTCAGGTTTTTCCAGAAATCATCGAGCTTCAACGCCGACGGTTGATGGGGGGCAGCTGCGAGCGCACGGGCTTTTTCGCGAAGCTTCTCGAACGAGAAATCCGCGGCCCGCACCGGCAGGGAGGCGATGGCGGGGAACAAGACGGCGGGCAGCAGGACGCGGCTTAGCGACGGAATCATGCCCCGTTTATGGAAAATGGGGAGCCCGGTGGCAATACCCGGATGCATCGATCATTCCGCCGCGTGGACCAGCAGCACGATCTCACCCTTCGGCGGGTGACTCTTGAAATGCTCCAGGACCTCTCCGGCAGCGCCGCGGTGGTAGGTCTCGAATTTTTTCGTCAGCTCCCTGGCCACACAGACCCTCGCCCGGGGATCGATCTCTGTTAGAATCTCCAGGGTGGAGACAATGCGGTGGGGGGATTCGAAGAAGATCCCGGTCTCGCCGGACTTCAGTGCGGCCTCGAGCGCCGAGCGGCGCTTGCCGGATTTCACCGAGAGGAACCCCCCGAAGCGGAATGCGTGGCAGGGGAACCCGGAGCCGATCAGCGCGGTGATCACCGCCGAGGGACCGGGCAGGACCTCAAAGGGTGTTTCCGTTTCAAGGCAGGCCTGGATCACCCGGTAACCGGGGTCCGAGACTCCGGGCATCCCCGCATCGCTGATCAGGGCGATGGTTTCGCCGGCCCTTGCCGCCGCCGCGAGCTCCGGTGCCCGGCGTGCCTCGTTGTGCTCGTGAAGGGAGACCAGCGGCTTGCCGGTGATCCCCAAATGAGCCAGCAAGGGCCCGGAATGCCTCGTGTCTTCGCACGCGATGCGGTCCGCCGCCTTGAGAACTTCCACCGCCCGGTGCGTGATGTCCCCCAGATTCCCGATCGGGGTGGGGATGATGACGATGCGGCCGGACGCTTCCGAAGACATGCGCGGGACGCTGACAGAATTTCCCCGGCCTGGAAGAACGAAACGATTCGCCACCCTCCGCTCCGCCAGCAGGAACTTTGCGGTTGCGCTGGACCGGACGCACGGTGGAAAGTCCGCCCGCCCGCCACCCCGGCTGGGCACCTCCGGATCCCCCACCTTTCTCAACCCCATGAAATGGATCTACTGGCTCGGATGGATGAGCTTCGGGTCCGCATTCCGAAGCCTCTTCGGCATGCGCATCGAGGGACGGGAGCATCTCATCACCGAAGGCCCGGTGCTCGTCGCCTCCAACCACCAGAGCTTTCTCGATCCCCCGCTGATCGGGAATCTCTATCAGGACGAGATGTGCTACCTCGCCCGCAAGACCCTCTTCAACACGGTCACCCGCTGGGTTTACACCCAGTGGAATGCCATTCCGGTCGATCAGGACCGGCCGGACATGGCCAGCCTCAAGACGATCATCCGGAAACTCAAGGAAGGCCACCGGGTCCTCGTTTTCCCGGAAGGTTCGCGGACCCTCGATGGCGAAATCGGCGAGGCCGCGCCGGGAATCGGGCTCGTCGCGGCGAAATCCGGAGCGGTCATCCAGCCCGTCCGCATCCGCGGCGCGCGTGAGGCCCTGCCCCGCGGCTCCGCCCGCATCCGCTTCGCCCGCATCTCGGTGACGGTTGGCCCGCCGATCCGCCTCAGCCCTGAGGAACTCTCCGCAGTGAAGGGGAAGGACGACTACGAGCGCATCACCCGACGCATCATGGACGCCATCGAGGCGCTCTGATCCGCGGCTCGGGATCCGGGCTCTCCTTTTCCCCGGCGGTTTCACCTAGGCTTTGACCCGGGGCGGGTTTCGGGCTATGCCCCTCGGCTTTCCCATGAAGGAGCAAATCCCAGCCATTCAATCCGAAGCACTTGCACAAATCGCCGCCGCCCACGACGAGCGCTCGCTCGAGGAGGTCCGCGTCGCCGTGCTCGGCAAAAAAGGCACCCTCACCCTCGCCGCAGCCGGCATGAAGGACGTGCCGAAGGAGGACAAAGCCGAGGTCGGCCAGCTCCTCAACGCAGCCCGCAGTGCCATCACCACCGCCCTCGAGGGGAAACAATCCGCCCTCCAGGATCTAGCCGACCAGGCCGCGCTCACCGGCATCGATGTGACGCTGCCCGCCCGCCACGTCGCCACCGGAGCGCTGCATCCGCTCACGTTGATTCGCGATGAGGCCATCTCCATCCTCCGCCGCATGGGCTTCTCGCTCGCCGACGGGCCGGAAATCGAGGACGAGTTCCATTGCTTCGATGCCCTCAACACCCCCGCCGACCACCCGGCGCGCAACGAGAAGGACACGTTCTATTTCGATTCCGGGAAACTCCTCCGCACCCACACCTCCAGCGTGCAGATCCGCACCATGGAATCCGCGAAGCCGCCCATCCGCATCATCGCTCCGGGCTCGGCCTACCGCCGCGATGAGATCGACGCCACCCACCTCTCGGTCTTCAACCAGCTCGAAGGCCTCTACGTTGCCGAGGACGTCTCGCTCCCCGATCTCAAGGGCACGCTCGAATACTTCTTCCGCGAACTCTACGGCCCACAAACCGAAGTCCGCTTCCGCCCGCACTTCTTCCCCTTCACCGAGCCCTCGTTTGAGATTGATGTGAAACTCACCGTCAAAGGCCAGGCCCCGCGCTGGATCGAGGTCGCTGGCTGCGGCATGGTCGATCCCGCCGTCTTCGATGCCATCAACGCTTCGCGCAAGGACAAGGCCTTCGATCCCGAAAAAACCACCGGCTTTGCCTTCGGAATGGGCCTCGACCGCCTCGCGATGATCCGCTGGGGCATCAAGGATATCCGGCTCCTCATTGAAAACGACATGCGCTTCCTCAAGCAATTCGCCTGAAGAGATCGAGGATCGTGGATAGTGGATCGTAGATGGAAGATCATGGATACGGCATCATTTGGTTACAAGAAACTGCGGATCTGGGAACAGGCCCGTGAGCTTGTGATCGAGATTCACAGGATGACGCTTGCACAGTTACCGAAGTTTGAAATGTATGAGGAGGGATCTCAGATCCGCCGAAGCATGAAATCCGTGAAATCGAATATCGTTGAAGGCTATGGGCGCCGTCGCCACAAGGTGGAATACCTCCGCTTTCTCGATTTTTCCTACGCTTCCACATTGGAAACCATCGACCATCTCGAAACCCTCTTCGAAACCGAATCTTTGAAGGACAAAGATCTCTTCAATTCCCTACACGAGCGGCTCAACCAACTTTCCAAATCCATCTATCAATTCTCTCGAAGCGTGGAAATGCACCACAACGAAGACCGCGTATGACGCCACTTCTTCCATCCACGATCCACAATCCACGATCTCCCATCCTCTTCTCATGAACGTTTCACTCAACTGGCTCTCCTCCCACCTCGATCTATCAGGCAAGTCGATCAAGGAAATCGACGACCTCTTCACCTTCGCGGGCGTCGAGGTGGAGGGCATCGTTTCCAAAGGCATCGCGTCAGACAAAATTGTCGTCGCGCAGATCATGGAAGCCGTCCAGCACCCGAACGCGGACAAGCTGAAGGTCACACAGGTGGATGCCGGTGAGGGCCAGCTGCGCCAGATCGTCTGTGGTGCGCGGAACTACAAGGTCGGCGACAAAGTTCCCTGCTGCCTTCCCGGAGCCGAGCTTCCCGGCGGCTTCACCATCGGCGAGACCAAGATGCGCGGCGTGGAATCCAAGGGCATGCTCGCCGCCGCCGTCGAGATCGGCCTGCCGCCCGGTGAGGACGGCTTGCTCATCCTTCCGGAAGACTCGCCGATCGGTGTGCCGGTGAAACAACTCTTCGATTCCGACACCCTGCTGGAACTCGAAGTCACCCCGAACCGCCCGGACCTCCTCAGTCACTACGGCATGGCCCGCGAACTCGCGACCTTGCTGAAAACCCCGCTCAAGTCGCTCGAAACAAGGAGTGCGGACGTCTCGTCCGCATCTTCCGTCCGCATCGATTCCCCCGCCGCCTGCCCGCTCTACACGGCTGTTAGAATCTCCGGTGTCACCATCCAGGAATCCCCCGCGTGGCTCAAGCAGCGCCTCGAATCCATCGGCCTGCGCCCGATCAACAACATCGTGGACGTCACCAATTTCGTCCTCCACGAACTCGGCCAGCCGCTCCACGCCTTTGATGCCGCGAAACTCACCGGCTCCATCATCGTCCGCAATGCCAACGACGGCGAAACCTTCCTCGCCCTCGACGAATCGAAACACATCCTCACTCCCGACGACCTCCTCATCTCCGACGAATCCGGCGCGGCGCTCGCCCTCGCCGGCGTGATGGGCGGCCAGGAATCCGGTGTCACGGAATCCACCACCGACATTCTACTGGAATCGGCGTACTTCACCCCGCAAGGCATCCGCCGCACCTCGCGCCGCACCGCGCTTTCCTCAGATTCTTCTTACCGCTTCGAACGCGGCGTCGATCCGCAAGGCGTCCTCACCGCCTCCGCGCTCGCCGTGAAACTCATCCTCGAAACCGCCGGCGGCACCGCGGAACCCGTCACCCAGGTGGCGGGCGAGGCACCGGTTCTCACCCAACCCGTCGCGCTCGATGAAACGAAGCTCAACCAGTTGATGGGTTCGTCGATCTCCCTCACAGACGCCGGGGAAATCCTCACCCGCCTCGGTCTGTCAAAACTCGCCGACGGCACCTGGAACGTCCCCAGCTTCCGCGCCGACCTCCAGCGCCACATCGACCTCGTCGAGGAGATCGCCCGCGTCCACGGCCTCGATAATGTGCCATCCCGCCTCCAGAGCAGCTTCGTCCCCGCCAGCCCGGTCGATGCCGCCTACGATGCGGACATGATCCTGCGCCGCCGACTCGCCGCGCTTGGCGTGTTTGAATGCCAGACGATCAAACTCATCTCGGATGCCCAGGTTTCCGATTCCCTCACCCTCCGCCCGATGCAGGACGGCGACGTCATCCGCGTGAAACTCCCGCTTAGCGAGGACCACGCCGTCATGCGCCCGAGCATCGTGCCGGGACTCGTGGCCTCCGCTGCCAGAAACGTCCGCCAACAACAGAAATCCCTGCGTTTCTTCGAAATGGGCCGCGTTTTCCGCAACTCCGGCGGCGGCAAGGCGAAGGATCAGGAAAGCGAAACCCTCGCCATCCTCATCTCCGGCGGCACCGCCCCCACCGGCTGGAATCAAGCCGACCGCCAGGCCGACCTCTACGACCTCAAGGGCCTGATCAACGCGCTCGTTCCTAACAAAACCATCCGCTTCAGCCCGCGCGACCGCGATGGCTTCGCCCTCGGCTGCGACATCAAGGCGGACGACCAGAACATCGGCATCTTCGCCCGGCTCAAACCCGCCCGCGAACGCGAACTCGATTTCACCTCTCCGGTTTACGTCGCCGAGCTCGATCTAGCCAAACTCCGCAAACTCCTCACCGGCATCGAACACGTCGAGGACCTCCCCCAATTCCCCGGCTCCTCCCGCGACGCCGCCATGGAAGTGGCAACCACCCTGCCCAACGCCGAGATCGAAAACGTCCTCCTCAAACTCGCCGAGCCCCTGCTCGTCTCCTTCGAGTGCTTCGACGTCTTCAACGACCCCACCGGCCAGAAACTCCCCGCCGACCGCAAGTCCGTCGCCTACCGCTTCCAATACCGCGCCACTGACCGCACGCTCAAAGCCGAGGAAGTGGACGCCGCCCACGCCAAGGTGCTTGATGCCCTGGCCAGCAAGGCTGGAGTGAAGTTCAGGTAGACATCTGCTTTGTTATGTCAAGTTGGCAACTAATTGGAGTGCTTCCCAATCTTCCAATTGATCGGTCTTGGGACTTCGATCACTTGGCATTTGCCCACCCATCAGACAAGCGATTGGAAGAGATTGGGGAAAAATCTGCCGCAGCTAGAGCTTTGCTCCATAATTTTGGGCACCCTTTAGGGGATGCATTTCGCCCGGCTGCTTACATTGTTTCGGATAGTTGCCCAACCCAGTTGAAGTCGGCCGAAGCAATGGCTGATTTGCGCAATGCTTTTGCAGTAGCGGCGATACTCCATGGGTGGCAGCACTCCGTTGGAAGCGCCAATATCTGGTTTCCCCTTTACACCGACTACTTTGATCTGTATCCGCTCTTTCCAAGTCGTGATGGATCTGGTCTGATTTGCGACGGATTCGGGTTAAATTCATTTGACGATGCCGCTAAATTCAAAGGGCAGCCATATCCTGATCTCTCAAAAAGTGGATTTATAAGAGTTGAAGTTGGTAACCAACTTAGGGATCAACTCGTAGAAGAGTGGAAAGCAAAGTACTCGACACCTACGCCAAGCTGGAAACAGACCGCGCTTTTTAGGTCACTGGCAATTGCTTACCGAGCCGCCCGTCTTCCAAAAGGATGTGATCATCTCATTTTTGATATTGGAGTGCAGCTGTCACTCTGGGTATCGGCGCATGAATGTTTGACGCACCCTGGTCCCGGAAAACAGACGAATCTCAACGAAGTTTTGACACTAATCGGCAAGGCAAGGTGGCGTCAAAAGAAGCTCCGTGTGAAGAGACGGCAGGTCAAGTGGCGATCGAATGGAAAGCCAAAGTTGACAGAGCCAATGACTTACGCACAACATCTGTATAGACGCCTTTACAACGCCCGAAACGAATTTCTTCATGGCAACCCAGTGAACGTAAAGACCGCATTTCTAGGTGCATCAACTCGGGATGGACTGTCCATCCAAGTAGCACCTTTAATTTTTTCCTCAGCGCTTGAAGCATTCCTATCTCCCGCTCAGCCGCGGAAGAAGCGAGGTATCGAAGAGATAATTGAAGATGCCCTGCGCTTTATTCCGCTTGAGAATGCTTTATTGAAAACCAGAGAGCGAAGAAAAACACGCTAATCAGCTATTCAATTGATCTGGTTTTGCTGCTCTTCAGCAATTTGTGGCCATTCACTCGTTGGGGCTCTTTCCCTGCCAGATCAATGAATCTCAGAATGATTCTGGCAGCGACTAGTAAATTTGAAGTGCTGCCGTGAACTTCTGATCGATGCTATAAACTGTCATCATCCACATCCTCGAATCGCGGGCGTTGTTGAGCGGGTCGATTTTCCCGGAGGGCTTGGGCGTCTTCCACGGCTTCCCGCAACCACCTCAGTTCCTTCAAAGCCACAGGCGGCACGGGACCAATCAACGCATCAATGATGGTCGGTGTGCCATCCGGATCGCGCATGATGTTTCGCTCGTGAAGATCTCCGACCAACCATGCTCGGTTTTCCAGCCACATGACCACGACGGTATGTCGGAAACCGGAGCCGGTGAACTCGGGTATGATTCCCCGGATTTCCGAGACGGCAATTTTTCGGTCAGTCTCGAAGTCCTCACGCGGATAGGCCCATGGTTGTTTCGCGATTAAATAGTCACCCGAGTGAGATAGACCGACGATTTCGGTTGGGTGTGCGCCCGCTTCATTCAACACGGCGAGCTTTTCCAGAGTGTTCTTCAATGTCGCATCGCGAGGAAGCAGATCGTATTCTCCTTCCGAGAGTCTGACCAACTCGAGTCTTTTGCCCAAAGAACCATCCACTCTCAAATCAAACAGCTTGTAAACCACCCCCCATTCCTTGTCGAAATAGGGAATGGCCTCGGCTCCCGAAGGAAGGGCGGTGAGAAGTGTGGAACTCCGGAGTCCGTCCTCGTCGTGATCGATTCCGAGGCAATCGAGAGGAATCAGCGGGACGTCTCGATCTCTGGAGAGTCGGGCAATGGCTGCAAACCTATCATCAAGCGAAAGCGGTTCGCCGGATGAAGCGAGCTGAGTTGCTTCCAAGATGCCCCGCGTTCGGATTCGGTTAAGGGCAATGCAAGCTGATCGCTGCTCCGCACAGGAAATGTCGGCGTTGATGGCGGTGCGCCGTCCGGTGCGGAGGTCGATGCTGAGTTGTGCGGAGTGGGGGTCATTCAAAGAGTGATTTCGTTGGTCTGACGAAGAATGAATATCAAGGCAGCTTACGGGCCGCAAGCAGGCGTTTGTGAACTGTCCAAATCCCTATTTGCCGACCGCCACAGCCTCACGGATGACCTCGGGATGCAACCTCGCCACTGCGAGCAAAGTCTTCGCGGCCCCGCTTGGTTCGCCGGTGCCGCATTCCCATTTCCTGATCGTGGCGAGCGAAACGCCCAGCAATTCAGCGAAGGCGTCCTGGGTCAGGTTGAGTTCGTGGCGGACTTTGGCGGCTTCGGTTTTGGCTTTCCATGCGCGGGCCTGCTTGCGGCGGTAGGTTTCCGGATCCAATTCGACACGTTTGAGGGTGCCGCCGGGCATGACAGTCACTTTGCGCACCCGACCCGGAGCGATCTCACCCCGTTCAATCGCACGCGCTTCACCCAGCACGGTTTCAGTTTCGGATTTTTTCATGGTTCGAGTTCTTTTCAGGATTTGGCGGATTTCGGATTTGGGAAGGTCGCCTTGGCTGGACTTTTCGTAGATGCGGCAGAACTGGATTTTCTCGGGCTCCACATACCACTAGTAGATCACCCTGGAGCCGCCGCGCCGGCCTTTCCCACCGCTGGCGACCCGGACCTTGCGGAGTCCGCCAGCACCGGGAATGAGGTCCCCATAGTCCGGGGCAAGCACAGGCCGATATTCCAAGGCAATCAGTTCTTCCTCGGTCAGCACCTCGTATACCTTGCGGCTGAATGCGACTGACTCCGTAAAGATCATCAGGAAAGAAAATGACCATTTTGATCACAAAGACAAGCTAGGAATTCAGTCCGATGCCGCGATGGAAGTCGCCGCCACCCTGCCCAACGCGGAGATCGAAAACGTCCTCCTCAAACTCGCCGAGCCCCTGCTCGTCTCCTACGAGTGCTTCGACGTCTTCAACGACCCCTCAGGCGTGAAACTCCCGGCCGACCGCAAGTCCGTCGCCTATCGCTTCCAATACCGCGCCGCCGACCGCACCCTCAAAGCCGAGGAAGTGGACGCCGCGCACCAGAAGGTGCTGGAAGCCCTGACCAGCAAGGCTGGAGTGAAGTTCAGGTGAGGGGGGTGGCCCTGTCATTTGATCTCGTCTGCCGAAATCTTGGCAAGGCTGACGATGAAGTTACGTTTACGCCAAGGTTTTCGCTGTGCCGTTGGGTTCACCGGTGCCGTGTGCCCATTCTCTGATTGCGGCGCGATCAGCGCATCTGGTGGTGGGCTCCGCCTAGGATGCTGCGTGCATCGAAGCCGTGATTGGACAGGATGCGTGCGGCGAAGTAGCTGGTTTTCCCCATTTGGCAGATGGTGAAGACCGGGCGAGCGGCATCGATTTCGCCGAGGCGGCCGCGCAGTTCGGCGAGCGGGATGTTGCGGGCACCGGGCACGGGATTTTTCGCGGAAACGGCGGCCGGGCGGACGTCGATGATTTGTTCACCCGCGGCGGCGGCGAGGTCTGGAACGGGCGAGAGCAGTCCGTCCCGCAGGTTTCCCGCAGCGAAGCCGGCGACGTTGACGACGTCCTTTGCATTGCCGAAGGGCGGGGCGTAGGCGAGCTCGAGGTGGGCGAGATCATCGATGCCCATGCGGGCCCTCAGCACGGTGGCGAGGATGTCGAGCCGCTTGTCCACTCCATCGATGCCACAGGCCTGGGCGCCTAACACACGTCCGTCTTCCGGTGACCACAGAAGCTTCAAGGTGATGGTTTCCGCGCCGGGAAAGTAGCTCGCGTGTGAGGGTCCGTTGACGGTGACGGTCTGATAGGGAACGCCTTCGGCTTTCAGCCGTGCCTCGGACCAACCGGTGATGCCTGCGGCGTGTTCGAAGACGCGGACGATCGCGGTGCCGATGCTGCCTGGGTAGCGAAGTGCCTTTTCGCCGAGGGAAATGTGGTCTGCCGCGCTCCGACCTTGCCGGTTGGCGGGGCCGCCGAGCGGGATCGCGGCGCGCTTGCCGAGTATAGGATCCTCCGTCTCACATGCATCACCGACGGCGTAGATGTCCGGGTCTGAGGTCCGTTGCCAGGCATCCACGCGGATGTGGCCGCGGGGGCCGAGCTCAAGCCCCGCGTCCCTTGCAAGCCCGCTCTCGGGACGCACGCCGATCGAAAGAATGACCAGACCGGTTTCCATCACGGCTCCGGATTTCAAACGGGCGGCGATTCCGTGGGTCCGTTCCTCGAAGCCCTCGATCGCATCGCCGAGAAGCAGCTCCACGCCTTTCTCCCGCAGCGCGTTTTCCAAGGGCCTGGCCATTTCCGGGTCCAATTGCGGGAGGACCTGCCGCTGGAGCTCGACGAGTGAGACGGACTTCCCAAGCCGGTGAAGCTGCTCGGCCATCTCCAGACCGATGAAGCCGGCTCCGACGATCAGCACGCGGTCCACAGCGGCTGCGGCCGACTTGATGCGGTCCATGTCTTGGAGGTTGCGCAGGGTCAGCACGCCCGGCAGATCGATACCTGGCAGCGGCGGGCGAAGCGGGGCCGCGCCGGGGGCAAGGATCAGTTTGTCGTAAGCGAGCGTGGACCGGGATCCGTCGGCTGGAGAGTGAAGTGCCACGCATTTCGCCGCCCGGTCGATCGACACCGCTTCGGTTCCGGTGAGCACTTCCAGATTCAGAAGCGCGCGCAGGCTTTGTGGAGTTTGGATGGCAAGCTCGGCGCGATCCTCGATCTCGCCTCCGATGTGATAGGGAAGCCCGCAGTTGGCAAAAGAAACGTCGGGCCCACGCTCGATCACGACGATGCGTGTTTTCTCCGAATGGCGGCGGGCGCGAGCGGCTGCGGATGCTCCGCCGGCGACTCCTCCGATGATGACCAGGGTTTCGATGGATGCGTTCATGGTGATATCTGGGATTGGAAAAAAAGTGGCAGGCTCAGCGCGGAGCCGACTCGGGATGGAGCGCGGCGCTCATTGCCTCGCAGAATCCCTTCAAGGCGGATTCATCGATGCGGAAGAAAATCTGATTCCGGTATGCCCGTGATTTGAGCAAGCCGGCGCGCAGCAGTTCATTGATGTGACGTGAACAGGCCGGCTGCGAAAGCGGCAAGCCCCCCACAATCTCCATGCAGGGCTTTTCCCCCGATGCCGCGAGGATCTTCAGGATCTCGATCCGCGCCGGATGCGCCAGAGCCTTCGCAAACCCTGCCAACTTCACCGATCCCGCCCCGAACACTTCAACTTTTGCCCGCGCCATGAATTTAATATTTCAGATATTAAATCAAAGGCAAGCGGGGATTTGAACACGCGGGCTCGATGGCGCGGAGTGGCGTGAGGCGGAGTGGAGTTGGGTGGGGCTGAGTGGAGTGGGGTGGAGTGGGGGGGGGCTGAGGGGTAACGTTTCATTGGAATCGCCTGCGCTTTTTGAATCGGTCCTCAGGTTCTAGCGGAGGTGGGGGCTGGGTTTGGAGGAGGGATGGGTTCCGGGGCGCTTGATGGCGGATCCTTGACCTCAGGCTCGATCCCTGTCAGATCAACGCAAGGAAAGAGGACGTTCGCCCTCCCCGTCCAAGAACCCTGATCCATCATCCCATGAAACCTATCCAGAAAATCGGCCTGATCTCCATGGCTGGAGCTGCCTTCATCCTGAACTCATGCGCTACCGGGGGCCGTTCGCCGTCGGGTTTCCTGACGAATTTCTCCCAGTTGGATGCGGGTTATGGCACGCAGGACGCGGTGGCCGCCTATCTCAAGCCCGGTGTGGATTTGAAGAAGTATGACAGCGTGATCATCGATCCGGTGACCACGGTGGTGGCCACGCCGGGCATCAGCGCAGCGGTCCAGGACCAGCTGGCTGCGTATGTGGGCGCTTCGCTGCGCACTCAGCTTGCCGGCAAAATGAAGATCGCGACGGTCCCCGGACCCACCACCTTGCGGGTGCGCACGGCACTCACGGATGTGATCCCCGGCGGTCCGGGTGGCAAGCCGGTGACCACGGTGCACACCCATCCCCAAGTGGCTTTGACTGGCAAGTTGGGATCGGCCGAGGTGGCTGCGTTCGTGGCGGGTGTTTCTTTTGAAGGAGAGCTCCTGGATTCATTGAGCGGCGAGCGGGTGAGCGCGATGTGCGACCACCGTCTGGGAGCGAAACGCGAGGTGACCGCCAACACGACTTGGGCGGAAATCCGCAGTGGTGCCAATCAAGGCGCGGCCCGTCTGTATCAGCGCTTCATTGCGGCGAGAGGCCAGTAAATGAGCGGCCCGAACCGATGCTGGGAGTGCCCCGGGATGGATTTCCGACCTGGGGATCTCGGTTCCGCGGTTCCTGGCGGATTTTCAAAAATTCCGGGGTGCGGGCGCCAATTGTCTTGCAAACCCTAGGAATCCGGGCATTTTTCCGCCCCCAACCCACCGATAGGACGACCTGGCGTGATGCTGGGTCCATCCCCTACCCACCATGAGCACCAAAGAAATCAACCTCAAAGACTATCAGCTCCACGAAGGAGACACCGGCAGCGCCCCTTACCAAGTGGCCTTGCTTACCCAGCGGATCTTCCACCTGACGGACCACCTCAACGCCAACAAGAAGGACTTCTCGTCCCGCCGTGGCCTGTTGACCATGGTTTCCCAGCGCCGCAAACTGCTGGATTACATCAAGAAGGGCTCGGAAGAGAAATACCAGCAGGTCATCCAAGGCCTCGGACTCCGCCACTAATACCTTTCCGCAAGGCAGCCACGGTCAAGAGACCGTGGCTGTTTCGCGAAACGGCGGGAGCACTCCAGTTTTGCCCCGTCGCAGGATCCGCCGGCATGCCGCCCCAAAGAATCGGGGCCTCTGGCGACTCCGAAACCTGAATGCCCGCCCGGCAATCCCGCCGTGTGGGCTGTCCGCACTGAAAAAGAAGAAAACAGAAGAAAATGAACATCCATAGCAAAACGATCGAGGTCGGAACCAATCCGATGACGATCGAAACCGGCAAACTTGCCAAACTCGCCGACGGTGCCGTTACCGTCCGCTGCGGTGACACCATCATCCTGGTGACCGCCGTCTCCGCCACCAAGGTGAAACCCGGCCAAACCTGGTTCCCGCTCTCCGTGGAGTACAAGGAGAAAGCCTCCGCCGCCGGTGTGTTCCCCGGAGGTTACTTCAAGCGCGAAGGCCGCCCCACCGAAAAGGAAATCCTCACCTGCCGCATGACCGACCGCCCGCTGCGGCCGCTCTTCCCGAAGGGCTATTTCTACGACACGCAGATCGTCGCCATCCTGCTTTCCGCGGACGGTGAGAACGATGCCGACGTGCTCTCGATGAACGGCGCTTCCGCCGCCCTCTGCCTTTCCGACATCCCCTTCGCCGGCCCGATCGGCGCGGTGCGCGTTGGCCGCGTGGATGGCAAGTTCGTCATCAACCCGACCCACGACGAGCGTGAAAACTCGGACCTCGACCTGATCTACGTGGGTAACAAGACCGACGTCATCATGATCGAAGGTGCCGCCGACGAGCTTCCTGAAGCCGACTTCATCGCCGCCCTTCACCACGCGCAAACCGCCGTGCAGAAGATCATCGCCGCGCAGGAAGAACTCGTTGCCCTCGCCGGCAAGGCCAAGCGCGGATTCGACCCCATCCTTGCCAAGGAAAACCTGCTGGAAATCGGTTACGAAATCGCCGGCAGCCGCATCGAGGACGCCATCTACGCGCCAACCAAAACCGAGCGCGCCCGCAAGGTTGGAGCGCTGCGCGACGAGGTGGAAGCCGCCATCAAGGAGCGCGCTCCCGAGGCCACCGACTTCGACATCGAGCAGACCTTCGAATACATCCAGAAGAAGGCATTCCGCATTTCCATCATGGACAAGGGCGTGCGTGCCGACGGTCGCACCATCGACCAACTCCGCCCGCTTTACGCCGAAAGCAGCCCGCTGCCGCGCGTTCACGGCTCCGCCATCTTCGCCCGCGGCGAAACGCAAGCCCTGGCCATCGCCACGCTCGCTCCCGCCGATGAGAAGCAGTTCATGGACAACTACGCCGGTGGCGAAACCGAGAAGCGTTTCATCCTGCACTACAACTTCCCTCCGTTCTCCGTCGGTGAAACCGGCCGCATGGGTGGACTCAACCGCCGCGAGATCGGTCACGGCGCGCTCGCCGAGCGCTCCATCGAGCCGGTCATCCCGAGCGTCGAGGACTTCCCTTACGCGATCCGCGTTTCCTCGGAAGTTACCGAGTCCAACGGTTCCACCTCCATGGCCACCGTCTGCTCCGGCACCCTCTCGCTGCTCAGCGCCGGCGTGCCGCTCATCCGTCCCGTCGCCGGCATCTCCGTCGGCCTCGTCACCGAGTGGGACGGCGAAGCGATGAGCAAGTACAAGTGCCTGCTCGACATCATCGGCTCCGAGGACTTCTACGGCGACATGGACTTCAAACTCTGCGGCACCAGCGAAGGCGTCACCGGCTATCAGCTCGACCTCAAGCTGCCCGGCCTGCCGCTCTCCATCCTGGAGGAAGCCATCCACATCGCCAAGAACGCCCGCGGCACCCTGCTCGACAAGATGGCCGAAGCCATTTCGGCTCCTGCCGAACTCAGCCCGCACGCCCCGCGCATCGTGTCCGTCAAGATCCCCGCCGACCGCATCGGCGAGCTCATCGGGCCTGGTGGCAAGAACATCAAGGGCATCCAGGCCGAGTCCGGCGCCGAGATCAACATCGAGGATGACGGCACCGTTCACATCTACGCTTCCAAGCAGGCCGGTCTCGACCGCGCCAAGGAGATGATCGACCGCATGTTCGCCGAGATCGAAGTGGGCAAGGTTTACACCGGCAAGGTCGTTTCCATCACCGCCTTCGGCGCGTTCATGGAAGTGCTCCCCGGCAAGGACGGCCTCATCCACGTCTCCGAGCTGGCCGAAGGCCGCACCGAAAAGGTCGAGGACGTCGTCAAGAAGGGCGATGTCGTCACCGCCAAGTGCCTCGGCGTCGATGAGAAAGGCCGCGTGAAAATGTCACGCCGCGCCTGGCTCCGCGACCAAAAGGCCGAAGCCGCCGAAGGCAACGTTCAGGAAACCACCACTCCGCTCGTCGCGGAGTAATGGAACGCCGGCTTCAGCCGGCATCTTCCCGAATCCTCACCCACCGGCGTTCCCGCAAGGGAGCGCCGGTTTTTTCATATGGGAGAGCGGGATTCATCCTGCCTCTTCACCACGGAAATCACGGGTTTACCTCCCCTCCCCATCCTGCTAGCCTCCCGGCCAACTTCATGATCTCCACTCTGGAACTCAAAAACTTCCGCGGCCTCGAACACGTCACGTTCGAGAATCTCGGTCGCGCCAACCTCATCATCGGGGGGAACAATACCGGCAAGACCTCGGTGCTGGAGGCGTTGGTGTTGTTGTTCGGGAGCGAAAAACAGTTTAAGTCATTGCCATCCACTTTCAGAGAGCGGCCAGCCAACGAATCGAATGACCTTCAGTTTTGGAGGCATCTCCGTCGACAAGAGATGATCGTTGGTTTCAGAGTCGCTGCTGATGATTGCGTCATCGAGGGTGTTAAACAAAAGCAGCATTATTCTAATGAACGGGAAATCGAGAGATTTTGCCGCTCAAAGAGTAATCCAGAAAAGGCAAAGGTAGCTTTTAATCTCGGCGAGTTGTTCGATGCTGAGATTGGTCTCTCAACAATTGGGCAATCCCTATCGATATTGTCGACTCGACAGACTGAGCCAACAGCTGTTTCCAACCTATTCAATCTGATCGCCCCACTAAATCCTGAAAACGAGACAAAGCTCGAAGAGCTGCTCAGACACTCCATCGAACCACGACTTCGTCGGCTTCGCTACGCAAAACCTCAGTGGGCTGATTCGCATTTGGTCTATGTAGATCTCGGAGAAGGTTCTATGCTGCCAATGACCCAAATGGGTCAAGCCTTCGCCCGCACCCTCGAAATCTACTGCGAGATCTTCGCCAACCGCCCCAAGATTCTACTCATCGACGAAATCGAAAACGGCCTCTACTACGAAGGCATGGAGGATTTCTGGAAGGGCCTGATGGCGGTTCTGGAAGACCAAGACGTGCAACTCTTCGCCACCACCCACAGCCGTGAGTGCATGGAAGCCGCAATGCGCGCCGCGGAGCCGATGGACGGCAACCCGCTGCGCTTCCTTCGCCTTGACCGCCGCGTCGATGATCCTGGCAAAATCGTGGCCACCACCTTCGGCAAGGAGGAGATGAAAACTGCGATGGAGTTCAACCGTGAGATGAGATGAAGCCCCACACGCCGAAGCCGCTCGTACTCTGTGAGGGCAAAGAAGACAAGTTGGTCATCGAAACGCTCGCCGATCATTCAGGTCTAGCGGGGAAGCTGGCCTTTGAGGATTACGGAGGAAAAGACAACCTCCGCAATTATCTCAAGCTTCTCAAAGCCAGCCCGGAATACGTCCGTGGCGAGTATTCCAAAATCCTCGTGACACGCGATGCTGACGCTGATTTTTCCAGCGCATGGGCCGCCGCGAAAGGGGCCGTTCAGGACGTTTTTTCCATCTCTCCCGATTCTCCCGGAGCTTGGGTTCAAATTGAAGGTGGCCCGGAAATCGCCGCATGGATCATTCCCGGCCCAGGTCAAACCGGCATGATCGAATCGCTCTGTGTGAATTCATCACGATCCACCATGCCGGAGATAATTGCTTGCCTCGATTCATTCGTTGACTGCCTGAACTCCAATCACGGCAAACCCATACACGAAAAAGCGCGCTTCGCCATCTGGACCATCGCCGCCAGCGGGCCAGACACCAAAGACCGCCTCTCCATGGAACGCGCCATACCCAATCTCCCCATCGATTGGAATCATCAGGCATTCACGCCATTGAAAGAATTGCTCGCCAGCATTTCAAGTTGATCCGTTAGCGTGCCCATGGCGATTTCCGACGACATCCAACGTTGTGCCGAAGCCATCGGCCTCTCGAAAACCGAGCGCCACATCTTCCTTTGCGCGGACCAGACGAAGCCGAAGTGCTGTGCGATGGAGGCGGGGCTGGAATCGTGGGAGTTTCTCAAACGCCGGTGCAAGGAGCTGGGGCTGGAGCCCGGGATCCAGCGCACGAAGGCAAACTGCCTGCGCGTCTGCATGAAGGGGCCGGTGGCGGTGGTGTATCCGGAGGGTGTTTGGTATCACTCGTGCACGCCGGAGGTCTTGGAGCGAATCATCCAGGAGCACCTGATCGGCGGAATCATCGTGGGGGACCACGTCATTGCGGAGAATGGCGGGTCCCTGGGCTGAGCGCGGGAAAAACATTTCCATCGCCGCAGGGATGGCGCAGTCTATGGGCTCACATGCCACCTCCACAGAAAGGCTACAAGACCATCAGCCACCACGACGTGCAATACCGCTGGATCATGCGGAACCAGCGCGGGGTGAACGAATTGGTGGTGGAGGCCAAAGCCCCGGTCAACGGACAGCTGTTGATCGCGGAGCTGCCCCGGATTGTCAGTTGGGACATGGTCACCGAGGCGATCGATTTCGGAAATGCCAACGGTTGGAAACCGAACGAATCCGGCAAACCGTTCCATTGCAAGCGGGTGCGGGGTTCTTTCGTGCCGGTGGAGGCTCCCTGAGGATTGGGGATTGCCGGCCCGGGGCGCGGTCGGTTTAAACAGTGCCATGGCAGGAGAGGCGTCTGAGCAGCAGTCACCCGGTGCGGGCACGATCCGCCCCCGGACAGCTTGTTTGTGGATCCTGTTGGCTGCGGCCGCCGCTCATTTGTGGTGCCTCAAATCGCAATTCTATCTGGATGACGCGACGATCATCCTGAGGAATCCCTTGTTGAAAGACGGCTCGTTCTTGAAGAGCGATTTGCTGTCATGGACCCAGTTCTGGTATTTCCTTCAGCTGCGCGTTTTCGGTACGTCGCCGGTGGGATTCCATGCCGTGAACTGGCTTCTGCACGCCGCGGTGGCCTGCGTGGTGTATGGATTCGCCCGGGATCTCCTGAAGGGCAGGGGAGGCGAGGGCGTGGCGTGGTTTGCCGCGCTGCTGTTTGCGGTGCATCCCTTGGCTTCGGAGATTCCGAATTACGCGCGGACCCAGGATTTGGCGTGGGTCACTTTGTTTTCGCTGCTGGCGGCGTGGTCGCTGCTTTCCTTGATCCGTACGGGGGCCTGGAGCCGGCTGGCGGCTTTTCTGCTGGCCATGGCCGGAGCGACGATGTCGAAGGGGCCGGGCATCTTCCATGCGACGATGATGGCGGGAATGGTCGCGCTGGTGGTGATGACGCCGGATCATTGGAAGGCTTCAAAACGCTGGCTCGCCCCGGCGATCGGCGTGGGATTGGCAGGACTGGGTGCGCTATGGTTTGCAGGCATCCTGCCGCGGTGGATTCACTACGCGGAGACCACTTGGGAGGGGCCGCGATTCATCAGCCATGCGCTGACGCTGGGTCGGGTGTATTGGGAGTTTGCCTGGCGCGCGGTGCTGCCGCTGGGGCTCTGCTCGGACCATCAAATTGCTGAGACCGTGGTGAATCCCGGGGACGGCTGGTGGGGCGTCAAGGATCGCATGGCGCTGCTGGCCACCGTCGGGATGCTGGGCATGGCCGCCGCGGGGCTGGTGCTGATTTTGAACGGGAAAACGAGGGTTTTCGGTGCTTGTGTGTTCCTTTTCACGGCGACGATTCTGTTCCGCGTGATGTATGTGGTGCCGGAGTTCATGCCGGAATACCGGATCTATCCGGGCATGCCCTGGTTTTGCCTCGGAGCGGCGGTGCTGCTGGATGCCCTCTGGCGCCGGGTCCCTGGCGGGGGTTCGCCGCGCATCTGGGCCGTGTTGCTGCTCCTGCCTTGCATCGTGCTGTCTGCGAAGCGGTCCTTCGTTTGGCACGATCTGGACCGTCTCTGCGCCGATGTGCTCCGGCAATACCCTGCCCAGGGTCGGGCGGTGTGGGAACTCCACGACCGCGACATGGCGCGCAAGGACTGGCAAGCGATCATCGCCTGCCAGCAAAGCCTGTGGCCGGGGGTGTTCCGCAGTTTCATCGATCAATCCAAACAGCTCCACCCTGCAAGGAACCTGAACTCCGGGCATTTCGCGCTGGCGGACGTGGCCTGCCAATGCCGCCTCGCGCTGGCTCTGGCGCATACCCAGGGGCCTGCCGCCGGTCTTGCCGAGCTTCGCCGGTTGGAGGCCCGGATGCGCCAGCTGGGCATCCGCGAGGACTCGAACCGCACGATCTGGGGATACTTCCACCATGCCCGCGCCCTGTTGATGGAAATGGCCGGATCCCATCCCCAGGCGCTGGAGTCGATGCGCTTCGAGGGCGTGTTTGGAATCACTCCGGAGGACATCCGCAGGGTGGAGAGAAAGGTGGCTGAAACCGGGCCCTAAGGAGGAAATTTTATTTAAATAAAATTGATTTCTTGATTTTCTTAAAAAATTTTGAGCAATTCAGGGTGTTCCGTGTCCAAACCCCTGAACATGAAAACGTCCCTTGTCCCGATTTTTAGAACCGCCCTGGTGCTCGGCCTTGCCCTGCCGTGTGCAAATGCGGCGGTGAGTCTTGATTTCATCACCGTGGGGGATGGCGGAAACGCCGGTGACACCCGGGTGATGGAGATCGATGGGAGCACGGGCTACGGATCGGTGACCTATGATTTCCAGATGGCGCGCAACGAGACCACGGTGGCGCAGTATGCCGCGTTTTTGAATGCGGTGGCGGCGACGGATACCTACGGCCTCTACAATCCCGGGATGAGCATGGGCATCGTCAACGGGATCACGCGGAGTGGAACGAGCGGCAGCTACACGTATTCGGTGGCGCCGGGCAGCGGCGACAAGCCGGTGACTTTCGTGAGTTGGTTCGATGCCGCGCGTTTCTGCAACTGGCTGCACAACGGTCAGCCGAGCGGGGCGCAGGATGGATCGACCACGGAAAACGGAGCCTACGCGCTGAACGGAGCGGTGTCCGGCGTGAGTGTGGCCCGCAGCTCGGGTGCCACGGTCTGGATTCCCACGGAGGACGAGTGGTACAAGGCGGCTTACTACGATCCCGCAAAGAACGGTGGCAGCGGCGGATACTGGCTGCACGCCAACCGCGGCGACAGCGTGAGCGGCAACACGGTGGGGCAGAGTGGCGCGATGAACTTCTATGACGGCGTGGATTTCGTCGGCTATCCAGGGCCTGCCCTGACCGACGGTGGAGCTTACGGCAGTGGGTCGGCCAGTGCGTATGGCACCAATGACCAGGGCGGCAACGTCTTCGAATGGAACGACGCGGTGATCGGCGAGTCGCGCGGCCTGCGCGGTGGATCCTGGGATTTCACCGAGCACTACCTCGGCTCTAACAGCCGGAACGATTTCGACCCCACCGAGGAAAGCCACAACATCGGCTTCCGGGTGGCGGGCCTAATGAACTTCAGCGCGGTGCCCGAGCCATCGTCTCTGGGGATGGCGCTACTGGCCTCGCTGGGCCTGCTGCCGCGGCGCAGGCGCTGAGTGGCGCGGCCTCAGGCGAGGTTGGTGAACACCGCCTGGACGTCGTCATCGTCCTCCAGCTTGTCGAGGATGGTCTCGACCTCCACCATTTGCTCTTCCGTGAGTTCGATGGGCTGGTTGGGCAGGCGTTGCAGTCCGGCCTTGGTGGCGTTGATGCCGAGAGCCTCGACGGCTTGGGAAAGCTGGGCGAAGGCGCTGTAGTCGCCGATCACCGAGACGATGCCCTCGTCCACGGAGAGTTCTTCCAGGCCGGCGTCGATGAGTTCGAGCTCGAGTTCCTCCAGATCGCGGCCCTCGGGGGCGGGAAACTCGATGACGGTCTTGCGGGAGAACATGAAGTCGAGCGAGCCGGAGTTGAGGAGCTGGCCGCCGTTCTTGTTGAAGATGGTCTTGATGTTGGTGACCGAGCGGTTTGAGTTGTCGGTGGCGCACTCGATGAAGAACTGGGATCCGTGGGGGCCCTTGCCTTCGTAGGTGACCTCGCTGATTTCCGAGGCGTCCTTTCCGGCGGCGCGTTTGATGGCGGCCTCGATGTTGTCCCGGGAGAGGTTCTGCGCCTTGGCGTTGGCGATGGCGACACGGAGCGGGGCGTTGGTTTCCGGATCTGGACCGCCGTTTTTCGCGGCGAGCGTGATGGACTTGGCGAGCTTGGGGAACACTTTGGACATCGTGGCCCAGCGTGATTCCTTGGCGCGGCGGCGGCATTCGAAGGCTCTTCCCATGGCGTGTGGTCGGTGTTGGTGGCGATGCCCGGCAATGCAGGCCGGGAGGCGCATTCAAGCAGGATGCGGCGGCCGGTCAATCCCGCGCCTTGAGCACGCCCACCAGATCGAGTTTTCCGAGCATGCGGGACACCACCGCAAAGGAGGCGGCGGAGGCGGTGAGCACGACGAGCACGGCGATCGAATAAGTGGACGGGCGGATGAGGATGGGCAGCCTCACGGTTTCCGTACTGAACGAGGACATGATGAACAAGGCCAGCCCGCGGCCGAAAAGCAGGCCGAAGGGAAGCGCCGCAAGCACCAGCAGCGCGAGCTCCCCCACCAGCACCGCGCGCACTTCCGGCAGGCGGAATCCGACGACCCTCAGCGTGGCGAGCTCGCGGCTGCGCTCGGATAGGGCGATGCGGGCGCTGTTGTAAACCACCCCGAAGGCGACGATGGTGGCCAGGATGAAGTAGAGCGTGCGGATGATGCCGATGTTTTTGCCGGTGGTCTCACGGAAGGCGGCGAGTTGGTCGCGTTTCACCATCACGAACGCGGCGCGCGGCGTGTCCTTCACCTCGCGCATGAAGCGGTCCCACTGCGAGTGGTCCACGGCGAGGTAGGCTCCATTCACCGTGTCGCCCTCCTTGAGCACGCGACGCAGAGCCTCGATGTCCATGTAGGCGGCCACCCCCGCGAAGTCTTCGACCAGGCCGCGGATCGGCAGGTTCACCACGGGCCTTCGGCCGTCCAGCACCTCCACGCGCACTTCGTCGCCGATGCGCGCGCCGAGGATCTCGGCGAGCTTTGCGGACATGAACAGGCCTTCCTCCGGGAGCACGATGGGCCGCTCGTCCTTGTCGAGAAGCCGGTTGAGATCCGCTCCCCGCGGGATGCCGGTGATCGAGAGCTTGCGGTGGTGATGCGCGAACCTGAGCCTCGCCGGCACACTGCGGATCGGCTCGGCGCGGATCACGCCGGGAAGGTGCTCCAGATCGTGGAAACCCTTGCCCGACGCAGGTTCTGTTAGGAAAACCGACACATCCTGCCTCTGCTGGCTGTTCCACTGGAAGGTGAGCAGGTGGTCGATGCTGTCGCTCATCGCGCCGGGCAGCACCATCAACCCGGTGGCCAGTGCGAGACCACAACTGGTGAAAACCGCCTGCCAGGGACGCCGCTCGATGTTCCGCAAGGCCATGCGGAAGGCCGGGCTGAAAAAGCGGGTAAGGCCGATGCGCTCAAACAACGACGGCTTGAAATCCGCAGGCGGTTCCGGCCGCATGGCCTCTGCGGGCGGAAGTTTCACCGCTTGGCGCACGACGCTCATCACTCCCAGTGCCGAGGCCCCCAAACTCACGCCGAGCGCGGTCCCCAGCGAACTCCAATCCATGCGGTAAACGAGCTCGGGAAAGCGGAAGAAGTCCGTGTAGATCACCAGCAACCCCTCTCCCATGCGGTGCCCCGCCACGCCTCCGATTGCAGTGCCGAGCACGCCGATCACCAGCACGAACTTGAGATAATGCACGCCCACCTGGCGCGACGAGTAGCCCAGAGCCTTCATCTGTGCGATCTGCTCGCGCTGCAACCGCACGATGCGCGAAAGCACGGCATTGACCATGAAGGCCGCCACACTCAGGAAGACGATCGGATACGCGAAGGAGAGCGAGTGGAGCACGCGCAACTCGTCGTCAATCCGCTGGGCCGACGGCTGGTCCTTGCGGGTGTAGGCTCCTCCGGCTCCGTAAGTGGCGAGCAAGCGGTCCATTTCCTCGATCACCGGACCGGCCACCGCGCCAGGGGCGAGATCAAGGCAGACGTCGTTGAAGGCCCCATCCATGTTGTAGGCCACGGCGAGCGCGCGGTAGTTCATCCAGATCACGCTGAAGCGCTTGTGGTCCGGCAGCGTTTCTCCCGCCCGAGCCTCAAAGACGAACTCCGGAGAAAGCCCGATGCCGCAAATCCTCAGCTCCTCACGCCGGCCATTGATCACCGCTGCCAGGGCATCGCCGGGCTTCAGGCCGTTGGCTTTTGCGAACGATTCGCCCAACACCACCTCGCGCCTCTCGTCCGGCCGTGGAAAACGCCCGGTTCTCAGAAACACCCGATTCAGTTTCTGCGGCCCGCCGTCCTCGGGCAGTGAAACGAGGCGCCCGGTCGCCGGTTCGGACAAGCCCGGCAGGTCGATCGTCACATCCACCACCACCCGCGTCTCCACGCCCGCCACTCCGGGCAGGGTCTTCAAGCGCTCCGCCGCCGAGAGCGGGGCACGCTTCAGGGTGGCGAACACATCCGCCATCGCGTTTTTCTGATAGTAAGTGGATCGCGTCGACTCCAGCGTGAGGATCAGGCTGCGGGTCATGATCATCATCGCCAGCCCGCAGGCCATCACCAGCGACACCGCCACCACCTGCCCCTTCATCCGGGAAAGGTCGCGCAGCAGCTTTCGGTCAAGGGGATCAAGCATGGGAAAGACGGGTGCGGACCTCCAAAAGACGGACCGCGTCCGGACTATCGGCGGATTCCCAAGGAAAACCAGCCCTGGAAATTTCCTTTCCGCGATGGTGTGGCCGGGCTAGTTTCCTTGCGTGGCGTTTCCCCAATACCGCATTCCCGTCGAACGGCTCAAGGAGGAGTGGGCCAGCCGCATTGCGCGCGCGCGCCTTCGCCGCAACCGCCCTCCTGTTCCTCCGTCGAAGATCACCGACAACAGCGAGCCATGGATTCGCAATCCATCGTCGGTGGCCGAGTTCTGGGAAATCGCCTGCAAGGTCAATGAAACCGTCGCCACATGGGCACCTCGACACGAGAATTCATCGCCGCACTGACGGAAAGGCACCGGGTGATCGTCATCGGCGGCCTTGCGGTGATCGCGCATGGATTCAACCGCCCGACCATGGACGCCGATGTTTGGTTGGATCCCATGGATCATTCCGCATCGTGGGCGGAGGTGCTGACGGAAATCTGTGAACGATTCCCCGGTCTGACCATTCACACGCTGCCCGGTTGGCGGAGGGTTTCAGGAGTCGAGATCGCCACAGCCGCCGAAGAGGTCGGCTTGGTGAGGATCCTCGGTTTGGATTGTCCGATGGACATCTTCCGTCGGCCCAATGAATTCGACGAAGCTTCATTCGAAGAGGTTCTTTCGCGATGCACCAGAAATGCGGATGGCACCTGGTTGCCGGATCCCCTCGATCTTGCCATCAGCAAAGACCAAACCAACCGCGAAAAGGACGCTCACGACATCAACTTTCTGGAAGGCTTGGTGCGCGAACGCTGGGTCAAGCTGCTCCCCAAAGCGGATCCATCCGAGGCACGGGCTTTGTTCGAACGATTCGTGGATTGGCGGACCTGTGAGGCCGCTCTTGCGAATCCCAATCCCGTGGTGAAGGCCCTGGCAACAAGCCACCTTTGCGAACTTGCCAAAGAAGGAGATCCGTTCTCGCAGGCTCTTTTAGAGGGTCGAGAGATTCCCTGACGCCATCTCACCACTTCAGCTCCGACGCGGGCAGGCGGGTTTCGTTGCGATGGGAACTGATGATGCGCCCGTCTGATAGATGGAGGACGCGGTCCGCCATCTCCGCCATCACGGCGTTGTGGGTGATGATCACGGTCAGGGTGCCGAGCTCGCGGTTGATGCGCTCCACGGCCTCAAGCACCGTGATGCCGGTGGTCACGTCCAGCGCACCGGTCGGCTCGTCGCAGAGCAACACCTCGGGCCGCTTGGCGATCGCGCGGGCGATGGCCACCCGCTGCTGCTCGCCCCCGGAGAGCTGGGAGGGAAAGTGATCCATCCGTTTCTCCAGCCCCACCATTTCCAAAGCCTCTTCCGGGCTCATCGGATCCCGGGAGATGCCGGTGATCAACGCCACATTCTCACGCGCCGTGAGCGAAGGGATCAGATTGTAAAACTGGAACACGAAGCCCACGCAGTTCCGCCGGAAAAGCGTGAGAGTCTCCTCCTCCGCGCCGTCCAGCGCCCAGCCCTTGTAAACCAACTCTCCCGAGGACGGCACATCCAGCCCGCCAAGGATGTTGAGCAACGTGGATTTCCCCGATCCGGATGCCCCGAGCAGGCAAACCAGCTCCCCCGCATTGAGCTCCAGATCCACGCCGTGCAACGCCACCACATCCAACTCGCCCGTGTGATACACCTTCCGCAAGCCCCTCGCCTGGAAAACGGTGCCGCTCGAAGCGGCGCGGGGACTGGATGACGTTTGCTGCATCGGACGGCCCACCGTAGCAGCACCTCCACCGATCACAACCCCCGCCGAAACAAGGTTGCGAAGTCGCCTTTCCGGCCAAGTCTTCCCATTTCCGGCCATCTCAGTTTCTGGCGAATATCAGCAAAAACGAAGCTTTTTCTTAAATATTGATTCTTCCTGAAATTCGATCTTCAAGGTGAAGGGTCATCCCCAGCTGTTGAGCTTTGTTCCCGTCGGTTGTTGTGCAGAACGCGTCCCGGGTGCCGGGTGGTGCCCGGGGCGCGAAAGCACGTATGAGCCCCGTGACTTTCTCGATTTTCTCTGCGTCCGCCCGAGGGATCCGGGTGCCTTTGCGTTTTCGTGAAATCCGCTGCTTGTGATCCCCTACCGTGGTTCACGATGGAGTTGCCAGCGGGCGGGAAGGCGCTATGGTGCGCGCCCCGGTTCGGAAAAGCCGGCCTTTGAACCATGAATCAACCACATGTGGCTATTGTTGGCGCGACGGGTGCCGTCGGCGTGGAAATGCTCCTTTGCCTGGAACAGCGGAACTTTCCGCTCGGCAAGCTGAAGCTTCTCGCTTCGGCCCGCTCCGCAGGCAAACGGGTGAAATTCCGCGGCGAGGAGGTCGTGGTCGAGGAGCTCACGCACGATTCGTTCAATGACGTGGACATCGCCCTCTTCAGCGCGGGCGGCGGGATTTCGAAGGAGTTCGGCCCCTCGGCCGCGGCCGCCGGCGCGGTGGTCATCGACAACTCGTCCGCCTTCCGCATGGACGCGGAGGTGCCGCTCGTCGTTCCGGAAATCAATCCGCAAGCCGCGAAGAACCATCCGAAGAACATCATCGCGAACCCGAACTGCACCACCATCATCTCGCTGATGGCCCTCGCGCCGCTGCACGAGAAGTTCGGCCTCAAGTCGATCATCGCCTCCAGCTACCAGGCCGTCTCCGGCTCAGGCGCGCAGGGCATCATCGAGCTCGAAGAGCAGGTGAAAGCCATCGCCACCGGCCAGCCCTTCGAACCGAAAGTCTATCCGCGCCAGATCGCCTTCAACGTGATCCCGCAGGTCGATGTGTTCACGGACAACGGCTACACCAAGGAGGAGCTCAAGATGCTTCACGAGGGCCGCAAGATCATGGGCCTGGAAAACCTCCGGGTTTCCTGCACCTGCGTGCGGGTTCCGGTCTACCGCTCGCACTCGGTCTCGATCACCGCGGAGTTTGAAAAACCCGTCGATGTCGAGGCCGCCCGCGCCGCCTATGCCGGCAAGCCGGGTGTCCAGCTGAAGGACGATCCATCTAACAAAATCTTCCCTGTGCCGCTCGACACCACCGGCAAGGACGACTGCCTCGTCGGCCGCATCCGCAAGAACATCGTGCTCGAAAACGCGCTCGATCTCTGGGTCGTCGGCGACCAGGTCCGCAAGGGCGCCGCCCTCAACGCCGTGCAGATCGCGGAGATTCTTTGAAGGGATCGTGGATCGTAGATGGTAGATCGAGGATCTTCATCTACTATCCACAATCCGCGATCCACTATCCCCAATCATGGACCTGAAAGCCTACCTCGCTGATCGCGCCGCGCTGGTGGATGCGGCGATGGACGCCTATCTTCCGGAGGCGAAGGAGCGTCCCTCGACCATCCACGAAGCCATGCGCTACGCCATCTTCGCGGGCGGGAAACGGCTTCGGCCCGTGCTCTGCCTTGCCGCTGCGGAAGCCTGCGGCGGTGAGACCGCGGACGCGCTTGCTCCGGCCTGCGCCGTGGAGTTGATGCATACCTATTCACTCGTCCACGACGATCTTCCCGCCATGGATGATGACGATCTCCGCCGCGGCCGGCCCACCTGCCACAAGGTCTATGGCGAGGGCATGGCCGTGCTCTGCGGCGATGCACTTCTCACGGAGGCGTTTCTCATTCTCTCCCAGGCCCCCGTCACCCAGCGCTACGGCACCCGCCACTACATCACGGAACTCGCAGAAACCGGCGGCAGCCGCAAACTCATCGGCGGCCAGGTGATGGACCTCGAAGGCGAAGGGAAAAAGCTCACGAAGAAGGAACTCATCCGCATCCACGAATCAAAAACCGCGGCCCTGCTCACCGCATCGCTGCGCCTCGGTGCGATGACCGCCAATGCGACGCCCGCGAAACTTGGCGCTCTAACAAGCTTCGGCTACAACCTCGGCCTTGCGTTCCAGGTGATCGACGACATCCTCGACGTCACGCAAAGCACCGAGGTGTTGGGGAAAACCGCCGGCAAGGACCAGGCGGTGGAAAAAGCCACATATCCCGCCATCATCGGCCTCGCGGCTTCACGCAAGGAAGCCGCGAAACTCACCAAGGCCGCGATGGACTCGCTCAAGCCCTTAGGGAAAAAGGCCAAACGCCTCGAAGAGATTGCCGCTTACCTGCTCAAGCGCGAGTATTGATCCATGTTCGTCATCTCCATCGCCGCCCTGAAACGCAACACCGCCATCCTCCGTGAGGTGAAGGAGGCCGCAGGCTGCAATCTGGTCCTCGCGCTCAAGGGCTTTTCGTGTTGGAAGGCGTTTCCCTACATCCGCGAAGACCTCGACGGCTGCTGCGCTTCAGGGCTCTGGGAGGCCATGCTCGCGCGCGATCATTTCGGGAAACACGTGGTCACCTACTCGCCCTCTTATGACGGACAGGACATCGCGGCCCTGTGCGAATTCACTCACCATCTCGACTTCAACTCGCTCTCGCAGTGGTTCCGGTTTCGTGAACAGGTGATGGCTCACCCGCGCTTCAAAAGTGGCGAACTCTTGTGCGGCCTGCGCGTGAATCCGCAGCACTCCACCGGCCATACGCCGATCTATGACCCTTGCGTCGCCGGATCGCGCCTCGGAATCACCGCGGACCAATTGCAGGGCGCCGATCTAACAGGATTGTCCGGCCTGCATTTCCACACGCTTTGCGAGCAGAACTCGGATGACCTGGAAACCACTCTGGCTGCTGTGGAGGAAAAGTTCGGCCACCTGCTGCGCTCGCCCCAGTTCACCTACCTGAACATGGGCGGCGGCCACTGGATCACCAAGCCGTTCTACGACCGGGATCGCCTCGTCCGCCTGGTCAGGGAAACCCGTGAAAAATACGGCGTCGAAGTCTGGCTGGAGCCCGGCGAGGCCGTCGCCATTCACTGCGGCGTGCTCCGCGCCACGGTGATGGATGTCTTCGAATCCGCCGGACACAAGCTCGCCATTCTCTCGGTTTCCGCGACGGCGCACATGCCGGACGTGATGGAGATGCCCTACCGCCCGGATGTCTTCCTGGCGGACTCCCGGTCATCCGGCACGGCCAGTCCCTGCGTCACGCTTCCCGGCGAATCCTATCACCTCGCGGGGGAGTCCGGTGAGCACACTTACCGCCTCGGCGGCCCCACCTGCCTGGCCGGCGATGTGGCGGGTGACTTCTCCTTCCCCCGCGCCCTGGAGGTGGGCGACACCCTCGTCTTTGACGACATGGCCCATTACACGATGGTCAAGACCACCACCTTCAACGGAGTCAAGCACCCACCCATCGCCCTCCAACACGAGGACGGTCGCATCGAGGTGATCCGGGAATTCGTCTACGCGGATTTCCGGGACCGGCTTTCGTGAACACCTATTCCGAAAGTGTTATTGCGGGTCCGCAAGCGGAGCTTTATCTGTGGGTCGCCACGGTCCGCTGAGGCCGCCTGCCATCCCTCGTCCATCCATCATGAAAACCTGCCCCAAATTCACTTTCGGCGTCGGCGACCGCTTCGCCCACGGCGCTCACGCCCAGCTCACCGCGTTCATCGAAGCCAAAAAACTCGGCATCGATATCGTCCCCGTCTGGAACAAATCCAACCGCGAGCACAACATCATCGGCTCGGAACCCTCGCAAACCCGCGCCGCCGCCGACAAGGCCGTGGCCGATCTCGGCTGGACCGGTGATTATCTGTTAGATGCCGACCACATCAACCTCACCACCGTCGACCGCTTCGTCGCACCCTGTGATTTCTTCACGCTCGACGTCGCCGACGATATCGGCGAGGCCGCCACTGCGGAAGACGTGGCCGCTTTCATCGCGAAGCACCCGGAGCTCATCGGCACGGTCTCCATCGAGGGCATCGACCGGCCCTTCGAAATCACCCAGGCGGACGTGGAAAAAGCCGCCAACAAGTTCCTCAAGGCCACCCAGAAGGCCGCCGCCATCTATCAGCACATCGTCGCCGCCAAGGGCGGGGTCGACGAGTTCGTCACCGAGGTCTCCATGGATGAAACCGACAGCCCGCAGACCCCTCCGGAGCTGCTCATCATTCTCGCCGCCATCGCCGATCAGGGCATCCCGATCCAGACGATCGCGCCGAAGTTCACCGGACGTTTCAACAAGGGCGTCGACTACGTGGGCGACCTCAAGCAGTTCGAGACCGAGTTCAACGACGACCTCGCCGTGATCGCCCACGCCGTGAAAACCTACGGCCTGCCTGCCACACTGAAGCTTTCGGTCCATTCCGGGTCCGACAAGTTCTCGATCTATCCGATCATCAAGCAGGCGCTCCGCCGCACCGGTGCCGGGCTCCACGTGAAAACCGCGGGCACCAACTGGCTGGAGGAAATCATCGGCCTGGCCGAAGCCGGCGGCAGCGGACTCGACCTTGCCAAGCAGATCTACGCGAAGTCCCTGGAGAAGAAGGCCGCCCTCTGCGAGCCCTACGCGACCGTCATCGACATCCGCGATGAGAAACTCCCGACTGCCGAGGAAGTCAACGGCTGGACCAGCGAGCAGTTCACCTCCGCCCTGCGCCACGACCAGGCAAACCCCGGCTACAACGCGGACCTCCGCCAGCTTCTGCACGTCGGCTTCAAGGTGGCCGCCCAACTCGGCGACACCTACCTCAACGCCCTCGTCGAGAACCGCGAGGTCGTTTCCAAAAACGTCACCGGCAACCTGCTGGAGCGCCACATGAAGCCCCTGTTCCTGTGAGATCATGATCGACGCCCACCACCACCTCTGGAAATACACGGACGAGGACTACGGCTGGATCCCGCCCGGCTCACCCATCGTCCGTGATTTCCTGGTGCCGGATCTCGAAGCGGCCGCCAAAACGGCCGGAGTCGAGGGCACGGTGGTGGTGCAGGCCCGCCAGACGGTCGAGGAAAGCGATTGGCTGCTCTCCCTTGCGGATTCCACCGAGCTGATCCTCGGAGTGGTCGGCTGGGTGCCGCTGGTCGATCCCGATGTGGCGGGCGTGCTCGGCCGTCTCGCCGCCCATGAGAAGTTCAAAGGCGTCCGCCACGTGCTCCAGGGCGAGGCCGACGAATACTTCACCCGGGATGATTTCCACCGCGGCCTCGCCCTTCTGCCGGACCTCGATCTCCGCTACGATCTTCTTCTGTTCCAACGCCAGCTCCCCGCAGCCATCCAGCTCGTGGACCGCCAGCCGGACCTTGGTATCATCATCGACCACATCGCCAAGCCGGAGATCCGCAAGGGCAGCGTGGATCCTGTGTGGAAGGCAGGCATGAGCGAACTCGCGAAACGCGATCACATCCTCGGCGTCAAAGTCTCAGGCATGGTCACCGAGGTGCTCGATCCGGAAATCGATGAAGCCACCCTGCGCGCCTACTTCGAGACCACCCTCGAACTCTTCGGCGCGGACCGCGTGATGTTCGGCACCGACTGGCCCGTCTGCCTGCTTCGCATCGATTCCTATCAGAAATGGGCGGAGACCGTCCGAGGCTATGTTTCCGACCTCTCCGACGACGAGCAGGCCGCCATCCTCGCCGCCAACGCCGCAAGGGTTTACGACCTGTAACCCCACCTTCCCCCGGCCGCCATGCCGGGGTGCCGGGGTTCCCTCCGGTTGCTCGCTTAACCCAAGCGCCCAAGCCCACTCTCGCCCGTACTGATTATCGATGCGGCCGCATCAATAATCCGTACGCTCGATTCGCGAAATCTCCGTGTCTGAGGCGCTGACGGTTCCGTCCTGCATTCATGAAGATCAAACATAGGGACAGACAAAAAGAGTGGGCGGAGACCGTCCGAGGCTATGTTTCCGGCCTCTCCGACGACGAGCAGGCCGCCATCCTCGCCGCCAACGCCGCAAGGGTTTACGACCTGTAACCTCACCTTCCCCCGGCCGCCATGCCGGGGTGCCGGGGTGCCGGGGTGCCGGGGTGCCGGGGTGCCGGGGTGCCGGGGTGCCGGGGTTCCCTCCGGTTGCTCGCTTAACCCAAGCGCCCAAGCCCACTCTCGCCCGTACGGATTATCGATGCGGCCGCATCAATAATCTGTATGCTCAAGCACACATAGGGACAGACAATATGAGTTGTGAAGATCCAACATAGGGACAGACAAAAAGAGTAGCAGACAAAAAGAGTCGCAACGCGGAGGAAAGTGGGGAGGGGGAGTGAGGCGGGACCGAGGTCTGGCGGCCACGAGGGGTGGTCGGCTTTGGCACGGGAACCTGGTGTTGGAGGTCGCCGGCTTGCGGGGGGGCACCGATGTGAGTTCAGGTGTTTCGGCAAGGGAAACCTGACTGGCGCGAGATGGCCGTGGGCGCGGGAGGCGCGCGAGCTGGCGGAGATGTCAGGAGTAATCCTGCAAGTGACTCCGTATCAGCACTATTGGACCTGCTCACAGCAGCCCGAGATGCGATTTTCGACAAGAAATCAAGCAAATCATTGACTTCGGAGCCATCGTTGATGGAACCGAAGAAGCGTCGCAAAACCAAGGGGACCGTGATTATCGGCAGGGGTGCCGCCACGGTCCGTATCTACCCGATCATCCGGAAAAACGGCTACCCACAGAACACCGTCTGCTGGAAGGAAGGCGGTCGTCGCCGCACGCGATGCTTCGCCTGCATGGACGAGGCGAAGATGGTCGCCCAGCAAATCAGCGTGAGACTCACCAACGGCTGGTCCCTCGGCGACGAGGTAACACGCCGCGACATTGAGATCCTTCGCCACTGCGAGGGCGTGGTGCGAAAGTATGGCGTGGAACTGGTCGCCGCCGTCGAGGAATGGGCCAGCGCACGCAAGACGGCGGGACCAATTCCGCTGGCCGATGCCGTCCGGTTCTATGCCGCCAATCGCACCGACCTCTTCCCGTCTCGCACGGTGGCCCAGGTTGCCGACGAATTCGTTGAATCACTCCGCTGCAAGGGTGTGAGTGATGCCTACGTCCGCAACGCCAAGCTCCACCTCAAAGGCTTCACCGCAAAAGTCAGCGGAGAAATCGCCGATGTCACGGTCGCCAATATCAATGGCTACCTGAACGGACTCAAGACCCTCGGACCGGTGAGCAGGAACGGCATCCGCCGCAACATCGTCACCATGTTCGGTTTCGCCAAGCGCCAGGGGTATCTGCATCCCGACCGGAAAACCGCCGCCGAGCAAAGCGAGACGTTCAAGGAACATGAGACCGAAATCCAGATCTTCACGCCGGAAGAAATGGGCCGCCTGCTTCTCACCGCCCACGCCCGCATCCTGCCGCTCTTGGCCATCGGTGCCTTTGCCGGCATCCGCTCAGCGGAAATCCACCGTCTGGAATGGGAGGACATCAAGTGGGAGCGCGGCCACATCGAGATCGCGGGCAAGAAGGCCAAGACGGCCGCACGGCGTCTCGTTCCGCTCACCGATAACCTGAAAGCATGGCTGGCACCATGGCGCGAGGCGACTGGTCCCATCGTCCCGATTTCCGACTCGTCCGGGGCGATGGGGGATGTCGCCGTGAAAGCGCGGATTCACGGTGGATGGCGTCAGAATGGACTCAGACACTCGTTCATCAGCTATCGGGTGGCAGAGACCGGCGACGTGCCCCGGACCGCCCTTGAGGCCGGCAACTCCCCGCGCATGATCTTCCGCCACTACCGGGAGGTTGTGACCGGCGATGACGCGAAAGCATGGTTCTCGATCATGCCGCCCGAAGTCTGGCCGCCTGCGGAATGGCGTCTCAGGATCCGCAGGAGACCGGATGCCGCGTGATGCCCCACAGGCGAAAAAAACACAGGGAGTGAAATTCCCGCTTGCACGTAGGATAGTCCGCCCTAACCTACGTCCATGCCTCGACCAATCAATACCGCCACGCGCATCGGCCAGTTGCGCTCCGTCCTTGGTCTCAATGCCCGCGAATTCGCTTCAATGGTGGGGATGTCCCACGGCTTTCTGAAGCGCGTGGAAGCGGGTTATGACACCATTTCCAATCACAATATCGAACGCATCGCTTACGTCACCGGAGTGGATGCCGATTGGATGCTGGGCGAGGGCAAGGACATGTGCCCAACGAGGCTTGACCTGGCGACCGGCGACCAGGTTCCCATGACACGCGAGGATTTCGAGGCGCGTTCAGCAAAGAATCTAACCGGTCCCTTGAATCCGGTTTTCGAACGCATGGACGATGGCCGTCTGCTCAAGGTCCGCGCTGCCCTGCGTGCTGCTGAACGGCACGGAAAAAAAGGTGCTGCTTACCATGTTCTCAAACGGATGCTCGGCGAGATGATCGATGGCATCGCAGCTTCCCGTGCGGAGGCGAAGCAGATACGCGCCACCTTCGAGGCGGAATACGCGATCCTGCTGGAAGCCGACACGGCGGCACGCAAAGCCAAGGCGACTCGTGGCGGCAAGTAACTCTAACACACGAAAGAAACGACAATGACTTGGTTTGGAAATGACGGACGTCCGGTGGCGGTGGATCAGACCCATCCGGTGGACATTCTTGAGCCTGACGACGACCCTCCTCCCAGGCGCACACCCGATGTGATTACCATTATTGAGCTGATCGGTGGCAGCTTCCTGCATGGCGATCCGTTCATCATCCAGGTGGCGTGGTCATTCCTCTTGAACCAGCAAACACGGTCGATGGAGGCATGCGCCAAGGAACTTGGCTGCACGCGGCAGGCGATCAGCAGACAGGTCAAGCGCCTCGCCATCCGGTATGGCTACCCACTCAAAGACAAGATTCGTCGCGACATCCAGCGTGAGGCAGCCAAGCGATCATGGGTGAAACGAAAGCGGCGGAAGGACCGGAATCCCTCCGCCGCCAGTGATGACCAATCGAAGACGAACACTCAAACCCGGTTAGACAAGAGGCCGTCCATGAATGCGGGCGGTGTCAACGATTCGTCGGATTTCCGATGCGACCCACACCCCTGATTTCATTCGATGCCCACATACCAATCATCTGAACCAACCGCCGCGCCAGCGAAACGCAGGTCGGGCATGCCCAAGTTCATCGACCTGCGGGAGTTCATCGAGAATGGCTGCCAGCCGGAGCTTCCGACCGTGGCGGATGTGGGCGTCGGCACCGGGATGCTGTATGCGGGTCGCATCAACGAAATCCACGGGGAACCAGGAACCGGCAAAAGCAACGTCGCCATCGCCATGAGCAATGCGGTCATGAAATCCGGCGGGACCGTGCTCTACATCGACCCGGAGGATGTTCCTGCGGGGTTCACCCGGCGTTCGCTTCAACTCGGTGCCGATCCCGAAGACCTGATCCACCGATGTCAGTATCTCAACGATTCGGCTCCAGACGAAATCCTACTCACGCAACGCTGGGCGATGCTTCACAAGCCGACGCTGGTGGTGATCGACGGCATGGCCGAGTGCATGGCTGCCGCAGGCCTGAACGAGGATAAGGCCGAAGAGGTTCTCAACTTCATCAAACAGCAGGTCAGGCCATTTGCCGAGAAAGCCGGTGCCGCTGTCCTGATTTCCGATCACGTGACCAAAAGCTGGGAGGACCGTGGACTTTGGTCTCGTGGCTCTGGCGCGAAGATGGGCCGCTACGACGGCGTTTCCTACGCGCTCACTCTGGTTGATGCCTACTCGCCTGGGCAGGCCGGCTCGGTCTTGCTCACGGTCGCCAAGGACCGCAACGGAGGTGTCGGCGTGAAGGGCAGACCAGTGGCCCAGATTCATTTCATGCCCGCCGCAGATAACCGGACCATCGTTTCGTTCCGTGTTCCGGATGACCAGACGTCATCGCTCAAGCCACTCAGGACCATGGCGAAGATCATGGAACTCATGGACGAGTGCAAACAGGCGACCAAGACCGACCTGCGGAAGCTCGGGAAATCGCAGATGGTGGATCGTGCCATCGAGTTGCTTGAGTAGGAAGGCAGCATCATCCGTTCCAAGGATGGCAAGAAACACGTCTTCAACATCCGGGGAAAATGCACCTACCGGCTGGTCAAAAGATCCGCATGATCGACTCAGGATCATGACTTTTGAGCTCCAAGTTCCAAGTTCCTAAAAAGTTCCATCGAGTTCCGAACTCGACATCTCATCAAGTTCCTAGTTCCCCCCTCTATAAGGGGGAACTAGGAACTAGAAGATGAAAGCATTGAAAAATCAAAGACCACAGACCTGAGTCAGCCGACTCCGATTTCCGAGTTCCAGGGGAGGAACCCATGCGGAACTCGATGCACACGGACACCTGAGATCCGAAGTTCCGCAGGGAAGACAGGGACTCGATCCACGCGAGTTCCAAGTTCCATCGCTGAAACCCATGCGGAACTTTGATGGAACCAGCAATCAGGAGTCTCCTTGCAAGCCCGCTTCATGGCCGGGACTTCCCGACCCTCGTCCATTTCCCGTGAAATTTTAGTTTTGCGTTTCCCACATAACGGACGAGCCGCAAGACCGGGAAACCGGCATGAAATCAAGGAAAACGCATGCATTCTCACCCTGCGGAATGCGGGAAGGCTTCCCATTTTTTGCCAGTTCACTTCCCACCGCTGTATGACGATAGCAGTCGAGTGCAGGGGCGACGTTTTGCCCTTGTTTCAATAAGTTGGATATTTGTAATTAATCCATGATCGCCTCGCCGGAAACCCCTTCATGCAGCGCCGAACAACACGCCGAAATCTTGCGGCACGTCCGACTTGGTCGCCTCTTTGAACTGATGGATTGGGTAGCCTCAGGTCTGCCGACTCTGATTCCAGAATCCGAACGCCACAGAAATACAGACTCCCCAATTCGTGAGGCCATCAAGTGTGGAAATCACAGCATGGTCCGGTTCTTGTGGGAGAAATGCTGGCAGCGTCAGTGGGAGGCCGATTCATTGGTTTCAACTGCGCTGTGGGACGGCAATGCGGCAGCCTATGAAATTGCGAAGTATTTTCTGACTCAAAGTTTACCGCTTGGACGTGCCTCCGCATACAGCGTCTTCAAGACACATGACGATGAGTTGATTTATGCTGCCCTGAAACTCGGCCTCAGCGTGAGAGGTCCGGATGGATTTGCCGATGCCCTTTCCGCAACCGGACACTCCAAGCATCTGCTCCGTCTCTTCCGGGAGCTGCGAGCCGATTACCCGGACTTGGAGAAGGAAGGGCTTCTTGCGCTGAAAGAAGCAGTTGAAGAGGGAAAGATCCGGGCCGCGGCCCTGCTGACTTGGGCGGGAGTGGATCCACTGGTAGAGTTCCCCCAAGACCCTTACGACACAGACGACGATGATCCATACTTGAGTTCCGTCTTGGACAGCGTGCGACTCGACGACAAAACGAGGGACATGCTGAAGGCGCTCAAGATCGAACTAACCGACGAAATCTGGCTGAGGTTCCTGCAAACCGCTGGGTGGTTGAGCCCTGAACGCCTGGCGGAAATCTGGCACTGGAGAAAAAATCCCGAGGAAATCCTACTGGCGCATCCCGAAAAAGCCGCTGAATTTACCACTTCGATTTTGAAGCATCTCGACGGTTGGTGCAATGAATGGGAACAAAAGCGCCGACAGGCGATTCAGTTGAAGGCCTGCGAATACTTTGCCCACTTGGGCTTGCCTTTCCTCGTCACCAAGGAGGATTATGACATCCGCAGTCTGCGGCGTTCGTTTTCCAAAGTTCACGAACCGCAGGCTCTGGCGCGGCTGTTTTGGGTGATTTACGAGCGCGGCGATGAAGCTCAGCGGGAGAGGCTCAAGGAGATCGTCAGAACGCCCAAGATGCAGTCCATCGTCCGACAGCATGATAGCTTCTTGTTGAGGGATCTTGGATTGGGTCCGAAACGCAGCCTCTCGATCAAAATCACCAAACGTGACCGGCCCTGGCACATCGAAGACTGCAAGGTGGTCTGTCCTTTCGAGAAGCCATCGAAAGTGAAGGAGGAGAAGCCCGTCCCGCAGCATCATGTACCATACTACTCGCCGCCGCCTCCGGAGCCGCCGAGGCGAGGCTACTGGAATAAGTACAGCCATTTCCACCGATAGTGCTCGGGAGCGGCGACAGAAAGCCAACGAAAAACATGGATCGGTGGTGGTAACGGGTTAGACCTCACGATGGACAAGAGAGTCCATCTAACATCAAACCACCACAAGCCATGAACAAACTCTATTGGATCGTATGCGAGGAGAAAGACACCACGCTCTTCGAAGGCCGCCACCTGGGCCGCACCCGTGCCACCGCGATAAAGTTCCTCAAGGAACAGATCGGCCGCAGGAACCTGAACGGACTGGTTTTCACCATTACGGAAATTCCGGTGCCGCTGATCCGCGAAATCGTTGCCGAAATCCTCGGCGGGGATCTTCCCGCGCCGCCGCTGCCGATCAAGGAAACGCCGGTCGAACCGGAACCAGAGGCACCGCTCGCCAGTCCCGCACCCGTCGCCAGCGATGGCAGACCCGGCAATCCCGGTTTCGGCGACGACCTTTGGGCACAGGCCCGCGCCTATTGGGAGGAATGCCGCTGCATTCGCAAGACCGCCGAACACTTCGGGCTGTCACAGAATTCCGTGAAAACCCGCGCACGCCGGGAGGGATGGCGGAAATGAAAATTGAGGTCGCCAAATACCGGAAGCCGGACGGATTTTCCACCGTCATTGGGCGGTGTTCGTGAATGGTGACCTGCTCGCCGTCACGCTCTACCGCAAGGGGGCGCTGGCCGTCGCGGCGGCTCTCACCGGCATGAACGGCGCTCGCCCTGTCCTGACACGTGACGGGCGGGGCGAGCCGTCACCGGCGATGGTGCCGCATTCCGGGGCATAGCAGAAAAAACCGACGAATCGTTGACACTGCACAGTTGGTATGGATGACCATACCACTACCAAACTCGATGCGTTCCGTTCCCTCGTTCAAAAGGCCGGAGCGCTCCATGCCGAACTTGCCACCCTCGATGCCGCCATCTGTGAGCTGGACTCGATCAAGGCTCAAATCACCGATTGCAGTGACGATGCGAAGGCTCTCCAACTCATCGCCGCTCTGAGGCGCGCCGAGGAAATCGTCACCGTGAAAAGACTGCGCGAGTCCCGCTTGCGTGGCGAGTTGGACGCCATCGTGAAGGAGGCTGAATTCGCGCACTTTGAGATTATGAGTGCCATCGACCCGATGCTTAATGACCTCTCGACTGCCGCCACCCAGCCTTTCCGCGACCTGCTAGAGTCCCTTCAACCTGAGGAAGAAAACTTCAAGCGGGATGCTGCCAACCAAGTAGTTCTCAAGGCACTCACCCCCGCCGTCCTCGTGGAAGAACTGCTGAAGATGCTCCGCGAAGCATTTCACTCGGTCGGAGTTGTCAGCGGCGATCCTTACGGTCCCGCCAAAGGAATCCGGAAAGCCTTGGACATCACGGACGCCCTTCTTGCCCGTCTTCCCGAAGTCCACGAGGAGCGGAAGCGCCACGTCGCCGCCTGCGCGGCATTCCGCAAAGCATTTACCAAAGGCTGAACCAACCGCCGCCATGGACACGGACACCCGCATTGAAGCGTTCCGCCAAACAGTGGAACGCCTCACCTTGATTCCTGGCCAACTTCAAACGCTGGCCATCACTCTCGCCCGCGCCGATGAGCTTCCCGGCATCATGGCGCGGTGTTCCTGCCGTCTCGATGCGGCTCGTCTCAGGGAAGAGCAAACTGCCATCGGCTATCCCATGACTCACCGCATCCGGCAGGCCCAAATGGAAAGCGAGCTTCGGCAGGGACTGTTCGCAGTCAGGGAACAACTGCAGGCGGCTATCGCTGCCGCGACCGAGTATGTCGGCATCGCCGCCGGTGGACCGGAAGCCGCGAAGACCTACCCGTTCGCCCGGAGGCACCTGGAGGAACTGGCACGGCATCGCGTCATGCCATTCTCCACCGAGAGCACGACTGCCCGCCTCGCCTTCCTTGAATCGGCGTGGCAGGTGATTGATGCCGCCTTGGCATCCCTATGCGAAATCCGTTATGACGTGCAGACCAGTCGAGTATGAGAACGGTGGCTTGATCCAAAATTGGCAACGCTTCCATTCAGTAACTCCTGAATGGAAGACTCGACTTGGTCACCAACTCGCCAGGGATTCCAATGGATTCTACAAACTCCTTGAAACCATCAACCACAAAATCATCATTGATGTGCGGTCTGATCATCAAGGTGGACAATAGCTCTACTTTTTCAAACGGATCATCGTTCTTTTCAAACGGATTGATAATTTCATGGTAGAACAGCTGCCAATTTCTGACTTTGAACGGGACGTATGGTGTTATGGCCGATTTTCCAGATCTAAATTTGACCAGCGAATTAGGAGCAAGACGACCCTCCGTCAATACGATTCTCCATTCCTGTTCTTCCATGAAGGCCGGATTCTTAAATGACGGGGCAACACGACGCACAAAAATAGCAGCGAACTCATCCGCCACTCGCTGAGGCAGACCTTCATTGATCTGTCCTTTCCCAAACCGTGGAAAAACACCGTCAAGAGCCTCTTCGAATTGATCAAGAAGATCGTTGATAACAGATTCTTGTTGAGATTTTGAATATCGGCACTCAACCAAGCTCCATTGTCTATTCTGGGACAACTCTCTCTCAAGCACGGATGCTTTGAGTCCAATAATGTAACCGTTTGAAGATCCTGAATACGATCGCCACTGGTTTAAATCGTCATATTTTTTGGAAAAACAAACCACATATGTTTTTGTCAATCTGACAGTTTCTTTGACGGCTGATTTTAAACGTCTCAGCTTGTCCAGTAATACTCGATTTCGAGTATTTTTTAACTCTCTTGCCTCAATTTGAGCTAAGAGCATTCCGTGTGCGTGTTTGAGTTCTTCCGAGTCGTTCAAGAAAGCGGCGTTCGTCGCCCAAAACTCTCGGGAATTTAATATTCCCATAACTCCGTTCTGATCAGTGTAGTGATATAGATACGCAGGCGGAGGATCGGTTACGTCTCGGTAAAAGAAGCCAGTGACCAGTCCTAGCCTTCTTTTCAAGGCGCTTGACGTTGATCGTTTTGTTCTTCTCGCGCTCACAATTTTTGACGACCTTCACGCTTCGTCAATTTCTCTTCAGCAGCCAGCGGGGCGGTGAACTGCTCGTAGAGGGCGAAGAGGAATTCGATGCGTTGTCGGTCGGGCCCCAACGGCTCAAACGCCATGGCCAAAGCCTCTCCTTGCCAGCCTTCGCGGATGTGGACGGATTCGAGGGTTCCTAGCGGATTCATGATATTGTTGAGAGGTTTGGCAGCAGACCATCCTTGATCTCAATTCTACAGAAGTTTGGCTACTTATGGGGATGGTCTCTTGGTTCGAAACTCAGCCAGTCCTGAACAATCGATCAGGTGACTGAGTGTTTTTGGGGTGAATATTTTTCCCTTGGTATTCACAATCATCTGGCGCATGTCTTCGCGGCGAACGCCGAAGCCTCGTCCTGCAAGACAGGCGATGACTTCGTAGGTTTGTTTCCCCGCACGCATGCGTTCGTCCGCCATTTGACATAGGCGAATAACTCGTGTTGCCTTATCACGGGCTGTACCGTCGTCCTCAGTAAGCTTTGCCTCAATGATTACTCTTGGATCAAATTCGTCGGGAATAATAAAGTCAGGGGCTTGGTCGAATCCGACAATTCTTTCCGCCCGTTTTGTTTTCCGAAAGGTGATTCCCGCTTGGGTCAACTCTTCTTCGATGGCAGATTCAAGCCCATCACCAACAAGTTCGCTGACGGAATCGCGGTGCCCAGCGAACGGACGCCCAAGAAATCGCTCATAGAGCAGCATGGCGTATGGCGATCCAAGGTTAGCAAGTTGCTGGACGGAAGTAATGCCTTCTAAGCTGTCTGCTTTGTTGAATCGATGGAGTTTGTCTGGAGCCACTACTGGGCAACCTTCTTGAAGTAGCTCACATGCGGTTTCCACCAGAGCTCGAATTCGGCCGAGAGTTGTCACCCCCGGTCTCAATGCCCGATCAGGGTGCATGCGGATGTCGCGATCAAGGGTACGTGCTGCGCCTTGGGGGACGTCTACACCCTTGCGACTAGAAGCCAGATAGGCCCATTCAGGAGGAGTGAATCCTAGCATAGTCCGGAGCACGATCAAGATCACCGGACTGGCGAGAACGGCTTCCAAAACCCTCCTATCGTTGAAGTATTGAAAACCATCAGTGACTTTCTTGAGTTGCTCGTATCCTGTTGCAAAGACTGAGTATTCCAGAAAGCCTTCTCCCTTGGGCATGACCAGAAACTCGGAAGCAAGGCTGGAGAAAATCGCGTCCACGAACGATTCCGGCGCAGCGAGCACTTCGGCCAAGGTTGCTTCAAAAGGATATTTCATCATGAATTTCTGGGGATTCTTGGACCATAGCTGTCATCATCCAATCCTGACGAGGTGGAGCTTGGGAAAAATTGGAATGCATGGCATTCAAGACGGCTTCCAAACCGCCAAATGCGGAGAACCATTCCCGGATTGCATCCATGCGGACTGATACTGGGGCTTTCGGATCCCAACTTTGACGAAGGTTCCATATCGCCAGGCGGGTGAGGTGCCCGTGTGCGATGCAGCGGATGTCACCTTGTGTGGCATTAAGCCCTCCAAGCGACAGAGCGTCCATTTCTGCACGAATAATCGTTGCGACGCCCTCCGGTGTATCGACGATCCATTTGCGTGGAGTGCGTCCTGTACTGCGGCAAACAAAGACCGTATCGATGACGGAGGATCCAGTGCCATTGATGTGAATGGAGGCACCCATTTCCGCAGGACAAGGAAGAGACGCTGAGCAAACCAGACCTGAGTCAAGAATCGCAACCGCTAGCGGCACATAGGCGTCTAGCTTGTTGTGATGGTATGTGAATGCCAATGGAGACCCGGATTTGAGGCGTGCGACAGCCCGACTGAAAGTATTAGATATACCTTCCGTGAAGTGGGCAAGGTCGCGTCCCATATTGATGTTCCCTGTGAGTTCACCAGGGTTTCGCGTTGTTAATCCGACAAACTCTGGGTGTTCTCCTCCAGCTAGTTTTCGTAACCAGACATAGCAGAAATCCATTAGTTCGGCATACTGAACATTCCCAAAATAAGGAGGATCGGTAAAAATCCCATCATAAGCCTTGTTTCCTGCGAGCAGGGTCGAATCTCCACAAATTAGGTCAACTTGGCGGCGTTCAGGCGGCACGGAACCATTTCGATACGTCCCTATCCATTCACCACTGATTGGAATTTCAGTCTTACGCGTGCCTTCGTGGCTGATTTCGAAAGGACGTGCGCAGTAGCTTTTTGCCTTGGCGAATTTTTCTGTGATGTTCAACCAACCGCCACTGCCAACAGGAAGGCCTCGTGGAATGCTCCCCAAGAACTGATCCATGGGTTATGAGAGTCCCGGCGCGTGAGCGCCACCGACTCCCATGAAAAGAAAACGACACACTCCCGAGGAGATCATCAAAAAGCTGCGTGCC
>JAIXOR010000058.1 GCA_027486655.1 Verrucomicrobiaceae bacterium | reverse complement strand
CCGGTTTGACCCGCGAATCCTTCCAAGGTGCCAACCAGCGCGCCCGCCTCATGCCCCCATCCTGCATGCCCCGCGCCCCGTGGCAAGAGGAATCCCTACAAGTTGTCTGTCACTATGTATGTAAGATACGCAATGTTCCGGGAGTGGTGGTGAGGAGGGTTCGTCAGAAGGTGCCGTTGAGTTTGCGGCCGGTCCAGAAGACGGCGAGGAGGGAGATGAGAGCGGCAAGGGTTGCCCAGTGGGACCAGAGGGGGATGCGGGTTTCGAGAGGGCGGGGCTCGGGGAGAGCGGTGATTTCCTTGACGAGCTCGCCGAGCTGATCGGGTTGGATGATGCGGCCGCGGGAGACGCGGGCCAATTCCTCGAGGACTTCGGGGCGGGAGGGTTGGCCGGTTTTCTCGATTTCGGTGCCTTGGGCGAGGAGGGTGGTTTCGAGTGGTTTGTCTTCGGCACCGCTGGCGGTGGCCCGGATTTTCCATGCGCCGGGGAGGTCGATTTTGAAGCGTCCGCCGAAGGCCCCCCAAGCGGAGTCGTTTTTCTGGAGTTCGATGCGCTGGGTGCGGCCATCAGGAGCGGTGAGGTCGACGGCGACGCTTCCTTTTTCCATGGGAGCGCCGTTGGGGTCGAAGGCGTTTGCGTTGAGGGTGACGGTGGCCCCGGGTTCCGGGCGTTCCGGGGTGAAGAAGAGCCGGACGCGTTGGCCAGCGGCCATGTTGCGCTGATAAGACATCCAACGTGCAACCTGGCCCCAGAATCGGTAGTGGTAGAGGTCCTCGACGCCGCGGCGCCAGCGCCATGCGGAATCGATGCCCATGAAGAGCACTTTGCCGTTGCCTGCGGGTTTGGTGACGAGGAGCGGGATGGGGCCGAATTTTCCTCGACGGTTGCCGTGGGTGGCGAGGACCTCGGTGCCGGCCTTGGCCTTGATGACGGGAGCGTGCCAGTAGAATCCGGGAAGCCTGCGCCAGATGGCGGGATTCTCCTCTTCGTTGTCACCGAGCATGGTGAGGAGTGAGGACCGGCCCTCGGTGGTCAGGGTGAGAGGGGCGGCGATCGATTCCGGCATGCCGTTGCGGTGGTCTTCGTCGAGGATGACGGGCATGAGGTCGGAAAGTCCGGTGTCCAGCAGGGAGAACTGGCGGCCTTGGGAGCCTGGCAGGAAGACCACTCCGGAGGCCTGGTTTTCAACGAGTCCGCGGATGAGATCGCACTGCTCTTTGGTGAGTTGGTTGTCCCCGACGCCGACGTCGCCGAGGAAAATGACATCGTATTTGGCGAGCTCTTCGAGTTTGTCCGGGAACTTCTCGATGTAGTCCTTGCCTGCGCCGGGGCCGAGTTCGGGGTGGAAGAGGAGACAGGAAAGCTCGACGCCGGGATCGCGGGAGAGGGCGTTGCGGAGGAAGCGGTATTCCCAGCGCGGCCTGCTTTCGATGACGAGGACGCGGATTTTCTCAGGTTTTCCGGCGATGGTGAACTTGCGGGTATTGTTCGAGGGAATGCGTTCTCCATCGGCGACGGGGATGGAGAGTTCGAGGGTGGAGGATCCTTCCTTTTCGAGGCGCCAGAGGATGGACTCGTAGGTTTCGGAGTTGGGTGGGAGGACGATGTCCTTGGTGTGCTCGCGTCCTGCTTCGTCGCGGAGGCGGACGAGGGTGCGCACCTGACGGTCGAGCGAAGAGCGGATGGTGAAGGGGATTTGGACGTTTTCACCGACGATGCCGTAAGCGGGCGCGGAGACCGAGCGGAGGTCGAGGTCGGGCAGGCGGCTTTGGCTGCCGACCGGGATGGGGAAAAGCGGGACGCCGCGTAGGCGGAGTTTCTGGGCGGCGACCACGGGCGGCTCGCCGAGGTTGTAGTCGCCATCGGAGAGCATGACGACGGCGCGGAGGTTGCTTTGTTTGTCGAGCAGATCGGAAAGTGGCTGGTTGAGGTCGGTTCCGGAGAGGGCCGAGTTGTCGGGAGCGGGTGTGGCGAAGGGGGTGGTGGTGATTTCGTTGGCACCATCCGCGGCGAGAGGTTTCCAGAGATCGGAGGAGAGCGCGCGTTTGACCCATTCGGACCGGGAAACGATGTCGGCTTTGGGGGCGAGGCTGGCAGGCAGTGCGGCATCGATGGTGCTCATCGATTTGGAGTCGTCCCAAAGGATGGCGATTTCCGGTTTGGAATCCGGATGGATGACGGTGCGCCATTCCGGTTGCCAGAGGAGGATGACCACGGCGAGTGTGGCGACCAAGCGGAGACCTTCCAAGATGGCGGTGCGGCCGCGGTGGGCGGATCGTTTCCAGGAGAGGAAGGAAAGCGCGGCCACGAGGATCAGGGCGAGGATGCCGATCCAGAGAGTGACGGGGGTGGGAGAAAGGTGGAGCACCGGTTGGAGAACGAATGGGAGGTCGGAGAACGGGAAGGATCAGGCCCTTGATTTCAGCGTGGCGGATGGGCTTGCGGGTTCGAGAGTGGGGCGTTTGGGAAGGCAGAGAAGGGCCTCGGCAATCAGGAAGAACAGCATGGCGACGAGGAAGGCGCGCCAGACGTCCTTTGAGAGAGAGGAGTCCTCGGCCTGGCCTGCCTGATCGAGCAGGGTGTAGCCGGTGCCATCGAGTGCGGCATCGAGTGCCTCGCGGCTGAGGATTTCCGGGGCGTCTTCCGCGGACGGGCGGTTGAGGGCGACGAGGCGATCTCCAAGCCGGAAGGTGCCGGCCTCGAAGTCGGCGTTCGCGGGGTCAGGAGTGCCGTGGTCGTCGAGGCGGGTCCGGGTTTCTCCGGGGAGGAGTCGTGAGGCTTCGGAGCCGACGGTGGCGAGGTAGGATGAATCGAAGCGGTCGGCCCCGGTGGTGATGATGCGTTGGACGGCGGGCAGGAGGACATCGGCATCTCCGAGATTGGACCAGGTGTAGTCGGGGATGGAGCCGATGAACCAAGCGGTGCCGTGGTCGACGATGCGGCGGGTGAGGAAGGGTTCCCCGTCTTCCCAAGTGGCGAGCGGGGTGGCGTCTCCGATGGGGATCTGGCGGCGGATCGCCTTGAGGCGGTTGGCGGCGACGGGAGTGCCGTCGATGCCATCGCGGAGTGGGCCGTCACTGTGGTTCCAATCCTTGAGGATGAAGAATTTGCCGGAGGGGGCATCGGCGGGAGGAGCCCATTTCACGTCGTTGAAGGTCGAGTCTGCGGCGATTCCCGGTGAGAAGAAGATGACGTGGCCGCCCGAAGCGAGGTAGCGTTGGAGGGCGTCTGCGGTGGCACCTTCGGGGAAGGGGGCAGCCCAGAGGACGGCGGCGAGGTCCTGGGAGATGGCCGCGGCGGCCTGTGCGGGATCGATGCGTTGGGAGACCAGATTTCCGAGGCCCGGGGGAGCGGCGGCGAGGGCGAGGTAGTCGGCGCTTTCACCGGGTGGAGAAACGACGATGGACTTCACCGGGCGGGCGGGTCCGTAGGCGAAGAACGAGACGCTGTCGCGTGGGTTGCCATCGGCCGGGGTGGAGAGCCAGCCATGTCCGGACTCGCTGCCAGCGGGGAGTGGCACGCGTTTCTGGAAGCGGAGGGACTGGCCGGGGAGCGTGAGGGTTTCGGTGGTGCTGGATCCGTTGAGGCGTGTGGTCAGCGGGACGGATGCGGTGCCGCGGGCTTCGCCGGCGCGGAGTACTTCGAGGTCGAGAAGCAGTTCGTCACCGGAACGTCTGGAGCCCAGCAACCTGACTGCGTTGTTGGCGGAGGCGGTGCCGGTGAGGGAGAGCACGCGGATGGCGGGTTTGCGAGGCAATGACGAGAGGGCGGCCCTGGCGGCGGCCCAGCGTTCGTCTCCCGGCCGCCAGTTGGATTCCTGCAGATCGGAGGCCAGCCAGATCTCGGTGCGGCCTTGGGAGTCGGTGAGATACTCGGCGGCACGAGCGAGCAGGGCGGGCATGTCCGCGGCCGTATCGGTGGCCGAAGTGGCGGAAATTTCCGTGAGGGTCTCCGGTGAGGCGACCTCCTGGGGTTTGGCGGAAGCGCTGTCGATGAGCACCAGCCTTGCGCCTCCGAGGTCGGCCATGGCTTCCCGGACCTTGGCAATCACATTGAGGCGTCGAGGATCGAGTCCGTCGCCGGGTTTCAGTTCCATGGAAGCGGAGCGGTCGAGGAGGAGCACCACGGTATCGATGGAGCCGCCGCCCCAGCCGATGAGGCCGGAGACGATGGGGCGTGCGGCGGCGAGGGCGAGGGCGGCGATGCCGAGTGTGCGGCAGGTGAGGATCAGGATGTGGCGGAGCTTTTTCTTTCCGCGTGATTCACGGGAGGCCTTGAGAAGGAACTGCATGGCCGCCCACTGGATGGTCTTGTGGCGGCGGCGATTGATCAAGTGGATCGCCACCGGCACGCAGGCCGCGGCGAGAAACCAGAGAAAGATGGGAGAGAGGAAAAGCATTCCGTGAGGCTGGAACGGTGGGGTGGGGCCGGGCGGGAGGAGTTGTTTGGGTCCGCGTCAGTGTTTTGATTTCGGCAGTCTCGCGGTGAGGAAGTCGCGAAGCAGGGGTTCGAGCGGGGTGTCCGTGGTAACGAGTTGGTAGTCGGCCGAGGCATCGTGGCAACGGGCCCGGACCTTGCTGAGGAACTCGCGGAGTGCGTTGCGGTATTCGTCGGCGATGAGGGTGGGTTCAGCGACGATCGAGGTCCCGTCCTCGAGATCGACAAAGCGGTGGGGCCGGTCGAACTCGAAGCCGATTTCCAGAGGGTCCATCAGGTGAAAGACCGAGATATCGTGTTTGCGATAGCGGAGATGCTGGAGGGCCTCACCGAGCAGGGCGGGATCGGTGAAGAGGTCCGAGAGGATGACTACAAAGGCGCGCTGGCTGATTTTTTCCGAAATCGTGTGGAGTGCGTGGAGGAGTCCGGTTTCTCCGGAGGGTTCGATTTTTCCCAGAGTGGAGAAAAAGCGTTCCAGGTGGGCGGCCCGGCGGCTGGGTGGGACTTCAAGGTGGAGCTTGTCCGTGCAGATGGAAAGACCTGCGGCGTCGCCCTGATTGACGAGCAGATAGGCGAGCGATGCGGCGATTCGGCGGGCGTATTGGATTTTGGATTCACCTGCGCCCGCGAAGTTCATGGAGCCGGAGGCGTCGACCACGAAATAGGCGCGCAGGTTGGTATCGGCCTCGAATTCCTTGATGTAAAAGCGGTCCGAGCGGGCGAAGGCCTTCCAATCCAGCCGGCGTGTGTCGTCGCCCGGAACGTATTTCCGGTATTCCGCAAACTCGACGGAGGATCCCCGGTGGGGCGAGCGGTGTTTGCCGGCCACATTGCCCATCATCGGCACGCGCGACTCGATCGGCAGGGAGCCGAGGCGGGAGAGCAGGTCGTTGTCGATGAAGTCGTATTTCATTCCTCCCGCATTTCCTTGATCAGGCGCTCGACGATTTTCCTGGAGGTCATGCCCTGGGATTCCGCGGTGAAGTTGGTGATCACCCGGTGGGTGAGCACGGAGGGGGCGACGGCTTCCAAGTCCTCCATTGACGCCATGTAGGCACCGCGGAGTGCGGCGCGTGATTTGGCACCGAGGATCAGGTACTGGACGGCCCGCGGGCCTGCACCCCAGCCGACGGTGTCCTTGACCCACTGAGGGGATTCCGGCTGGCCGGGGCGGGTTTTGCGGACCATGCGGACGGCGTGGTCATACAAATGGTCCGGCACCGGAACGCGTCGGACGAGCTGCTGGAAGGCGAGGACTTTCTGGCCATCCAGCAGGTGGTTGAGCGTGTGACGGACCGTGCCGGTGGTCTCGCGGGCGATGCGTTTCTCTTCATCCGCCGAAGGATAGTCCACCTCGATGAGGAACATGAATCGATCCAGCTGGGCTTCCGGAAGCGGGTAGGTGCCCTCTTGCTCGATGGGATTCTGGGTCGCGAGCACGAAAAACGGGGGTTGGAGCGTGTAGGTCTGCCCAAGCACGGTCACTTTGTTTTCCTGCATGGCTTCGAGCATGGCGGATTGCGTCTTGGCCGGAGCGCGGTTGATTTCGTCGGCCAGCACGATGTTGGCGAAGACCGGTCCTTTCACGAACTCGAACTCGCGCCGACCGCCCACTCCCGACTCCTGGATGATGTCGGTGCCGGTGATGTCCGCCGGCATCAGGTCCGGGGTGAACTGGATGCGGTTGAACGAAAGGTCGAAGGTTTGCGCGACCGATGAGACTAGAAGGGTCTTGGCGAGGCCCGGGACCCCCATGAGGAGCGCGTGGCCCCTGGCGAAGAGGCAGATGGCCAGGCGCTCGATGACGTCGTCCTGGCCGATGATGACCTTGCCGAGCTCCGCGCGGAACGCCTGATAGGTTTTGCCGAGTTCGTCGATGGCGGCGACATCGTCCGGCGGGAGTTGCTGCGTGAGGTCGGGTGCGTGATCCATGGTATGCGGTTGAAGCGAAGCTAGGAGCGGCGCTTGTTTTGTCCAGAAGCGAAACCTCGGACTCCCGGGAAAAAACGCCGCATTTCCCCACCAATCAAGGGACGCAGGCCTTCGTCATCCGTCCGGTTGGAGAGTTTTTGAACTTTTTCCCGCCGGGCCCCAGAAAATTTCCATTTCCGGCTTGCCAGCCCCCGGTTGTCTGCTAAATCACCCGCCCCGCGGGAACTCCGGAGGCTTCCGTTGTCCCACCGCGGCCACGCCAACTCACGCACATCATGGCCCGTATTCTAGGCATTGAAATCCCCAACGAGAAGCGCATCGAAGCGTCTCTCCCGTATATGTTCGGCATTGGCCGCCCGACGGCCGCCAAGATCCTCGATCATGCGGGCATCGACCCCGACATTCGCACCGGTCAGCTTTCCGAAGACCAGCTTGTGCGCATCGCCCAGGTGATCCAAGCCGAGGGCATCCTCGTCGAAGGTGACCTGCGCCGCGAGCGTCAGGCCCAGTTGAAGCGCCTCACCTCCATCAACTGCTACCGCGGGATCCGCCACAAGCGCGGACTCCCCGTTCGTGGTCAGCGCACCCGCACCAATGCCCGCACCCGCAAGGGCAAGAAGAAGACCGTGGGCGTGAAGAAGTAATCCCAGCCACTCCGTCCCATGTCCGAAGAAGAAACCAAGAAAGACGCCGCCCCCGTAGCGGCCAGCGCCCCGGTTCCCGCCGTGGAAGCCCCCGCCGCCGAAGCTCCGAAGAAGGAAGCCAAGCGCGACATTTTCGCCGAGATCGGCGGAGGTGAGGAGGAAATCAAGATTCACAAGGCGAAAGGTGCCAAGAACATCCATCGCGGTGTGGTCCACGTGACCGCCACTTTCAACAACACCCTGGTCAGCGTGACCGACGCCAATGGCAATGCCATCGGTTGGTCGAGCGCCGGCAAGATGGGCTTCAAGGGTTCCCGCAAGAGCACGGCCTACGCCGCTCAGGTGGTTTCCCAGGATGCCTGCCGCCAGGCCATGGGTCACGGCCTCAAGGAGGTCGACGTCCGCGTCAAGGGCCCCGGTTCCGGCCGTGAGTCCGCCGTCCGCGCCGTCCAGGGCCTCGGGCTTGAGATCCTCTCGATCCGCGACGTCACGCCGATCCCTCACAACGGTTGCCGCCCGAAGAAGGCTCGCCGCGTGTAATCCAACTCTTTCCGAACTCCCACCATGGCACGTTATACAGGTCCCCGCGCGAAGATCAGCCGCCGTTTCGGCGTCTCCCTCTTCGGTCCTTCCAAAGCGCTTGAGCGCCGCAACTTCCCGCCCGGGCAGCACGGTGTGCGCGCCGGCCGCAAGAAGAAGAGCGAATACTCCGTCGCCCTTGGCGAAAAACAAAAGCTCCGTTTCCAATACGGTGTGCTCGAGAAGCAATTCCGCGGCTACTACGAGGAAGCCGCCCGTCGCCGCGGCGTTACGGGTGTGATTCTTCTCCAGTTGCTCGAAACCCGCCTCGACAACGTCTGCTACCGTGCAGGCTTCGGCAACACCCGTTCGGCCGCCCGTCAGATCGTCAATCACGGCCACATTCTCGTCAACGGCCGCTGCGTGGACATTCCGAGCTATCAAGTGAAGCCCGGCGACGTCATCAAGGTGGGCGCCAAGCCCTCTTCGCAGCAGCTGGTCATCCGCATGACCGATCTTACCCAGGCGATGCCCGGAGTTGATTGGATCAGCGTGGACAAGGACAAGCTCGAAGCCACGGTGAACCGCGTGCCCGAGCGTTCCGACATCGACCCGCTCGTCAACGAGCAGCTCATCGTCGAGCTCTACTCCCGCTGAGGTTCTTCTTCATCGGTTTGGTTTTCACAAGACGCCCGGACCCATGTCCGGGCGTTTTTGTGTCTTGGGGACCGGTGTCGGACCTTTCGATCAAGACCTGGGAATCGGATTCATGGCTCACGGGCGGATTCTTTTTGCCAATCCCCCAGATTTCTGACACACCCGCCCGCAAGAGATGTTTAAGCTTTCCGTATTAATCGGCGGCTGTGCTTGAACCCGAATGACTCCATGGCCACCGACCGCAAACAGCTCATCCGCCTCACCTGGAAGCGCTTTCGCGGCGCGCTCCAGATGCTGGTGCAGTCCGAGCAGGGTCCCAAGGCGATCGTTTTCGCCGCGACCCTTGTGGTGATGATGCTGGGGCTCAACGGCCTCAACGTCCTCAACAGCTACGTGGGTCGGGACTTCATGTCCGCCATTGAGAACCGCAATCTCGCCAGCTTCCGCTCGCAGGGATTTCTCTACGCTTTGGTCTTCATCGCCTCCACGGTGGTTTCCGTGCTTTACCGGTTTACGGAAGAGCGGTTGGGGATCCTGTGGCGGGAGCAGCTCACCTGGCGGCTCACCGAGGCGTATCTGAGCGAACGCACCTATTACCGGCTGGATTCCGCCACGGGAGTCGCCAACCCGGACCAGCGCATTTCGGAAGACGTGAGGGCCTTCACCACCACCACGCTTTCCTTCATGCTGCTGATCCTCAATGGCACCTTGACGGCAATTTCGTTTTCCGGGGTGCTCTGGAGCATCAGCCCGATGCTTTTCGGCGTGGCGGTGGGTTATGCGTTGTTCGGCTCCTTCATGACCATCTGGCTGGGCAAGCCGTTGATCCGGCTCAACTACAACCAGCTGGACATGGAGGCGAATTTCAGGGCCGACCTCATCCACGTCCGGGAAAACTCCGAATCGATCGCCCTCGCCCACCGGGAGGGCCGCTTCAAGGTGCGACTCCGCAAACGGCTGGATGATCTGGCCGGCAATTTCCGGCGCCTCATCCGCATCAACCGCAATCTCGGATTCTTCACCACCGGCTACAACTACTTCATCCAGATCATCCCCGCGCTGCTCATTGCGCCGATGTTCATCTTCGGGGAGGTTGAGTTCGGCGTGATCACCCAGTCGACGATGGCCTTCGCCACGCTGCTCGGGGCGTTTTCGCTGATTGTCACCCAGTTTCAATCGATCTCCGCTTTCACCGCGGTCACCGCGCGGCTGCACCTGCTCAGCGAGGCGATCGAAAAGGCCCACCGCACCAATCCCTGCTCGATCCTCATCGAGGAGTCTCCGGACCGCGTCCGCTTTGATGCAGTGACGCTCCATTCATCGGACGGCAACCGGGTTCTGATAGAAAACCTGGATGCCGAGATTCTCCGTGGCGAACGCTGGCTCATCAACTGCCCGGACGATGCGCCCAAGGTGGCCCTGTTCCGTGCCGCGGCCGGAGTCTGGGACTGCGGTGGCGGCCGGATCACCCGTCCCGGCCTCGAGGACATCCTGTTCCTGCCGGAGCGTCCCTATCTGCCGCCGGGTCCGCTGCGCGATGTGCTGCTGAGGACCGGGATGGAATCGGTCACCAAGGATGGAGAGATCCGCGTCGTGCTGCAGCGACTGGGCATCGATGAGGCGGTCAACCGCGCAGGAGGGCTGGATGCCGAAAAGGACTGGGATGACGAGTTCTCCATCGGCGAGCAGCACATGTTCTCGATCGCCCGCATCTTTCTCGCAAAGCCCGCGTTTGTGTTCCTCGACCGCCCGGGAAGTTCGCTGCCGAAAAACCAGATCTCGACCATACTCGACATGCTCAGCGAGCAGGGCATCGGTTGCGTCGTGCTGGCCAAGAATGGCGAGGCGCGCCTTCGCTACGATGGCATGCTGGACATCCGCCAGGATGGCACCTGGGAGATCCACCGGGACTCCGGAGCCATCCTCCCCGGGGATCATGCCGACCTGCGTGACTTGAGTTGCTAAGCCGCGATCAAGCGTGCATGACTGTTCCATGAAATCGCCGAACTCCCCGTTTCCGGCGAGGCTGGCAGGTCCTTCCGGCCTCAGCTTCGAGATCAACGCCAACGGTTCCATCCGCCGCATCGATCATGCCGACGTGATGATCAATCTGTTTCTCGGCAACGAGATGGAGGGGGGCCCGGCCAATCTCCATCTGCGGGTTCTCGGCGAGCGGCCTTGGGAGATTCCGCTCATCGGACCACGCTCACCGGCCGTCCAGCGCGTCGATGAATCCGGCTTCTCGGCCAGCGGATCGGCGGGCGGGCTTGGCTTCCGGCTGCGTCTCGTGCCATCGCGATCCGAAACCGCATGGTTCTGGCACGTGGAGGTCTCCAATCATGGCGACCGTCCCGTCGAGTGCGATTTGATCCATACCCAGGACATCGGCCTCGCCCACTACGGTGCTGTTAGATTGAACGAATACTACGTGAGCCAATACGTCGACCACACCCCGCTGGACCATCCGCGTGCGGGCCGGGTCGTGGCCTCGCGCCAGAACCAGCCGGTGGGCGGGCGCTGTCCATGGGCGATCGTCGGCTCCCTGGGCCGCGGGGTTTCCTTTGCCACGGATGCGCTCCAGTTCCATGGACTGGCCACCCGCAGGGGCGGGGCTCCGGTGGCACTGGCCTCCGGTTTGCCGGGCACGCGTCTCCAGCACGAGCATTCGTTGGTTTGCATCCAGGACGAGCCCTTCGTCCTTGCGCCGGGAGCGACCGTGGTGCGTGGTTTCTTTGTCGGCTTCAGCGCGGATCATCCATCCGCCACGGGTGGTGAGGATCTTGCGGTGGTCGATGCGCTGCTGGCACTTCCCGAGGCGGCTCCGCCGTCGTTTGCCGCGCCGGAGGAGGCGGCTCCGGTGGCGTCGTGGTTTGCATCCAGCGGGTTTCTCGAAACCGGCGATCCGGACGAATCCCTGCTCACCCGCCATTTCGGCATGGAACGGAGGCACGCGGAGACCAAGGACGGGCGGTTGCTCTCCTTCTTCACTGCGGAGAGCGGTCACGTCGTCACGCGGGCCAAAGAGGAAATCGTGCTGCGTCCGCACGGCCACCTTCTGCGCAGTGGCGGCTCGATTGTTCCCGACGAAGCGGCGCTGACCTCCACCGTCTGGATGAACGGCGTGTTCCACTCGATGGTCACGCAGGGCCATGTGAGCATCAACCGCTTCCTCTCCACCTGCCACTCGTATCTCGGCCTATTCCGCAGCCACGGGCAGAGGGTGTTTGTCTGGATGAACGGTCGCTGGGATCTGTTAGGAATGCCGTCGGCCTTCGAGATGCGGATGGACACCTGCCGCTGGATCTATCAGCACGCGGGCGGAGTGATCGAGGTGGTTTCCACCGCGCCCGATGACAGGCATGAGCTGGGTCTTTCCATCCGGGTTTGTGAGGGAGGACCGCTTCGTTTCCTGATCAGCCACCATGTGGCGCTGCACGGCGACGACGGTTCCGGCACGGTTCCGCTTCTTTACGAGGAGGTTCCGGAGGGAATCCGGGTGCGGGCGATTGCGGACAGCGATGTGGGCCGAAGGTTTCCCGGTGGCTCGTTTCTGGTGAAACCCGGTCCGGAAACCGTGATCGAGAAAACGGGAGACGACCGCCTGCTCTACCCGGACGGAGTTTCGCGCGGTCAGCCTTTCCTCTGCCTGGTCACCTCCGCATGTCTCGCCGCGGAACTGCGGATCGAGGGAGGTCTCGTCAATCCCGGTCCCGCAGGTGACGGGATGTTTTGGGAAACGATGGCCGCGCCGCCCGTCATCGAAGCACCGTCCACATCTCCGCTTGCGGAATCCGCGGCCGCGCTGGGCGAGGTGTTTCCCTGGTTTGTGAACAATGCCCTGGTCCACTTCCTTTCCCCACGTGGCCTCGAGCAATACTCCGGCGGTGGATGGGGCACCCGGGATGTCTGCCAGGGTCCCGTCGAGCTCTGGCTCGCCCTCGGGCGCTTCGAGCCTGTGCGCGACCTGCTGCTGCGGGTCTTCCGCCAACAGAACGCGGACGGAGATTGGCCGCAGTGGTTCATGTTCTTCGAGCGGGAGCGAAACATCCGGCCCGGTGATTCGCATGGTGACATCGTTTACTGGCCCGTTCTTGCGCTTGCCCAGTATCTCATCGCCACGGGTGATGCCGCGCTGCTCGACGAGAGGGTTCCGTGTTTCCACCCCGATGGCGGTTCGGAAGCTGATGCGGAAACGATCCTCTCGCACGTGGACCGCGCGCTCGATCTCATCCTCCGCCGGGTGATCGCCGGGACCAGCCTTGCGGCCTATGGGCATGGCGATTGGAACGACTCCCTTCAACCGGCCCGTTCCGAGATGCGCGAGCGCTTGTGCAGCTCATGGACCGTCACGCTCAACCACCAGACCTTCGTCACTCTGGCCGAAGCCTTCCGTCGCATCGGCCTCGGCGAGCGGGCCGCTGAGCTGGATGCCATGGCAGCCAATATCCTTGAGGAATTCCAGCGCGTGCTGATCCACGACGATGTGCTCGCGGGACTGGCTTACTTCCACGAAGGAGGCAGGACCGACCTGCTGCTCCACCCGCGCGACCGGGACACGGGCCTTCACTACAGCCTGCTGCCGATGATCCATGCGATCGTCAACGACATGCTTGCACCGCGCCAAGCAGAGGCCCATCTCGCGCTCATCCGCAAGCATCTCCTGGGACCGGACGGTGCGAGGTTGTTCGACAAACCCATGGCTTATCACGGCGGAACGATGCGTTCTTTCCAGCGCGCCGAGAGTGCCAGCTTCTTCGGCCGTGAGATCGGCATCATGTATACCCACGCCCACATTCGGTATGGTGAGGCGCTGGCCCGCTTCGGTGATGCGGAGGGCTTCTTCGAGGCGCTCCGCCGGATCAACCCGATCGGCCTGCGCGATGTGGTTCCGTCCTCCACCTTGCGTCAGGTGAATTGTTATTACTCCAGCTCGGATGCCGCCTTTGCGGATCGCTATGAAGCGGAGCGGGACTACGGCAAGGTCATGGACGGCACGGTTCCGCTGGAAGGCGGATGGCGTGTGTATTCCAGCGGCGCGGGCATCGGCACGCGGCTCATCGTGCAGTCCTTCCTCGGTCTTCGTCTGGAGGCGGATGCGGTGGTCATCGATCCGGTGGTGCCCCGCGCGCTTGATGGCATGAAGGCCGCGCTTTCCTTTGCAGGCCGCCCGATCGAGGTGGTCTATCGCATCAACCGGCTCGGCCGCGGTCCCATTTCCGTCAACCTGAACGGCGGCGATCTGGACTTCATTCGTGAAACGAATGCCTATCGGAGCGGTGGCGCCCGGGTGGCCAGGGAGGCGTTTGAAAACGCGCTCACCGGGGAGGGAGACCGCCTGACTGTCTGGCTCGAATGAGGATCCGGGCGGCGCTTGCCGGAAAGGAAGTTTCATCATTTTCCGTATGGGGGCCATGATCCGCGGTCCCAGCATCCTGATTCCGATTCTCATCGCCGCCGCGGTTTCCCATGGGGGACTGCGCGCGGAGTCCCCGAGACTCAGCGGTGCGACGGCGTCCGAACGCGCGGCGTCGATGCTCCGCTACGTGGCGGGCACCCGTCCCTCAGCGCAGGAGGAAACCTATCCGAAGGCCGCCGCACCGGCTTATGCGGCGAGGCTCGTCCTCGGCACGGATGTGGAGTATGCCATCGCCAAGCTCGATGCGGCGGCATCCCACCGGATCGCCATCGCGAAGGACCGCATTGCCAAGCAGGAGGTCTATCAGGCCGCCGCGGACAAGAAGGGGCTCAAGCCGCCGGGCGCGCCCCTAGATCCCTTCGACAAGGCGGCGCTGGTGCATACCTATCTGTTAGGGAGAAAGCACGTGCCGCGCGCCACGGCGCTCAAGATCCGCGACTACGTGGCGCTTTACAACGACCACAAGGCGCTCACCGGATACGCCCGCGGGGCCTGGAACTACAAGCTGATGATGGATGCCTCCGGCTACCTCGCGGCCGAGGAGTGGCCGGACCTGGTGGACCGCTCGGGGCTGAATGCCGCGGGCATCCGCGAGGCCACCAGGCAACGGCTGTTCTCCGGGTTTGAAGAGATCGCCACGCGCAACTTCAGCGAGTATGGAGCGACCATCTACATGGGAGTGAATCTCTGCGCCGTGCGCATGCTTGTGGACTTCGCCAAAGATCCGGAAATGCGGAAACGCGCGGCCATGGCTCTGGACGCCATGTTTCTCGACATCGCCTGCACCTGGAACCAGGGCTACAACACAGGTTCCGCCTCGCGGGCGAAGTACTGGTATTCCACCGACACCGGGCCGGACTCGATGGCGTCCACCGCGGCCTGCGCGTGGATCTACTTCGGCGCGTCCCGCCCGGTTTCCGCGGGTGGTCTGGGCCACGTGCATGCGGTGTGGATGGCCGCGCCGGGGAACTATCAGATTCCCGAAAGTATCGTGCGGGTGGCCAACGCGCGCTCGAAGCCCTTCCTGCACCGGTCCCACGTCGCCGCGATGGGCAGGGCGAGGGTTCACCGGATGACCTGGCACACGCCGCAGTACAGCCTGTGCAGCCAGTGGGACCAACCGGGTGATCCCACCTCCGGCCTCTACAAGGAATCCAGGCGGCACATGCTCAAGTGGGTGTCCGACAAACCGTCATCCACCTTTGCCGTGTGCATGGAGAACCCGGCGCGGCCGTATGCGCTCCAGGAGAACCGCGCGAACCGCCTCGGCTATGGCGAGAATGGATTCGCCCAGTACATGCAGCACGAGGGCACTCTGTTAGGACTCTATGCCGTTCCGGAATCGGTGAAGGTGCGCAACCGGGAGTTCAAGTATCCCTACTACCGGCTCTATGCGCCCTTCCCCGCCACCGGCAGCGTGCTCAAGAGGGTGGAAAGCGCCGGCTGGATCTTCTGTCACAATGGATCGATGCTGATGGCCTTCCGCAGCGTGAAACCCTGCCATTGGGGCAAGAAATGGGGTGCCCATGACATGCTGTGGTGCGATGCCCGCCAGAACGGCTGGGTGCTGGAAACCGCCCCGCTCGCGCCTTTCGCCGGCGGGGGCGTGGATGCCGAGCTCGGGCGGTTTGCGGAGACCCTTCTGTCCACCGTGCGGCTCGACGTCTCGCGGATCGATTCCAATCCACCCGCCATCACCTACCGGGGGCTGACGGGAAAGACGATGGAGTTCCGCTGGCAGCCGCACAAGGAGGCTTACAAGGATCAGATGAAAGTGGACGGGGTGCCGCTGGTGTTTGATGACTCGGTGCTTTTCCGCAACCCGATGGTCTATCAGAAAACCGGAGGTCCGCTGGAGATTTCCGATGGATCCCGCCGCGAAGTGTGGGACTTTTCCACGTGGACACGGCGGGTCTCCGGAAAGTGACGACGCCGGGGCTCCCGGGCTTTGGGCTTGTCTGCGAGGCCGGCCGGGACCATGGATTTCCGCCATGGCGGACAGTTCCGAAAACCGACCGCAGGATCAGGCGGCAGCCATCAGCCCCCCCGGCTTCGGAGAGGCACTGAGGTTCTGGATCCGTCTGGGATGGATCAGCTTTGGCGGTCCGGCCGGGCAGATCGCCATCATGCACCGGGAGTTGGTGGAGCAACGCCGCTGGATGTCGGAAAAGGGATTTCTGCACGCGCTGAACTTCTGCATGCTCCTGCCGGGCCCGGAGGCCCAGCAACTCGCGACCTATCTCGGCTGGCGTCTTCACGGAGCGAAGGGGGGCATCGCCGCGGGTGTCCTCTTCGTGTTGCCATCGGCGTTGATTCTTTTTCTCCTGAGCTGGCTGTTCATGGCGGGTGGCAAGGCCCCGTGGCTGGCCGGGATTTTCCACGGGCTGATGCCGGCCGTCATCGCGATTGTCATTTCGGCGATTCTTCGTATCGGGTCGAAGGCACTCAAGACCACCCCACTCCGTGTGCTGGCGCTTCTCGCCTTTCTGGCGGTGTTCGGGCTCGGGGTCTCGTTCGTGTGGATTGTTCTCGCCGCGGCGCTCACCGGGTTCATCGGCGGAAGATATTTCCCGGCGCAGTTTCCCGGTGGAGGCGGGCATGGAGGGGCGGACGGCGGGGATGCCGTGGTCCACGCGCCCGCTCCTCCTGGTGGCGGCTGGAAACGCGCGCTTGGAGTGACCGGATTGTGCCTTTCCTTGTGGTGGGCTCCGGTGCTTGCGGCGCTGGTCCTCGGTGGGCCGGATGGCGTGCATTTCCAGCAGGGATGCTTTTTTTCGAAAGCGGCCCTGGTCACATTCGGCGGGGCCTATGCGGTGCTTCCCTACGTCTCGCAGATGGCCGTGGGCCACTATCACTGGCTCGATCAGGGACAGATGATGGCCGGTCTTGCGTTGGCGGAGACCACTCCCGGCCCGCTGATCATGGTCTTGCAGTTCGTGGGATTTGTCGGCGGATGGAGGAATCCCGGTGGACTCGATCCCCTCCTGTCCGCGACCTTGGGATCGATGATCACCACCTGGGTCACGTTTCTTCCCTGTTTCCTCTTCGTCTTCCTGGGGGCACCTCATGTCGAAAGCCTGGGCAGGAGGCCCGCGCTGTCATCCGCTCTAACAGCCATCACCGCGGCCGTGGTCGGCGTGATGCTCAACCTGGCGATCTGGTTCGCCGGCCACGCGCTGTTCCCGACCGGCGGGGGCATCGATCCCTTCGTCGCGCTGGCCGCCCCCGTCGCCTGGCTTGCGATGGGACGATTCCGGGTGGGGGTGGTGCCCGTGCTGGCCTGCTGCGCCGCCGCGGGCTTGATCCTGCGGGTTCTCGGAATTTCCTGAGGCGCGACCGTGCAAGAAACCCGAACGCCGCGGGGTAGTGGCCGCTGCGATGAAACGATGGATTCAAATCGTGATGCTGGGCGCGGCCGTGCTCGCCACCGTGCGTGCCGACGATGGCTTCGAACAACGCGCGAAGGCGATGCGGGAAGCTGTGGCGGCGGACTTCGATGCAAAGCCCGGGAAACTCTCGGCGAAGAACGCGTTCTGGCGCGCCGGAGCCATGTTCGAGCTCGGCCGGATCGAGGAAGGCCGCAGGCTGGTGGCGCGGGGCCTGGATCAACTCGAACCGGGAAACCGCGAGAACCGCTGGATCTATGGGGGCAACACCGGCTTCATCGCATGGCCTGGCCTCGATTGCCTCATCGTCCACGGCAGGCACATGGACGATGCGCTCAAGGCCCGCTACCGCAGGATCTATACCGGAGGTGCGTTCTATCAGAAACTCAGCACCAGCAACCACAAGATCATGGCCGCCGTTTCCCGCTACCTCGCCACCTCGTTGTGGGGCGCGGATGCCTTCAAGCCGGATCCCTTCTATCTCTCACCGGCCGTGAAGGCGACGCATCAGGGCTTCACTCCGGAAAAGGCGATGCGCTTCGATGCGGCGGACCCGACCGGTGAAAAATACATCCGGACGAATCTAGCAGAAATCCTGCGCGGCGGCCCCGGCGAGTATGCCTCGCGTCCCTACGGTTCGGAAAACCTGCTGCCCGTGCTCACCATCGCCGAATGCGCCCCGGATCCGGAACTGCGGCGCATGGCGGCGGAGGCCTACGGACACTGCCTCGCCCAGTTCGCCCCGGCATGGCTGCGCGGGCACCTCGCCACGTTTTCACCGCGCTCGTATCCCGATATGGAAACCCAGCAGCCGTGGGGCGTGGCGGCGCTCGCCTGGGTTTACTTCGGCGGGGTTTCTCCGGATCGCCTCCACGAGCAGTGGGCCCTGCGTGCCGCGACCTCGAAGTTCCGGGTGCCGCCCGAGGTGCACCTCGCCGCGAATGATCGCTCGGAGCCCTACATCTATCGCGCCCTGATCAACCGCTGGGCGCTCTATCATTTCGTGAACCGCGACTACGTCCTCTTCAGCCGCTCGCCCAAGGCCGCGAAAAACCCGTTCCAGGGCCAGAGCTACCCCTGCGGAGTGATGTGGGAGGAACCGGATGTTTCGAAGGGCAGCCACCTCTGGATCACCAACCCGGCGGCGGATGACAATGCCGTGCCGGGAAACCAAGCCTCCGGCCTCCACACCCACGGCGTCACCAAACATGAGCAGGAAGTCCAGCACCGCGATGCCCTGCTCTTCGTGTTCCGCATTCCTCCGGACTTCAGGAACCCCTATGCCCTGGGATTCATCCCCGGGGGGCATCTCGCCTCCTCACGGGCCGAGGATGCGATCTTCCTGCACTACGGCCCGGTAATGGTCGCCATCCGCTCCGCCCACCCCATCGAGTGGGACCCACAGGCTGCCATCAAGGCCCCTTCGTCGAAACCCCGCCCCGGCGACTCGGAGTTCCGCGTCAGGCGGTTGAATACGGCCCTCGCCATGGAGACCGCTCCGGTTGGCGAGTTTCCGGGAGCCACTCCACAGGCTCGACTGGCCGCCTTCCGCGCCCGGATCGAATCCCGCTCCCGCCTCGTGTTTTCCGAAAACCCGACCTCATCGGCAGTTTACACCGACCGCAGCGGGAATCGCCTGGAGTGCGTTTACGACGGACCGGAGTCGATCAACGGCCAAGCCGTGGATCACGCCCGCTGGCCGGTGCACGACAGCCCGTGGTTCGTTCAGGAAACACCCGACTCGCCACTCGTAGTCCGGCCCTTGCCCGGTCGGCAGCGGTAATTTTCCGGACGCTGCAAGGGAAGCATCCCGGCCCGCGTAACTGCCGGGATGCACCGTGCTTGGTTCCTGACCCTCATCCTCATGCCATCCGCCTTGAGCGGTAGCGAGGCTCCGCCTTTCGAGGCCGTGCGGGCGATTCTGGAAACCCGCTGCCTGGAATGCCACACGCCCGGCAAGGTCAAGGCGGACCTCCTGCTCGATACCCGCGAGAACCTCATCCGCGGCGGCGAATCCGGGGCCATCGTCAAACCCGGCGATCCCGAGGCCTCGGACCTGCTCATTCGGACCAAGCTGCCCGCCCATGATGGCGACCGCATGCCGCCGAAAAAACACGGCGACCCGCTCAGCCCGGCCGAGATCGAAACGCTGGCTGCATGGATCAAAGCCGGCCTGCCCTGGCCCGCCGGCGAAGTGCTTGCACCCGCCGCCAAGACCGCACTGCCCCGCTGGGATGCGCCGCCGGATGCCAACCTCATCGCCATCGAGGCCTTTCCCAAGGAAATCCGCCTCGAGAGCGCCGCGGATTTCCACCGCGCCATCGCCATCGTCCGCATGAAGGACGAGTCCACGCACGACGTCACCCGCCAGGCAAAATGGACCCTCGCCGATCCGGAGATCGCCCTGCTCAAAGGCAGCACGCTCACGCCGAAAAAGGATGGCTCCACCGTGCTCCGGATCGAATACCGCGGACTCAAGACCGAGATCCCGGTCACCGTCAGGGACGCGGAGAAACCCAGACAGGTCTCGTTCCAGCTCGACGTGATGCCCGTGCTCACCGCCTCCGGCTGCAATACCGGCTCCTGCCACGGCTCGGCCCGCGGACAGGATGGATTCCACCTCTCGCTCTACGGCTTCGATCCCAAGGGCGACCACTTCCGCCTCACCACCGAAATGGCCGGCCGCCGCGTGAACACCGCGCTGCCCGAGGAGTCCCTGCTCGTCACCAAGGCCGTCGGCAGCGTGCCCCACACCGGCGGCAAGCTCATCCAGCCGGACAGCGCCTCCTACCGCACCCTCGTCGAGTGGATCCGGAATGGTGCCGCCTACGATGCGGACGGCATCGCCCAGCCCACCTCCATCGAGGTGCGGCCGAAGGAACTCGTCATGACCGGCGAGGACGTCCGCGTCCCCTTCACCGTTCGCGCCACCTACTCGGACGGCAGCGATCGTGACGTCACCTCGCTCGCCACGTTCTCCACCTCCAACGACAACTCGGTGGCCATCGGGAAAAGCGACGGACTCGCCGTTTCCAAAAACCGCGGCGAGGCCTTTCTGTTAGCCCGCTTCCACACCTTCACCGAGGGCTCCCAGGCGATCGTCGTCCCGGCATCCACCACCTACCAGCGGCCACAGGTCCCGGAAAACAACTACATCGACAAGCTCGTCCACGAGAAACTCAACAAGCTCCGCATCGTCCCCTCCGATCTCTCCGACGACGAGTCGTTCCTACGCCGCGTCTTCCTCGACGTGGTCGGCCTGCCACCCACCGTCGAGGAACGCACCGCCTTCCTTGCGGACACCCGGCCGGACAAGCGCGACGTCCTTGTCGATTCCCTCATCGCCCGCAAGGAGTTCACCGAGATGTGGGTGATGAAATGGGCCGAGCTGCTCCAGATCCGCACCTTCAACAACGGCCCGCAGCAGGTCTCCTACAAGGCCGCGCTCAACTACTACCAGTGGCTCCGCGAGCGCATCGCCGGCAATGTGCCCTTCAACGTCATCATCCGCGAGATCCTCTCCGCCAAGGGCGGCACCTTCTCCTCCCCCGCCACCAACTACTTCCAGATCGAGCAGGACGTCCTCAAACTCACCGAAAACACCGCCCAGGTCTTCATGGGCACCCGCATCCAGTGCGCCCAGTGCCACAACCATCCCTTCGACCGCTGGACGATGGATGATTACTACGGCTTCGTCTCGTTCTTCTCCCAGGTGAAACGCAAACCCGCCGAGGATCCCCGCGAACGCATCATCTTCGATGGCGGCGGCGAGACCCAGCACCCGGTCACCAAGCAGAACATGAAGCCGAAGTTCCTCGGCGGCCCCGAGCCCGATCTCAAGAACGGAAGCCGCCGCGAGGCCCTCGCCCAGTGGCTCGCATCCAACGAAAACCCGTGGTTCGCACGCAACGTCGTCAACATCGTCTGGGCCCACTTCCTCGGCGTGGGCATCGTCGATCCGGTGGACGACATGCGCATCTCCAACCCGCCCTCCAATCCCGAGCTGCTCGACGAACTGGCGAAACGCTTCGTCTCCTACAACTACGATCTCAAGAAGCTGGTCCGCGACATCTGCACCTCCCGCACCTATCAGCTCTCCACCCGCGTCAACGAGACCAACGCCACGGACACCCGGAACTTCTCCCACGCCATGGTCCGCCGCGTCCGCGCCGAGGTCCTGCTCGACTGCATCTCACGCGTCACCGCCACGCCCAACAAGTTCAAGGGACTGCCGCTGGGCGCCCGCGCCGTGCAGATCGCCGATGGCAACACGTCGAACTACTTCCTCACCACCTTCGGCCGCGCCACCCGCGCCACCGTTTGTTCCTGCGAGGTGAAGATGGAGCCCAACCTCTCCCAGGCCCTCCACCTGCTCAATGGCGACACCACCCAGCAACGCATCCGCCAGGGCAAGGTGGTCGAGTCCATGCTCCAGCAGAAGAAGGAACCACGGGAGATCATCCGCTCCCTCTACCTCACCGCACTGAGCCGCGAGCCGACCGACATGGAACTGGAAAAACTCCTCGCCGCCGTCCCCGCCGAGCCCGCTCCCCGCAAGGAAGCCCTCGAAGACATCTTCTGGGCCCTGCTGAATTCCAAGGAGTTCATCTTCAACCATTGATGTTGTTAGAAGCTCGGCACCACGGGGAAGGGAACCGACTGTATCACGTCAAGTTCTCATTTACGTGATGGGTCACATTGCATTTTCCCAGGGGAAGTCTTAACTGAAGTCGAGGATAGTAACCGCAGATTTCACAGATTGGATGGAGACGGAAAGCTCGCGCAAGCCGAGAAAAGTGATTTCGCCAAACCCATCGAAACCATCTCGAACCTGATTCCATTCTTCAAATCCGTGTAATCTGTGTAATCCGTGGTCAACAGTATCCATGAGTCAAGGTCCCAAGCCCACCGTCAGCAACTACCGCGAGTTCACGGAGTATCCCAAAATCGTCGCAGCTGTTTCCCGCATCCTTGCCCGGCAACGCTTCGTGGCCCCGGCCGAGTTGTTCGTGGAAATGGACCTGCTATCCGCCGCCGACCTTGCTCGCTGGAAACGTGGGCAAGCTCCCATCCTTGAGCGCCTCTTCCGCTGCAATCTCACCAAAGCAGGGCGGATCCTGCGATTGCTCCGTTTCCACGCTCTCGACCTCAACCTCAAGCCATCCCTCACCGTCTATCAGCACAAAGGCCACCGCCTCCGCTTCTCTCTCGGCGGCATCCCGAAGATAGAGGAAGCGTACGCCACCCATATTGTCGTGGTCGGAAATCGCAATCCCTTCGCAGCACCAGAAGCGGAACCAGAGTAGAGGGCTCGGAAGGTAGTGGTGGCCAAGGCGACACGAAATCCATTCAGAACGACAAACGCTGCAAATCCGGGCAGAGATCAAAATGCGCGTCGTTGCTCAACAAAGGCAGCCGGTATTCCCGGACAACAGCGGCGATCCAGAGATCGTTGGCGGGGATGGGTGCGCCTTGGGATTTCAACAATAGGCGGAGTGATGCGTAGTGATCGGCGGTCGTGGGTGTGACAGATGCCATTTCCACATGAGGCATGACGGAGCTGAGCCAGGATTCGTAGCGGTCGCGGAAACGAGATTGCCGGATGCCGTAGAGGTATTCTCCGATGACGATGACGGGCACCACGATCCGCCGGGCTTCTTCGAAAAAGGGACGACACGAGGGATTCCCATCCGCCCAGGCCGAGAGGGCGTTCGTGTCTAGGATCATGCCTCATCCTCCGCTTCGATTCTTCCGAATTCCACCGCCATGATGCCTTCGAGCCGACGGTTTTCCTCCCTCAGATCCGCCAAGGCCCCGAAGCCGCGCATCCACGGCGGCGACTGGGCGGGCGAGCCGGGTGCCGATTCGCCCCGGATTTTCTCTTCCAATGCCTCAGTCACAAACTGCCTCATCGGAATCCCGCGCAACGCCGCCCTCGCCTTCGCCTGACGGAAGGTTTCATCGGGAAGGTCCAGAGTGGTTTTCATGGAAAGAGAATCCCATATTTATGGGTTCGAGCAATAAAAATCTCAGCTATGGTGAGGTTGGGAAGCTTCAGGGAGGTTGGAGGTGAAGTGAAACATAAAGTCGCCCGCCGCAAGCTCCCCCCTGGCCATTCGTTCCGCACCGTCCTCATCCACTCCAGCGACCTCGCCCCCACCGTGGAAGGCTCGGATTACTTCGACTTGATCATCAACGCGGATGAGTTGGTGAAGGGGTGAGTTGATCCTATGGAAAAGCAATTTCGCTCGGGCGATTGCGCAACGAATCCATTGCACAAAAACATTTTTGCACGCCCACGCTGGAAATTTTCTATGACAGCCTGCAATCGAGGACGAAAGGTGTGATCGTGAATCCAGAGATCTGAGCAGGCTTCACATAAGCGGCAACAGCCTCCTTTGCATCAGTGATAGCCTCGTGCTTCAACTCAGTCGTTTGATTCGAATCGAGTTTCGCATGGCCGGGGCAGTGAAACCACGCCACGAGAAAGATCCCGTGTGTTCGACCAAATGGCCGCAAGTAAACTTCGAGCAACTGGTTTTCGGCTCCCGTCCTGATTTCCCTGTTCCAACAGCCTTTCACTTCGATGGTGACACTCAGCGGAACCTCTTGCCGGCCTCGGCCGCCGGGTGAATCGCTCCAAGCTTCCACGAGGATGTCCGTCCTTTGTCCGCGGCGTGGTTGCACCTCCCGGTTTACCACCACTTTCGAATCGGGCCCAATCCGGTCGCGCAACCATCGGGCCACGTAGTCTGAAACTGCCTCTTCGTCCTTGTGGCGGAAGTTCTTCCTTTTCAATCCCGCTCCCTCCCATTGCCAAAGATCTTCCACAGCCGGAAGAGTGGTTTCCTTCAGGTGCCACTGCAGCTTTTCCAATGACTCCATGACCAGATTCAAGAGATCGCCGTTGTCGCGGATGAGCCGTTTGCGATCATTCGAGAGAACCGTCGCTAGGTCGTGCAAGGGGAAGGGTCGCCATTCGTTGCGACGCACTACACTCAAGGTTTGTTGGGAACGGTAGAGCAGCCATGTGGCTTGATCAGGGAGGGCCTTCGCGAGTCGATTGAATTGGGCGACTGCGGCCAAAGTGCTTCGGCTGCCGAGTGTTCCCAGGACTGCGCTGCGGAAATGGGTTATGGATTGCCGAGGGCTTACCCATCCTGATTCTTCTTCAGGGTCTTCCGAGTGGGGGAAGACCCGGCAGAGCAGCAGGTAAAAATCAGCGACTTCGTCCTCGGTCAAATCCTCGCAAAGATCCGTGTTCCGAGAGTCCCCATCCCTTGCCGTCGACAGCATGACCCGTTTGGTCAGCTCAGGTTGCGAGCTGAGAATCGGAAAGGCCAACCTCCAGACCTGTCGAAACCCGGTCCCAAGTCCGGCGATAACCAATGCCTCCACCATTCTCCCGTTAGTAATTCGGGCGCGGGTTTCACGTTGCAAAAGGTATGCCGCCAGCTCTCCGGCTAAACGTTTGTCGAAGCCCTTCAACTCATAAATCGCCATCCTCACGGACTTGGGATCTTTGAGTGTCTTGATGAGTTCGATGAGTTCCCCCGCGAGCGTGTCGTCGAAGCAAGTTTCCGCCCTTCGAATCGCAAAAGGGTGTCCATGCCGCTCGCTGTCCCGCCAAATCTCCCGGATCCAACCGTGGATGGTCTGCGAGGGGTTGATCCTGTAGGCCAAGGCGAAAAGGTCTTTCGCATGATCGGAGGATGAGTCCCATGTCCCGAGAATCGCCTGGATCCACTTTCCGGCAACGGCGCTTCGCAACTCCTCATCGGATTCGATCTCTTCACGAAGCAACCAGATGGCGACAATCCCCGGCCTGAAATAGTTTGTTTCTTTACCGATTTCGGCCCACCCGTCCGAGCGTTCCAAGAGAAACCGACGCGCGGCATTGTAAAAAAACATCTTTTGCTCGGCGGTGATGTTTTCCCATTCAGGATAGCTGGTTATGTCGTGCTTGAGATAACCGTAGCGATAACCCTCCTCATTTAATGAAAGCGCCCAGCAGAGATTGATGAATACCCATGATTCACCTCCGGAGATCAGGGCTATGGCCGCATCAATCTCGGACTTTGGGTCGGGCAACTCTTGTTTCTTACGGCGGCGTTTCATCGCACGTTCGTAACGCCTCTCGTGCCAGAGCCAGTGCGCCTTGGCTTTTCTCCGGGCAGGCGTATCGACGGAAGCCTCCTCAAACCACACCATGTGAGCCTGAAGTGCGGGGGATCGGCGGTAGGCTGCAATGAAATCATCCCACCAAGTGATTCTTATCTCCTCGTTCCAGAGCAATCGCTGGACTGCGTTTGCCCAAGCGGGAGCTGCCTTTTCCTCCGCTCTAAACAAGCTCTCGAGGATCCAGCCGAAATCTTCAGGCTTGATGAGGCGGTAAGTGTCCCATGAGAGAAGATCAATTCGCTCATCCGGTTCGGAGGTGGATGAATTGATGATTGCAGCGATCCATTTGCGCCGCGGCTCGTCGTTGATCATTTCAAAGTCCGAATCGTTCCGGTCGCCCTTCCTGAAGAACGTGTGATAATTCCTGGACTTCGTAGTCCAGAGTTTCACCAATTCGGCGCAAACTGCGGGATTGTCGATCTGCTCCAATCCTCGCAACAGAAGGGCGACGCAGAGTTTCCTCCGATAACTTGTATCGGAAAAGCCGCCCTCCCATTCTTGGATCGCCCGGAGTCCGGGGAGGATGTCGCGATCATTCAGATGCTTGGGAAGTTCCTCCAAGGCCCGCCAATAACTGCCGAAGTAATTGGGGTTTCTTGTCCGCCCGATGAATGGCAAGGCATCGGCAACCGACCAGTGCTCGGGAACGAGTCGTTGAAGTGCGTGGCCAAGGATCGACTGATCCGGGTCGGGACCGACTTCTCCGCGAGCCAAAGGCTCAAGTTCAACCAACCGGTCGTCCGGCATGGATGCACACAATGCACGGGCGACGGAATCCCTTAAATAGCGTTCGCCATGCTCCGATTTGAGGATGTCAAACAACGTCGGAACGAGTTCCTGCAGCCGACATGCTTCGGCGATTTCAATGGCGACCCTTCGGAGCATCAAGTGAGGTTGGGGGGCTATCAGCGCGTCGATCAACTGGCGGGGAAGTCCGGGGTGATCGAGGTCTCGCCAGAAACGCCAGTATTCCGACTGGTCGAAGAACTGATTCTTCCCGGCGAGATCGAGAATTCGTTGAACAAGTCTGGCCTTGTGATCCGGTTCGGCGAACGCCACCCCGCTGCGTAGCAACGCTCCCGGATCGATATCGATCAGGTGCGCGAAAAAGCCGGAATGCCCCCCCGCCACCCATGCGGCGAGTTCGACAAGCTGAGGGATCACATACTCAGCACCACTTGCCGGATCGGTGGCGCACAACAAGCTGCGTAGCTGGGGCAGCGGTAGTTGAGAGAGCGTTTGCCCTGCCAGACATTCGGCGAAGGTCTGGTGGGTGAATCCGAAGCAATCCCTGCCAAAGGCCGTGAAGACTCCGGTTCCCAGCGCTTGCTCAACCGCGTTTTCGCGCAACATGCCGCTGTCGATCAAATCCGTGGAATGGCAAACGTTGCCACTAGCGGCTGGTGATTGGGACGAAGTGGGAAACCAAATGGAATTCTTGCCGCCGATTAGAAGGCCGCACGCGACCTTGCCTGCGGCATCGACCTTTTCATCGGTAGAACATTCCTCGCGGGAAAAGCGGCGCAGAAGGCGGGCTCGTTCCGGGTTGTTCTCCTCGCACAGTCGCCGACAGCCATTCTTGTAAAGCTGCGACCGCGAGGTTGCTTGAAACTCCTCGCCGCGAAACTCGTCAAGCAGGAAAAAGAGAGTGATGGGTCGGGATGCGAGCGAAGCGACATCCGCCCGGTGCACCGCTTCGAGGAATTTGTCCCCTACGTGCCCCCTTTGTTCCGCCGCGAGCCGCGCATCCTCACGGCGAAGAGGCTCAAGCTCGAAGATGAACCCGGCGTTTTCCCTTTTCGCCCACAATGACGCGAGCTGCTCTCCCTCAGCCTCCGGCCATTCGAAAGAGCGGCAGGAAAGGACAAGCTGCAACCGTTCCACGGGTTTGGTTTCCAGAAAACTCCTGAGTCTGGCCACCAATGTCGGCATCCGGATGAGGCCTTCATCCAAGCCGTCGAGAAGAACTGAAAGGCTGCATGCATCTGCTAGCCAAGCCTTCCAATCAGGATGGTCTTCGAAATAGCTTTGCAGGTCCGGGAAGGATTCGAACTCGCGGGCCTTGAGGTGGATTAACCTTTCTTTCCCGCTCGCACACGCCGCGTGCCGCTCACGCAACAGTTCCAATTCTGTGGTTTTGCCCAAACCAGGTTCCCCACAGAGCACCAGAAGTCCGGTATCCGGTGTGATGTCTGCGAGTACAGCGGCATGTGGATGAACGTGCTTTCCAAATTCACCCAGCGGATCTTCGAGGAACTCGCTTGAGGTGCCGTGATCTCGCGTTTTACGCGGAGACCAGAAGCGAATCCAAGGAAATCGAACCGCCGAATGTGGGTGGAGAGGCATCTCGCGCTGAAGAATGAGCCATCCAAGAGCGGATCTCCATCATCATTTGGCATGAGTTGGAACCAAGTCGTGCTGGTGGAATCTCCCAGATTCAATCCCCTCCACTTCCTCCAGCGCTTTTTCTGCGGCTTTCTGATGGACCTCGTCCAGATCCGTGTGCGGCCAAAGGATGCCATCGATGTCGAAGAGCGGGCGGAGCTTGGAGGGGATCTTCCTGAGATTCCGCTCGATGCGCAGCGTGTCGCCGAGCGGGGCAATAAAGTGCTTTTCCTGGCGTGCCCTTTCAACGCGACGGAGGATTTCCTGCTCGTCGGTGGTGCGCCAGTCCGTGGTGGGGACGGGCATCGCGGCGGGCTTTTTCTTTTTGGCGGATTTCCTGGCTGGCATGGCGATCAGTGGGAGCCTGGGTGTATTCAAGACTTCGCTGAACATGCTTGGGATTCCACCCGTGTGCATCAACCCCAAACCCGCGCCTCTGGAGTTTCGGCGGGATTTGGAAAGCCATCTGTGATGGAAATGGGTGAAGTCTCACCTCACGCGCTCCAGCAGCCAGGCGAGGAGGGAGTCGATTTTGACGCGTTCCTGCTCCATCGAATCGCGGTGGCGGATGGTGACGGTGTCCTTGAGGTCATCGCCGCTTTCGCCGAGGGTGTCGAAGTCGATGGTGATGCAGAACGGCGTGCCGGCCTCGTCCTGGCGGCGGTAGCGTTTGCCGACCGAGCCGCCGTCGTCGTAGAAGACGGTCATCCATTTCTGGAGTTGCTTCTGGATATCGCGGGCGATTTTCACCTGCTCTTCGTTCTTCTTCAGCAGCGGGAAGATACCGGCTTTGACCGGGGCGAGGGCGGGTTTGAAGCGCAGCACCTCGCGGACGTCGGCCTTGCCCTTTTCATCGGTGAGGGTTTCCTCGTCGTAAGCCTCGCAGATGAGTGCGAGCACGGTGCGGTCGCAACCGGCGGAGGGCTCCACGACGTGGGGGAGGAAGCGTTGTTTGGTTTCCTCGTCGAAGTATTCGAGCGGCTTGTTCGCGCCCTTCTGGTGGACGCCGAGGTCGTAGTCGGTGCGGTAGGCCACGCCTTCGAGTTCCTGCACGCCGAAGGGGAATTCGTATTCGATGTCGTAGGTCTTCTTCGAGTAGAACGCGCGTTCGCCGTCCGGGATATCGTTGATGTGGAGCTTGGTGCGCGGGATGCCGATCTCGTCGTAGAACGAGAGGCGGGTTTCCAACCACTCATCGGTGAGGCGCAGGCCGTCGTCCGGGTGGCAGAAGTATTCGATCTCCATTTGCTCGAACTCGCGGGAGCGGAAGGTGAAGTTGCGCGGGTTGATCTCGTTGCGGAAGGACTTGCCGATCTGCGCGATGCCGAAGGGCAGCTTGATGCGGTTGGAATCGAGCACGTTCTTGTATTGCACGAAGATCGATTGCGCGGTCTCCGGGCGGAGGTAGGCGATCTGCTCGCCGGTCGCGCCGAAGTTTGTCTGGAGCATCAGGTTGAACTGGCGGGGCTCGGTGAGCAGCGATCCGTTTTCCGGATTGAAGCGCGTGGTGCCGGTCACGGCCTCGCGGCGGGTCTCGGTGACCTCCAGTTCCTTCGGAGAGATCTGTTTGTTAGAGAGAAACTCGGAGTAGTATTTCTTCGCGGTCTTGTGAGCCTCGCCGATCTTGTCCTCGGAGGCGGCGAGCACGGCGAACTCCCGCTCAACGCTCCAGCCGGATGCTTCGTGTTTCGCCCCGGAGAACCACACGGCGATGCCATCCTGCGCGGGAATCTGATCGGCGCGGAGGCGGGATTTCGAGAGCAGGCAATCGCACATCGGATCGCTGAATCCGCCGACGTGGCCGGAGGAGACGAGGACCTGTTCCATGGTGAGGATGGAGCCGTCCATGCCGAGCACGTCGTCGCGTTCCTGGACGGTCTTGCGCCACCAGTAGTCCTTGAGGTTGCGTTTCAGCTCGGCGCCGAGCGGGCCGTAGTCCCAGACGCCGTTGAGGCCGCCGTAGAGTTCGCCCGCTTGGAAGATGAAGCCGCGGCGTTTGCAAAGGGAGACGATTTTCTCCATGCGGGCGGGATCGGTGACGTCTTTGTTGGCCATGGGATGGTGGGTTGGGGCGCGGATGGAAGCAGGCACTGCGGCGCGGGGCAAGACAGGATTGTGCCGGTCCTACGCGATCACGGGGTTTCCGAGTGGCCGGAAATGGGATACACCTTTCTCCGTCGCCGCGAGCTGCCTGCCCCCCGAGGGAGTTTGCGGAAACACCCCCCTCGACCTCACAAATCCTCCCCCCGATTTGCAAAGCCGGCGGAACCCGAAGCCTCTCCCCCCAAGTGCTCCGGTTTCCTCCGGTTTTTTGCGTGGATGGGGAGAGGGCTTGTGCGCGGGGCTTACGGTTTGGCGGTGAAGATGCGGGAGGCGGAGAGGGCGAAGTTTTCCGGATCGTACATCGATTCCACCTTGGCGGGCGGGGCGGTGGCCTGGCCGGCGAGGGTGCAGCGGGCGAGGTAGGACACGGTGTAGGTGCCCTTGCGCCAGACGTGGTCGAGGAAGAACACGGCGCGATCCCCGCGGAGTTCGCTGTGGCTTACGTTCCAGTCGTTCTCGCTGGTCTGGATGCCGAGGGCGCTTTTCTGCGAGGCGAAGTCGTTGTTCACGGTCTCGAACACCGCGGGCAGCGGGTCCTCGATGACGAGGTAGCGGGTATCGTCCTTGGGCAGGGTGACGCGCAGGGTGACGCGGATCAGGTCGCCGAGTTTCGGTTCGCTGAGCGGTTCGGTGGAGCCGTCGGGTTTGACGAGGTGGTGGATGCGGTCGATGGACAATCCGTTTTTGGCAACCGGCTGCATGGGGGCGACCGGAGGTTTGGAGGCGAGGCGGGCGCGGACGAAGGCGGCGTGGTCGCTGGTGACGTTCAGTTTCAGGTTGGGACCGAGTTCCAGATGGCGAGAGGCGGTGGGAGCGGTCTCGTTGAGCGGGATGGTCTGGGTGCCGTCCGGGGTGTCCAATTGAAGGGCGATGGAGAGGCTGCGGTCCTTGTCGTGCTCGGCAAACATGGCCATGGCGACGAGCGACCAGCCATTCACCCAGGTGGTGCGCCAGTGGCCGTAGGGATTGCGATCGTTGAGCATGCGGTCGAGCGCCTTGAGGGCCTCGGGGCCTGCGGGGTTGATGGCGGTCCAGGCGATGAGTTCGAGGGCGAGGTCCGGGGAGTAGGGCATCCAGTCGTCGTCCTTGAGTTGGAGGGGCGCTTTCGAGGTCATCACCTTGGTGGCGGTGACCTTGGCGGCCGGATCGGCGATGGCGATGGCGGCGGCGAGCATCGAGCGGGCGGCGGGTGTGAGTTCGCCGATGCGGTCGATCAGGGCGTTCTGATAGGCCGGCTGGGCTTTCTCCGCGAGGGCCAGGACGAGCAGCGTGCGGGCGTGGGTTTCCAAGGCGTAGGCGGACTTGGTTTCGGCCAGGCCGCGAAGGCTCTCGATGAGGTGGTTGGTGAGCGCGTCGATGGCGGTTTCCGGGACGCTGGCGCCCTTGGACTCGGCGAGGACGAGGCCCATGCCGGCGTAGGGGGTGGCCCAGTCCACGGACTCGCCGCCACCCGGCCAGTAGGCGAAGGAGCCGTCGGCGAGTTGCATGCTGAGGAGGCGGTTCGCCCCGGCCTGGATGGCGTCGCGCACCTTGTTTTCATCGAGTTTGGCGAAGGCGGGGATGACGTCCTTGAGCTCGCCCACGGCGCACCAGGGGATGAGCGAGGAGGTGGTCTGCTCGACGCAGCCGTAGGGGTATTGCAGCAGGTAGTCCACGGCACCCGCGGCATCGGTGAGCGGGGTGCGTGAAAACTCGAGATCGAGCGAGCCGGTGCCATCGAGCAGACGGGCATCGAGGTCCTTGAGCAGGTCCCTGGCGACGCCGGGAGAGTCGAGTTTCACGAACTTCACCTGACGGAGCAGGGGCATCGGGTATTGCACCTGGAAGCGGGACTCGACCGCATCCGAGAGGCGGCGGGTGAGGTCCGGGTTGAGGGTGCCGTTCTGCAGGGACACCGGGGTGGCGGTCCAGGCGAGGACGGCCTCGCCGGTGGTCTCGGCGATGCTGGGGAAGGTGAGGCTGGCGGAGGCTCCGGGGGCGAGGCTGATGGTTTCCGAAGGCGCGCCGAGTGCACGGCAGACCGGTGTGCCGGTGGCGGCATGGGCGGTGTATTCGATTTTCCAAGTGCCGGCGAAGCGTGAGGCGTTCTGGACCAGCACTTGTGGCTGGATGGTATCCGTCTGGTGGGCGAAGCGCGGGGCCTTGGGTTCCAGCATCAGGTCCTTTTTCGCGACCACGGCGGACTCGGCATGCCCGAAGCGGGCGGCGCCCTGGTGGGCGATGGCGATGACGCGGTAGCGGGTGAGCGTGTCGGGGAGTTTGAAACCGTGGCTGAACTTGCCGGCGGCGTCGGTGACGAGAACCGGGGCCCAGGTGGCGCAGGGGTCGAAGTTTTTGCGCAGCAGGTCGGCGAGCTTGCTGAGATCGCCGCCACCACCGACGAAGAAGCCTTTGTTGTGGAAGTCCTGCGATTCCGGATCCTCGGGGATGAAGGACTCGAAGGAGGTGCCGGAGTCCACGGCCAGCAGGCGTGGCTGATAGAAAAACTCCATCGGCTTCGGCGTTTCGTAGCCCATGACCGCGAGGGTGCCCTCGTCTTCGGCATACAACGTGACCTCGGCACCGGCAGCGGGTTTGCCATCGGCCTGGGTGACGGTGCCGGTGACCACGACCTCATCACCGGGCCGGTAGCTTTCGGCCGGGGTGCCCAGGGCGACGGCGAGACGGTCCCTGCGGTTTTCGACGAGCAACTCGCAGTATCCGAGGCGCAGCTGGGGTTCCTTGTGGGTGCGGGCGGAGTCCTTGGCTCCTTTGACGATGAGGATCGAGACGTAGGCGTTCGGCGCGTCTTCGTCGGTGAGCGGGACTTCGATCACCGGGTTGTCCGCCTTGAGTTCCACCTGGAAGGAGCGGAGCACCTTCTCGCGCTCCACGGTGACGAGGGCGGTGCCTTCGATGGGTGAAAGCACGAGCACGCGCGCGGTTTCCCCGGGCTGCCAGGATTTCTTCTCGCCCACGAGTTTGACGCGCATGCCGTCCTCGTAGAGCCATGGGTATTCGTTGGTGCCGTAGGCGTGGAAGCGCGTGACGGTGGCGAAGGGCCTGCCTTGGGGATCGGTGCCGCGCAGGGTGAGGAAATGCAGTCCGGTGGCCTTCGGCGAGACCACGAAGGTCTGTCCGTCCTTGGCGGATGCGGCCGGATCGAGCGTGAACTCGGAGGTGCTCACGGTTTCCTCGGTCACCTCGTTGCGGGTGGTGGTGGCGCCGGAATCGGTCTGGGTCTTGACCGCGGTGTTCACCTCGCGGCTGAGGGTGGCGGTGATCTTGAGGGCGGCGTTGAATGGTTTCTCCGCCGCATCGATGGCCACGATCTTGAGCGGCAGGTCATTTCCGGCGCGGACGAGCTGGTCGATTCTCGAAACCCCGAGGTAAACCGACGATGGATGGAGCAGCGCGGATGAGCTGGCGGTGAGTGTCTGGAGGTTGGAATCGGTGACTTCCGAGGACACGGAGATCTCGCGCAGGGAGGGGAAATCCGATTGCGGGACATCGATGGCGATGTTGGCGGAGCCGTCGGCGGCGAGCTGGATCTCGCCTTCGAGGTTGGACGAATGGCCATCGGAATCCCCGTCGCTGTCCTGATAGCCGAAGTAGTGATACCAATATCCCCAATCGTAGGAGCGGTGGTTGCCGAAGAGGAAATCGCGGAAGCGTTCCGGGTAGAGGTTGCGGGTGGAGATCCGGGCGTAGTATTTCACCGCGCCGGCGGCGACGGGTTGGCCTTGATAGTATTTCGCGCTGAGGCTGGCGGAGACCTTGGCGGCGCCGGCGGCGGGTTCCTCGACCTTTTGGACGATCTCGAAGGCATTGCGGCGGAATTCCTCGACGCGCAGCTCGGTGGTGAAGCGGGCGTTCATTTCGATGCGCTCGCGTTCCTCCCAGTCCTGATCCGGGTCATCCTCGGGTTTGATTTTCGCAAGCTCGTCCGGGAACTCGAGGCGGATCGAGTGGGTGCCAACCGTGTTCGGGGCGAGCTTGTGGGTGAAATCGAAGGAACCATTGGCGGAGAGGGTCACCGGCTCGCTGAGGATTTCCTTCTCGGTCGGATCGAGGATGACGATGCGGGCGGAGGTGGCGGTTTCCGCGGCGACTTCATTTCCGCGCAGCGAGCGCAGGATGCCTTTGAGGCGGACGGTCTCGCCGGGCCGGTAAAGCGAGCGATCGGTGAACAGGAAGGCCTGGCGTGTGGACTCGGGCGGAGTACCCCAGGACTGGCGCACCGGGAAATGCCATAGGCCGACGGTGGGCAGGGAGTTGTCATATGCGGTGAGGAAGGAGTCCGGACCCGAGCTGGCGAGCAGGTGGCGGGCGGCGGCGGATTTCGGGACGCGTGCGAGGCCGGCGGCATCAGTGGTGGCGGATTCGAGAGCGGATGCGTCCTCGCCGAAGATCTGGACCTTCACACCGGGCATCGGGGATCCGGTGGTGCAGGAAAATGCGTAAACGAGGGTCTCCTTCGCAGTGATTTTCCAGGCGAGTCCCAGGTCGGTGAGCTGGACGAGAGCCTGGGCGTTGCGGCGTTGTTCCGAGCCCGCGTCCGGGTGGGGATCGCCCGTGACATCGACGAACAGAGCGGCGTTGCGGAGATCCTTGGGCAGCAGTTCATCCCAGGAAAGGGTGATTTTCTTCGAGGTGTCCACCCCATTGCCGAGCTCGATCACCTTCTCGACGAGGGTCTCACCGACGACGAGTGGCCATGGCAAGGGAGCGGTGGGCGAGACGGATTTGCCGTCGGGGCCGGATCCGGTGTAGTTGCGGTATCCCTGATAGGCGCGGATGAGGTCGTTGCCGCCGAGTTTCTTGATGCGGAGGTGGATTCGGGTGAGGTTGACCGTATCGATCTGATAGATGCGGCCGCCGTTGGCGAGTTGGGCCTGGTTGTCAGAAGGCAGGGCGAGGCCGGGTTCGAGATGCTCGAAAGTGACGTCCTTCTGCCTGCCATCGGCCAGGGTGAGGCCGCCTGCCGAGGTGAAGGGCGGCTTGAGGGTGACGGAATACTTGTCGATCCCGGCGAGGGATCCGGTGATTTCCAATTCGCGGCCATCGGCGGAGGCTTTGAGGTTTTCCGGGCGGGGTGAGATCAGGAGGCACTCGGAAAGCAGGTTTTCCGGCAAGGTCTTGGGCAGCGGATGGTTGAAGGAAATGACGATCTTGCGTGGCTCGTTCACTTCCGTGACGGCGCGGATGTCTCCGACCACGAAGGGGTCGATCTTGCCAACCTCGACCTGGGAGTCGGCGACGATGCGGGCGCTGGCGGAGAGGTTGGGCAGGCCCTTGAGCACGGAGATCTGCCAGCCGGCATCCGGTGGCAGGGGAGAGACCGGATAGGCGGTCAGCACGTGGGGCGCGGGGGCGTTGGCATCGACCGGAGCTTCCGGGGTGGATGGCCAGCGGGCGGCCCAGGGTTTGTATTGTCCGCCATAGTAGCCGGACTGCGCGCGGGTCGTGCGCTCAAGTCTCGCGGCGACCCGTTTTCCGGACTTGGAGGAAAAGGACACAAAGGCCGCGGCGGCGGCGGGGTCCACCTCATCGTTGAAAACCATCATCCAACCGGTGGTGGATGGGGAAAAATCGGAGGACCAGCGGTTTTCGGTGGGGTTGCAGTTCACCATGCGGAAGTCTTCCGAACGGACGGTGGTGAACTTGCCCGCGGGAATCGTGCTGCCGTCGAGATGCTTGCGGTTCCTGGGGATGGAGAAGCTGTATTCCATGCCCATCGCCGGGGCCTTCTCGGGCAGGAATTCGGCGATGTTCTGTGCCTTCCAGCGCAGCTTGCCGGGCAGGGCGGGACTGATCTCCAACCACGAGTTTTCGACGGTTTTGCCGATCTCGGAAGTTTCGATGACGGGGAGGTCGAGCACGAGGTCGACCTTGGATTCAGGCACCAGGGAGGGAGTGGAGACCACAAGTCTGGGGGCTGCGGAAGAGGCCACGGTGATGGCCAGAAACGCCGTGAAGGCGAGGGAGGTTGAGTTCATACAAATGCGGCACGAGGCCGTTCCGGCTGGATATACGAATCCGCGCAAAAAGACATTCAAATCCTTTCGCGGCCGATGAAAAGTTTCCCAGGCACCGGGAAAGCGCGCCGGTTCCCCGTTCAGGGCATGGCGGCAATCGCTGCCGCGATCGCGCTGGAAACGGCAGGCTCGCCGTAAAAGGGCCCGCTTCCGGGGCCGCCCGTGGTGAATGTGGTGAGCAGTTTGAGCTCGCCACCATCGATCACAAAAGCCGGGTGTCCGCTGTCTCCGGGGACGAGGTTGCGCCAGAAGATCCGCTCAATCGAAGGATCGTATCCCAGAATCACACGCCCGGCTGCCGCACGGTCGATGCGGTGCAGGGAAAGCGTCATCTTTTGATCGGTGACCAAGGCAAGCCGCATCGGCACTGCGTCCAGGGGTCCGGCCAGCCGGTAATGGCGCACACCCGCCGGCAGGGGTTGATCCAGGCGGCCGACGGCGATGTCCCCCACGTGGGTGAGCGTCTTCACCTGGGTGAGGTGGCGGACATGCCTCTGGCCCGCGGCGTCCTGGAAGACCACTGGAATCTCCGTGGGCCGGATGAAATGAGCGGCCATGACCACATGCCGCCGGGTGATGGCCGTGGCAGTCCGCGGATCATTCCAGGAAACCCCTGTTAGATCGAAACGGGAGGTCCAGTTGCCACTGCGGATCGAGGTGCCGTGGTGGTTGTACATCGAGAAAACGCGGCCTTTTTCCGCCTTTGCAGGGAGGAAGGCGAGGTCCGGCGTCCTCGATACCGATGCAGGAGGCCCGCTGGCGCAGGATGTGACGAGCGCGAGAATGACTCCACAGGCCGGTGCAACGAACGGATGTCTCATGGCGGACAGTTTCCACGGCGGCCCGGGCGACGCCAGCGTGAAAGCGGCCTAAAGCGTTGCGCTTTCGCCGTAATTTGCGAAGCTGCCCGGGTGATACGCCGTTCCAAGCGCGAATTTCTAACCGCCCTCTCCGCCTCGCTCGCGGCGCTGGCGGTTTCCTGCGCTCCGGAATACACGATGGTGCTCAACCCGTCCGCCGCCGGAGCCAAAGGCGAAACCTTCGGCTACCGCAAGTGGATCTCCGAGACCGTCGAGCCGGACGTCGTGCTGATCGGCATCCACGGGTTCTGTGGTGCCTCGATCGACTACACCAACCTCGGCAACCACCTGCTCAAGCACCAACCCCGCACCGGCCTTTACGCTTACGAGGTCCGCGGCCAGGGCAGTGATCCCATCCACGAGCGCCGCGGAGACATCGGCAGCCCCGGCGATTGGTACCGCGATCTCTTCGCCTTCACGCTGCTTGTGCGGGAGCGCCATCCGGACGCCAAGGTCGTCTGGTTCGGCGAGAGCATGGGAGCCTTGATCGCGACCCATGCCTGGTGCGAGGCCCCGCAAGGCGAGGCTCCTTGCGATGCGCTCGTCCTGTCCTCGCCGATCGTCCGCTTCCGGGACGACATCCCGGCCTGGACTCCGGGACTTGTCCAAGTGGCTGCCACCACCCTGCCGCTCGCCCGGATTTCCCTCGATGCCCTTTCCGGCGGCCAGAACGTGCAGATGACCCAGACCTCGGTCCACAGCGAGCAGGTGAAGAAAAACCCGTACCACGTCGAGCAGCACACGCTGCGGCTGATCGGAGCGCTCACCCGCCTGATCGACGGGATGAACGACTGCGCGGCCCGTTTCCAGAAACCGGTGCTCGTCCTTCACGGAGGTCGGGATTATTTCAACAACGACTCGGACCTTCGCGGCTTCGTAGCCCGCATCCCGGCGACCACTCCGGTGACCTATCGGAACTATCCCAGCGCCTACCACCTGCTGATGTATGACGAGAAACGGGAGGCCATTTTCCGCGACGTCTGCCGCTGGGTGGATCGCCTGCGCCGGGGTCGGCTGGAAAATTAATCCGGAATCGGGCAGGATTCGTCTTGACGGGTCGGCCCACGTGGCCATTCTTCGCGCCCCGCAACCCCAGAAATTTTCACCATGGCCCGTATCTGCACTATTCGAGGAACCCGCGTCCGCTCCGGCGGCAGAATCCACCGTTCCGGTTTGGCCAAGAAAAAGGGCGGTATCGGTCGCCACGTGACCAAAGTCGTGAAGCGCACCATCTCGCCCAATCTTCAGACCAAGCGCATCTGGGTCCCGGAGTTCGGCCAGTTCATCCGCATGAAGCTGAGCTGCCGCGCTCTCAAGACCATGAACAAGAACGGCGCTTACCAGACGCTCAAGAAGGCCGGTCTGGTCTGATCCAATCCCTTTTCAACGTCGAGGTTTCATGACGTCGGGCCCGGTGGAGACACCGGGCCTTTTCATTTCCAGTGGCATCACGCCACCACGCAGGGCACAAGCACCCCGTCGCTCATGCCGTGGATCTTTTTCTTGTCCGCCGGCACCAGCGTGGCCAGGCAACCGGCAAAGCGGGTCTCCCCGGCCGGATCCGTGAAGAAATACGGGCAGAGACGCACCCGGCCGCGCAGCATTTCCACCGAGCCGTCCTCGCGGAACACCGGGTGCTCGACCAGCCGGCCTTCGCGGAATTCCTGGAGGATCCAGGGTTGCTCGGAGGATTGCTCCAGTGCGTGGCGCAGCCGCTCCGCCCACTCGCTGCCCGGCAGGTCGTGACCGATGAAGACACCGCGGGAGCCCCAGGCCGTCTCATGGAATCCACTCACCTTGAGCACCAGTTTGCGCTCCTTTTGGGAGAAACCCGCAACATCCTCCCACGAATGAGCGTCCAAGCGCGGCAGCGAGGCATGCGGCGGCAATGGCTCGGGATCCAACACCCAGCCAAAGGGCACCAGCTCGCGAAGACGCTCCAAATGACTGCCGCGCAGGGAACCTTCCCAGACCCGGCGCAAGGCTGGAGACCACAACAAGGCCAGCCAAAGCTTGTCCTCCAGATGCGGTTTGAAAGGCGGCGTCACCCCGGCGGCACCGGCTGCGGAAAGCTCCGCCAGTTTCCTCGCCGTAGGGATCGACTCCCAATCGAATAGCTCGAAAAACCGGTAAATCGCCCGCCCGTCCGGTTCGTATTCCTCGGCGGATTCCACCTGCCACGCTTCGCCGAGCCGGGACACCAGCCACTCCATTTCCGGGCGGTAGTCCGCGGATTCCTCGGAAACCAGAATCGCCCCACCCTCCGGGAGCAGGGACCGAAAGCCCTCGACCATCCCATCCGGCCCTCCCAGCACCTCGTAGCCCGCCTCGGAATAGACCGTCGCCAGCCACGCCGCCACACCGATGCCGCCCGGCACGCTGTCCAGCTCGCTCATCGCGAATCCATCCTCCGTCAGGATCAGATCCGGCCGGATCACTCGCGGAAACTGATCCGCGGTCGCAGGATCCCGCTGCATCCGCGCCAGCCACTCCGGTTTGCCCTCGTCGAGCAGTTCCGCCAACCAACCCGGGAGTTTTCCTGCGGCACTGCGCCGGTAAAGCGTGTCGCAGGCCTGCTGGAACTTCGCAAGAGGATGCCCCAGCGACATCATTTTCCGGGCCTCGGCCTTGCTGAGAGGGAAGGGCTCCGGCGACCACCTCCACGCACCTCCTCCGAACAAGCCACCCTCGGGCAGCCTGCCTCGCAAATCCGAAAGACTCAGTCCCATCGCGCGCCCAACTTCACTTTCGCCAGCCCGCTTGCCAAGCCGGATCGTCGGGGTGTCGCCGCTTCGTGCTCCGCCACCACTCACTCTTGAGCAACCTGCCATCAAAGTCCCTACGTTCCCGCAATTCAAAACCCGCCGCATTCAAGAACTGCGAAGGATCCGTCAGCCGATCGGCATCCAGCCGACACGTGATCCGGAAAAACCGGTACAACAACCAGACAATCGCGCGGCCACGAATCCGCGCCAGCCCCTGCTCCGCGATCTGGAAATCCGCCATCAACCAGTCCGCCTCCGGTGCGGCCGTCGTCGCGAGCCGGGTCACACACGCGCCCAGCGACTCCGGCCGGAAGCCATCGAGGAAGAAGTGCGTCACGATCAAATCAAACTCACCCTTCGGCACCTCCCACTCCAGCACATCGGCATGCACGAACTCCACTCTCCCCACCCGCTTCCGTCCCAAATTCCTTTTCGCCAGATCCAGCATCCGCTCGCTCGAATCCACCACCGTCACGCTCGCTTCCGGAAAACGCCGCGTCAGTTCCGCAAGGAATCTCCCCGGTCCCTCCCCGGCCAACAGAACCCGCCGTGGGGGCGAAATGCGATCGAGAAACGCGATCCTGCAACGCTGCATCAATCCACCCGCGGCCCCTCTTTCCATCCACGGATACCAGCGTGCCAGACGGTCGAAATTCATGGGATGATTGCTCAATGAAGGCCGTTGCTGAAGGCTTCCGGATTCGGGAACCGCCATGCCTGGTCTTTCTCATCCGCGAACCCGCCCGCTGTCCAGTCCGCACGATGCCCCGGCATCCCCCCCATTGACACCACCGCTCCAGCGGGCTTTCCTCAGCGCCGATGTCGCCCGACTCCCAGCAGGACTTCGCGCTCGCCTTTCTGAGCATCCTTTTCGAAGGGGCGCCCTTCATTTTGCTCGGCACGCTCATCAGCGGATTCATCGACATCTACCTGCCCGCCGGCACCATGGACCGCTTCCTGCCTCGCAACAGGAACCTCGCCGTGCTCGCTGCGGGCCTGCTCGGCGCGGTCTTCCCGGTTTGTGAATGCGCCGTCGTCCCGGTGATCCGCCGCTTGGTGAAGAAAGGCCTCCCCGTTTCCTGCGCCATCACCTACATGCTCGCGGCACCCATCGTAAACCCGATCACCGCCCTGAGCACCTGGAAAGCCTTCCAAGGGCAGAACGCCGCGATGATGACAAGCTCGCGCATGATGCTCGGCTTCCTCATCGCCGTCGGCGTCGGACTCATCGTCTCACGCCTTCCGCTCGCCGCCGTGCTCAAGGCGAAACTCGTGGACTCCCTCCGTGAACCGGAGCCCGGTCCCGCCGCATCCGCATCCCACAAGCACCACGAGGCTTGCGGGCACGATCACTCCCACGACCATGAGGGCTGCTGCGGCCACGATCATGCCCATCCGCACGCCCACGGAGACAACCGCCTCGTCGCCGCCTTCCGCTCCGCCATGAAGGACTTCGTCGATGTCGGCGTTTACTTCGCCATCGGTGTCTCCATCACGGCTCTCTTCAATACCGGCATCGCTCCCGGAGCGGACTGGTTGGACGGCCTCGCCGGAAACACCGTCGGCGCCCCCATGGCCCTCATGGCCCTCGCTTTCGTCCTCAGCCTTTGCAGCACCTCGGACGCCTTCATCGCCGCCACTTTGGACAAGTTTTCCTGGGGCGCGAAGCTCGCCTTCCTCACCTTCGGCCCCATGATGGATGTGAAGCTCATCTTCCTCTATCAGACCGTCATGCGGAAACGCTTCATCCTCTTCCTCGCCCTCGGACTTTTCCTGTCCATCGGCGGCATCACCATCTTCTGGCAGAACCTCATTTTCTCGGCCAAATGAAACCCGAGCTCCGCCGCATCCTCTTCTCCCTGGCCGTGCTCGTTTGGAGCGCCACCCTCCTCTATTTCCACGCCACCGGGCGCATCAACAAATACCTCGCCCCGGACTTCCGTCCCATCGCCTTCGTCGGCGGGCTAGGACTCGCCGTGCTCGGGCTCTTCAATCTGTTCACCGCCGGCCAATCGGCCGATTGCGGGCACGACCATGGCGGCGAAGAAGGCCACCACGATCACGAAACCAGCGATATCCACCCCATCGGCGCGCTGCTCATCATGGTGATGCCCGTCCTTTGCTCCGTGGCCTGGACCAAGGATGAATACTCCGCCTCCGCACTGGCCAGAAAGGGGCTGTATGATGCTCCCTCCAATATCACCACTCCCTTCCTCGCCTCCGCCATGCCCCCGCTCACCCGCGAGGAGATCGAGAAAACCCACCGCAAAACCCCGGACGGCTATCACGAGTTCAGCCTCATGGAACTCTTCTTCGCCACCGGTGACCGGGAGCTCCAAGGCGCCATCGATGGCATGCGCGTCGAAACCGAGGGCCGCTGGGTCGAGGAGAAAACCCGCAACCCCCAGGGCACCCGCAAGCGTCTCTACCGTCTCTTCATCACCTGCTGCGCCGCCGACAGCCGCGCCATTCCCATCGTGCTCGAGTATGGCAAAACGCCGCCCGAGTTTCCGGAAAACGGCTGGGTCAAGGTGGCCGGAACCATGCGTTTCCCCCTCGAGGAAGGCGTGATCCAGCCGGTCCTCGTCGTGGACCGCACGCTTGCTGCCGAGCCTCCGTTCGAGGAAAGCTTCATGCGCCAGTAGGGCGGGCGCCCATCGCCGCCCGGGCTCCTCACTTGGCCATCGATGGCATCAACATCATCGCGCCCGTCACTGCCAGGGCCACTGCGATCAGCGTCATGACGATGTATCCAAGAATCATGATGCCGTAGAACTTCCAGAAGCGCCGTTGCTCGCTGAGCACCGCATCCAGATCCGCCACGGAACGCGTCTTGAGCAGCTTCGTGATGCCCATGCCATACTGGGTGAGCTTGAGCGTCGGATAGACGATGAGACCGGTCGCCACGAGCATCATCAGCGTGGAAAGAATCACCCCGCCAGTGGCACCGCCACTTCCAGAAACCGCCGCCGCGTTGGCTGCCGCCATGCCGCCGAAAAACACCAGCCCCACTCCCACCAGACTCAAGCCCGCGCCGATCCACATCACCACCGCGACCAGCAACACCCAGGGACGGGTCCCGGCCAGCTCCGCGAGCGTGGTCTGTGGCACCATCCCACCGGACTTCGCAGGAGCCGCCGTCGCGGTGGCCGCCGGAGTCTCATAGGGATTCGGGCGACTCGCTCCGCGCTGCGCCGCCGCCGGTGCCGGGGCTCCCCCGCGCGGCACCACCGCCCTTACCGGGGCCCCTCCCCGCACCGGAGCTGGCGACGGCTTCACCGCTTGCGGAAACACATCCGCCAGCGTTTTCCAATCGGACATCCCATCCTGCCACAGCCAGTCCGTGGGCTGGAATGCACCGGACTGGAGCCCTTCAAGAAGTTGGGGCGCTTCAAACGATCCAAGCTCCTGTCCATTGCGGGAAACGAAATACGCAGCCATTGAATGGAGTTTACGCATCGCAAGCGCGTTCTCTATCATAAGGGACTTCACGGACCCTCCCGGAAAGCCCCTCTCCGTCGCCTTCAGGATCCGGATTCACCGGCTCCGTCCAGCACGGTCACCTTGCCGTCATGCAAACTGTAATAGGCACCCACCAGACGGATCCTCCCGGCCTTCTCCAGCCCTCGGATCACTTCACTCCGCTTCCTGATATCCGCCACGGTACGCAACACGTTGTTGCGCACCACCTCATCCACAAAGCCGCTGTTTTTCGAGACTCTCTCGCCATCACATGCCGTGCATTCCACCGCGGGCTTGATCTCATCTAACAAACCCGTGAGATGACCCAGCCTGGCACCGTCAATCGCCCCCTTCACCGCACCACACGCCTCATGGCCGAGGACCATCACCAGACGTGCTCCCGCGACCTTCGTGGCAAACTCGATCGAGCCGAGTGTCTGCTCGCCCTCGACGTTCCCCGCCACACGCGCGACAAACACGTCGCCGATGCCCTGATCAAACACCACCTCCACAGGCACTCTGGAATCGAGGCAGGAAAGGATCACCGCTTTGGGATACTGCGCTTGCGTGGATGCCCGCACCTGGGCCTGCCAGTCCTTTTGCTGCAGCTTGTTGGCAACAAACCGCGCATTGCCAGCCATCAATTCCGCCAGCACTTCCGCAGGCGATCGGGTCTCTTGTTCCTCACGGCTCGCCGGAGCCGCATCCGGCGCGCTCTGGCAGACGGCCACACCCGTTCCGGCAAACATGAGGGCGGCGATGACATGGAGGTGGATTCGATGGACTTGATTCATTGTGTTTTTCATTGGTTTTCAGGGCTTGAATAGGGAGGGACGTGCACTCGGCGCATCCGGGATCCCGCGGTCATGGCAGGGCCAGATAAACCGCGAATGCATAGTAGGTGGGGATCCCGATGATGACGTTGAAGGGAAAGGTCAAAGCCAGTGAAGCTGTGAGATAAATCGCCGGACTCGCAGCAGGCAGCGCCACTCTCACCGCCGCCGGAGCCGCGATGTAACTCGCACTGGCAGCCAGCGTTCCGAGCACCGCCGCTCCACCCACACTCATTTGACACAGATCCCCCAACCACACCCCGAGGAGCCCGTGAGCCAGCGGCATCGCCGTCGCAAACACGATCAACCTCCAACCCGCCTTTCTCAAATCCCCCAGGCAACGCCCCGTCACCAGCCCGATCTCCAGCAGAAACAGGGTCAGCACTCCCCGGAACGGCGCCTCGAACAAGGCACCCACCTGCTCCGCTCCCTTCTTGCCCGCCAGCATCCCGATCACCATCCCGCCTACCAGCAGGACAATCGATTTGCTGGTCAGCAACTCGCGCACCACCTGGCCAAGCGATCCTCCACCCGCAGCCTTCAACCCGGCCCTGCCCACAAGGAAGATCGCGAGAATGATCGCCGGAACCTCCATCACCGCCAGCAACGCCGCCATATACGGCTCCACCACGACTCCGATCAGCCCCAGAAACGCCAGCGCCTCACCAAAGGTCACCGCCGATACCGATCCATAATGCGCCGATACCGCAGCCGCATTGACATGATCCAGACCGCAGAACCTCTTCAACAACCCGAAACTCCAGACCGGAATCGCCAGACTCAAGAACAGGGCGGCTGCCAGCGGCTTCCAGAAATCGGCCAAGGTCACCCCCTCCAGCTTCGCTCCCCCCTTGAGGCCGATCGCAAACAAAAGATACACCGTCATCATCGCATACGCCTCCGGCGGTATCCTCAGATCGCTGCGGATCAGACTCGCCGTAATGCCCAGCAAAAAGGCGAGGACCATCGGGGACAGCAAACTGGCAATCAGGGGCTCAAGCATGTTCATGGAGGTGCAGTGGTGGGTTGTGGGTGATCCGGGGGCGACATGGATTTGCGAATCTTGATGCGCGAAAAACTTTTCGTGTTTTTCACGCCCACTGATTTACGTCAAGCAATTCGTGATATTCTTTTCGTATATTTTCCGCGGAAGCGGCCGGATTGCAGAAAAGCCCGGTCCGACCGGTGTCAGCGGCTAGGGATTGCATTCCGGGCAGCGCCCCGGATCCGCGGCATCACGGGCTTCCGGGATTTCCCTCTGATGGAAACAAGCACAACATCCCTCCATCACCCCCCTCCTCGCCTGCGGTATCCACACACCGCAGGCGGCACACGGCAGCCCGGTCAGCAAGGAAACCACGCCCCATCCCGGCGAACCACAAACAGGACAAAACCTCTTCAGCCGGGCCCCCAATCTCTCGGCCGCTTCCGCAATCACCCGCTGCCGCGAGGGAGACACATGGGCTCGAAGGTCGCTCTCCACAAGCACTCGCCCGCTTGGAGACACCGCGGCGGCGGCTTCCATCGCTTGCGCAAGACCAGCCCGATCGCACAGCCCCTTGAAGACCCCGGCCCCGAATCGCCCTTCCGGCCTCACGATCAATCCGTGCTCCGGAAAACCCGCCTTCTCCAGCCATTCGGCATCCAGCTCGCCTGGACCGAAGACGCCCCGGACGGCCGGCACCCCGAGCGACACGGCTTGCTCGGCCACCACCATGCCGTGCAGGTCATCCACCAGCACCACCCACTCCCGGTCCACACCGAAAAACGGAAAAGCCGGGTCCGGCCCGATGCTTCCCTCGGATGCCAATCCCAAGGACATGCCCATCGCCTCCATCCCCATCCTCGCCTTTTTCACGACCGTCTCCATCGCCGTTCCCTGCCGCTCGATTTCGCCACTGAAGGTTCCCAGTCGGTCCGTATCCAATTCGGCGAGTTCGATCCTCATTCCCGTCGCCGCCAGCATCGCCGGAGCGATCCACTCCAGTTTGCCATGGAGAGTCGTCAGGACCGCCAATCTGCCAGCATAGGGGTGCACCATCGCCATCCGCGGAAGGCTGCAATTCGCCACGCCGGGATCAAGCCCAAGAGATGGTCTGGATCCACAGCGCCTGAAAGTTCCCCTGCCCGCTTGATTCCACGCCGTCCGCCCCCCAAGCTCCGCCGCATGTCCGCTCCCGCCGCCACCCCGATGATGGCCCAATACATGGCCATGCGGAAATCCCTGCCTGCGGACGTCATCCTGTTTTACCGCCTCGGCGATTTCTACGAGATGTTCTTCGAGGATGCGAAGGCCGCCGCCCCCATCCTCAACGTCGCCCTCACCAAACGCGGCGGTACCCCCATGTGCGGCGTCCCCTACCACGCGGCGCAAGGCTACATCGCCCGCCTCCTCAAGGCAGGCAAACGCGTCGCCATCGCCGAGCAAACGTCCGATCCGAAGCCGGGCAAACTCGTCGAGCGCGAGATCGCCCGCATCCTTTCACCCGGCTCCATCGACGACCTCACCTTGCTCGACGACCAGCGGCCGAACTACCTCGCCGCCGTGTTCCGCCACGGGAAAACCGCCGGCCTCGCCTGTGTGGACCACACCACCGGGGAGTTCACCATCGCCGAATTCGCCGATCACGGTCAGCTCCTCGACGAACTCGCCCGCATTTCGCCTTCCGAGCTGCTCATTCCGGACAACCAGACGGCCGAGTTCGGCGCGCTCACCAACTGCCTCGCCTACGACGGCTACACCTTCCTCCCCGAGCACGCCGCCTCCCTCCTCAAGGAGCAGTTCAGCGTCCACTCACTGGATGGCTTTGGCTGCGCCCACCTCCACTCCGCTTCCGGAGCCGCAGGAGCCGTGCTGCACTACCTCATCCACTCGCTGCGCCGCCCCTGCGGCCACCTGCGCCCGCCGCGCGTTCGGGAAAACGCGGAGTTCGTCCTGATCGACGCCGCCTCCCAGCGCAATCTCGACCTCGTCGATTCGCGCTCCGGGAAACAGCATACGCTGTTAGGTGTGCTTGACCGCACCGCCACTCCGATGGGCGCGCGGCTCCTCCGCGACTGGATCCTCCACCCGCTGCGCGACCTCACCGTTCTAACAACCCGCCAGGACATCATCGCCGCGTTTCTCGCCGAACCCTTCCTCCTCTCGAAATGCCGTGAATCCCTCAAAGGTATCCGCGACATCGAGCGCACCACCTCTCGCCTCTCCCAGAATTCCGGCAACGCCCGCGACCTCCAGTCCCTCGCCACCTCGTTGAGCCACGTCCCCGCCCTCAAAGAGGACGCCTCTTCCCTCTTCCAATCTGAAATCAACAATCCTCAATCGGCAATCGGCACTCATCTCCACGACTTCTCCGACCTAACAAGCCTGTTGTCGGCCGCTCTTGTCGACGAACCGCCCGCCAACCTCCGCGACGGTGGCATCATCCGCGATGGCTGGTCGGAGGAACTCGACGAACTTCGAAACGCCTCGCGCGGCGGCAAGGACTGGATCGCACGCCTCCAGGAGGACGAACGCCAGCGCACCGGCATCGACTCTCTCAAGATCAAGTTCAACAACGTCTTCGGCTACTTCATCGAGATCACCAACACCCACCTCGCCAAGGTGCCGGACGATTACACGCGCAAGCAGACCATGGCCAATTGCGAGCGCTACATCACCCCGGGTCTCAAAGAGATGGAAAACAAGGTGCTCGGCGCGGAGGAACGCTCGAAGCAACTGGAAGCCGAACTCTTTGCCCAGCTCCGCTCGCAAGTCATCACCCACCTGCCTCGCTTGCAGGAAACCGCCGCCGCCGTCGCCGAAATCGACGTGCTCTGCGCGCTGGCCGAGGTCGCCCAGTTCCACCGCCACTGCCGCCCCGTCCTCAACCAAGAGCGGGGATTCTTTGTCAGCAACGGTCGCCATCCCGTCCTGGAACAAACGCTCACCGATACGAAGTTTGTTCCCAACGACACCGAGCTCGATCCGGAAAGCGCCCGCCTCCAGATTCTAACAGGACCCAACATGGCGGGAAAATCCACCTACATCCGCCAGATCGCCCTCATCGCCGTGATGGCGCAGATCGGCGCTTACGTCCCGGCGGAAGCCGCCACGCTCGGCCTCGTGGACCGCATCTTCTGCCGCGTCGGCGCTTCGGACGACCTCTCGCGCGGCCAGTCCACCTTCATGGTCGAGATGAGCGAGACCGCCCTCATCCTCAACCACGCCACCGAGAAATCGCTCGTCATCCTCGACGAGATCGGCCGCGGCACCGCCACCTTCGACGGTCTCTCCATCGCCTGGGCCGTCGCCGAGCACCTGCACGACCAGATCGGCTGCCGCACCCTCTTCGCCACGCACTACCACGAGCTCACCGACCTCGCGAATACCAAACAAGCCGTCGCCAACTACAACGTGGCGGTTAGGGAATGGAACGAAGAGATCATCTTCCTCCACAAGATCCTCCCCGGTGCCGCGGACAAGAGCTACGGCATCCAGGTCGCACGCCTGGCGGGATTGCCGAAACCCGTCGTCGAGCGCGCCAAGTCCATCCTGAGCCACCTCGAACTCCACTCGGTGAAACCCGAGCAGAAGAAACAGGGTCCCAAGGCGAAGAACACCGTGCAGGACGACATGCCGAAGCCACAGACGCCGCAGTTGGATTTGTTCGGGGAGTTTTGAGTCCGATTGAAGAGACTCATCGTGCCAGACTTTCCGCTTCTCTATAGCTCCCATGTTCTCATTAGGACAATACGAGGAAATCCCGATTGAGGAGTATCCCTTCATCGGGTTCGGAATTTCATGGATGACGGATTACGCACTACGTTATCAAGAACGCCACAACCTCCCGAAGCCCGCGTTGGTCTATCTGGATGAAAACCCTTCAATGGCTGGCGCGGACTCCAACCTGATCTATTGGTGGCATAAGGCTTTCCTGAAATACCCCGAACTGGAGAACAGGGCGAGGGTGCGCATGATCCAGAATTCACTCAAAACTTCGAAATTCAAAACGGAGCATCTCCTCGAATATGCGGACTTCGTGGAACCCCGGCAGGACCGCAAACCCGATCGATGCTGGACATTCTGCGTCTCCCGGATCGGGATCGATCTTCAATCTAGACAGGCGATCGGGCACTTCTATGTGGATCCAGCAAACTACTGGCTAAACCTCGGCGCAACCTTGGTCATGGGGTGGGATGAGGAAGACACGATTTACCTCATCAAGGATCACCCGACGATCGGACCGGGCAAGTGAGTGGGATTTTCAGCAACGGAATTCTTCCACGTTGATTCAGCCAAGGAAACATGCCAGATTCCTTGTATGCCCCAGTCCACCCTTACCAGCAAGAACCAGACCACGATTCCCAAGGCGGTGATCGAGGCTCTCAATCTGCGGCCGTCCGACCAACTGGTTTATGAAATCGAGGAGGACGGGCGGATCATCCTGTCGGCGAAGACAGGCACCTTTGCCAGCGTAGCCGCCAGCCTCTCCCGCAAGGCGTCGAAGAGACCGGCGCATTCGGTGGATGAAATGAAGTCCGCAGTGAAAGCCATGGCACGGAAACGCATGTCCCGCTCCAAGCCATGACGGCGCTGGATACCAACGTGCTCGTCCGCTATCTCATCCAGGACGATGACGCGCAGTTCCGCAAAGTGCTGCAACTGCTCAACCGAAAGCGCGCCGAATTCTTTGTGTGCGATCTGGTGCTGGCGGAGACGGACTGGGTTTTGCGCAGTCTGTATGATTGGTCGGGTGCTGAAGTCGCGGATGCCTTCGCGCGGCTGACCACCATTCATAACCTCACTTTTGAAAACGAAGCCCGGCTGCGGTCCTCGCTCAAGGCCTTGAGGGAAGGCGCGGATCTCGCGGACGAGTTGATCATCCGCACCTGCCGCACCATGGGAGCCAAGGCGTTCGCCACTTTCGACAAGGGCATCATCCGCCGGCACAAGCCTTTCGCCTCAGAGCCGTCCTGAATGGTTTCTCTTCAAACAATCCATCTTGATGCCGATCCACAATCCGGCATATTCTCAAAAGATGGAACCATCCAAAAACCTGATCCACATGCCCCGCCTCTGGACGCGCCGCAAGCTCATCGGTTCCATGGCGATGGCCTTTGCCGCGCCCGGTGCTTTCGCCGAGCAACTCACGCTCACACCGAAACAGACGGAAGGGCCGTTTTATCCGGACAAGCTGCCGCTGGATACGGACAACGACCTTCTCATCATCAACGACGGCATCACTCCCGCGGTGGGCGAAGTGACGCATCTTTCCGGCCGCCTGCTCGATGCCAAGGGCGATCCGATCCGCAACGCGGTGATCGAGATCTGGCAGGTGGATGGCAGGGGCGTCTATCTTCACACCGGCAGCAACGACGCCGCGAAGCGGGATGCGAACTTCCAGGGCTTCGGCAGATTTCTGACAGGGTCGAGCGGGGAATACTACTTCCGCACGATCAAGCCGATCGCCTATCCCGGCCGCACGCCGCACATTCACTTTGCGGTGAAGATGAAGGGCCGCGAGAAGTGGACGACGCAGTGTTACGTCAAGGGTGAACCTGCCAACGAAAAGGACGGAGTGATCCGCAGCATCAAAGACGCGAAGGCGCGCGAGTCGGTGATGGTGGACTTCGCGCCGATCAAGGCCTCGAAAACCGGCGAGCTGGCAGCGAAGTTCGACCTCGTGATGGGCTTCACGCCGACAGATACCGGGCACTGAGGCGGATCCGTTAGATCAGCGCCATCACCTGCGCCAGGTGTTCGTCCGGCTTCACCTTTGGAAGCACGGTCTTGATTCTCCCGTCCGGGCCGATGATGAAGGTGGTGCGTTCGGTGCCCATGTAGGTTTTGCCATACATGCTCTTCTCCACCCACACGCCATAGGCATGGACGAGCGCCTGATCCTCGTCGCTGAGGATGGGGAAGGGCAGCGAGTGTTTCTTGATGAACTTCTCGTGGCTTTTCACCGAATCGATGCTCACGCCGAAAACACGCGCCTTGGCCGAGATGTCGCTCCAGCCATCGCGCAGGGCACAGGCCTGTTTGGTGCATCCGGGCGTGTCGTCCTTCGGATAGAAATAGAGCACGACGGTCTCGCCCTTGAAGTCGGAGAGCTTGACGGGCGTCGCGGTTTCGTAGGGACCACCGACCGCAGTGGCGGTGAATGGCGGGGCTTTGGTTCCGGGTGCAGGCTGATGGCTCATGGAACGTGGGGATGAGGCCGGACTATCCCTCGGATTCGCCCCCGCGCAAGGGGGCGATGATCAATCGACCGGCATGATCGCGATTTCATGCTCGACCGGCCGGAGTGAGGACTTCACGCGCTCCACCAATGGCTTGCGGGCCTTCTCGGTGAGAGCGAAGGTGGCATCGGCATCGGCAGCGCCTTCCGGGCCGTGGACGAGCATCTTGATCTGGCGGGTTTCGTAGGTTTGCTTGTCGAGCACGGCGGACCAGACCGCCTGGAACGCGGGACGCAGCGGATGCTGGATGAAGTCGCGGGCAAGCGAGACTCCGGCGGACAGGTCCTCGGCGGAGTAACGCTTCGACTCCGCGCCCCAGGTGACCTGATAGAACTTCGCTGCCGGAGAAGTGACGCGCAGCATGAAGCGGTTGAGTTCCTGATCGAAGGGCACCAGCGCCATGCCCGCACGCATCGAGTTGTCATCCTTCACATCCCCCTCCCCGGCGCAGAACGGGAGGCGGGAGCTCTTCACGCGGATGCGGCCGCCTTCGCTGGCAAGCACTTCGTGCCCGGCGGCAGCGGAGGCCTGTCCGCTCGCGGCATCCCAGGTGACTGATCCGAGATCGCCGTCGAGTCCGAGGCCCTTGAGGAACGCGCGGGCCATGATGACCTGCCCGGCCCATCCGGGGTGCACGCCATCCTTGCCGGCGGTCTTGAAGTCAGGGCCGATCTCCCGTTTCGCCCGGAAATCGGCCAACAACATCGGCTGATAGACATCGGCGAACCCGGTCTTCCCGGCCAGCGCCACTTCGAGCGCGATGTTGCGGAAGCGGGACAACGAGAGATTGAGGTCCTGCTGGGTGCCGCGCGCGGATTTCACCCAATGGGGCACCGAGTCGATGATGCCGGGCGAGCCGACGACGAGGCGGCAGCCGGCCTCGCGGAAGACGGCCGAGATTTCCGTTAGATTCTTCCGGTATTCGGCGGCGATGGCTTCATCAAACGGCACGTAGCGGAAGTCGTTCATGCCGTAACAGGTGGTGGCGACGGTCGGCTGGAAGCGCAGGACATCGTTTTCCATCCGCTTGAGAAACCCGGAGGCCTGTTCCCCGCTCCAGCCATATTGGCGGCAGGAGACTTCGAGCTGCGGGACGCAGGCGGTGAGGTAGGTCTCGAGGATCACCGAATACATCTTCTGCTCGGTGATGGAGTCGCCGCAGATGGCGAGGCGGTCGCCCTTTTGCAGCAACAGACCCTTCGTCTCCGGTGCGGGCTCCAGCTTGTATGCGGAGAGCTCGGGCGGGAGCACGGTGACTTCTCGGGCATTCAACCCGGCCAGAGCGAGCAGGAGGACGACGGGCAGCTTCAGCTTCATGCCGCATCGAAACGGCTTCCGCTCCATGTGACAAGCCCGCCTTTGGCGGCCTGCTTTCGGTTGCGGCGGGCGCGCGGATGCCTCAGGCTGGCGGCATCCTCATGCACCCATCCCCTTCCCCGTCCTCCAGCCCCGGCATCCTGCACATCCGCAAGGGATGCGGCGGCGGCAAAGCACGCTTCGGGCCTTACGAAATCGAATCGCTCATCCCGGTGGAGGAAGAACGGGCGGCCACTGCCTACCGCATCCGCATCGAGGCGCACCAGCGGACCAGCGTGAGCTACCACCGCATCGCCGAGGAGTTCTATCAGGTGCTCGAGGGCAGCGGCATCGCGATCCTCGATGGAGTCGAGTATCCGCTTTCCGCAGGCGACTTCCTCAGACTGCCGCCAGGGACCACGCATGGTTTCATCACCGGGGAGGAAGCGCTCGTGATGCTGGACATCCACTGCCCCGGATCGCGGCCTGATCGCGACGTGTATTTCCTGGGCGAGACACCCGAGGGCTTCGCGACACCGGTGGACAGGTGAAACGCCTCAAGGTTCCGGCAGCGGCTTGAGCTCGATCTTGCGGAACCACACGCCCTGGCCCTCGGCCTGCAGGGCGATGTGTCCGCCGGACAGGCGAAGCGGAGCCCCCGCCTTGACGAGTGGTGCGGCCGAAACGATCGGGCACTCCGGATCGAGCCGGGGTTTGGTGTAGCGCAGCACCTCACGTCCGTTCACGCGATGGATGATCTCGTCGCCGCCGCGGACCTCCACCTCGATGGCGACCCATTCGTCGGCGGGAAACGTGGGCGCGGAGGACTCGACGATGTGACGGGTGATCAGGTTGCCGTCCATTTCCAGATGGGTGCCCGGCGTGCAGACATTGCCGGTGGATCGAGGTCCCTTGCCCTCGTCGGCGAGAAACTGGAATTCCATGCTGACGGGAAATCCCTGAGCCATCTCCATGCTTTGCGGGGGTTGTGCGTGGATCATCACCCCGCTGTTGAGATTCACGTAACCCGGGGCATCCTTCATCATCCGCCCCTCGAAGCGGTATTCCATCCGCAGGATGTAGCGCGAGTAGGACAGATTGGTGAACAAGTGGCCAAAGCGCCCGCCGAACTCCGGATACTCGGCGTAGGACGCCTTGAGAATGCCGTCCTCCACCCGGAAGGTGTGGAATGCATTTTCCCCGAGGGGATGCCCGGCAAACTTGGGCGTCCACCCGCTGAGGTCGCGTCCATTGAAGAGTGGGATCCAGCCGTCCTCCGCCGCGGGGGCGAGGGCATGGAACATCATCCAACACAGGCAGATCACACGCAGCAGGGGCTTGGTCATGCTCCTGACTAACCGATGTCCGCGCCCTGTCGATCCCGATTCAACGGGACGGCGGAGAGAGCGACTTCAGGTAGGTGGTGATGCGGGCGATGGCCGCTTCGTCGAGTCGTCCGGCATAGGAGGGCATGGCGGCGGCGTAACCCTTGGCGATCTGCGCCTGGGGTTCGAGGATCGAGCGACGGATGTAGTCGTCATCCACTTTCACTCGGGATCCATCGGTGAGTTCCTGCATCGTTCCGTAGAGCCCGTGCACGGAGGGAGCGATCTGTGCGGAGCCCTGCATGTGGCAGGCGGCACAGCCTTGTGTCTCGAAAAGCGCCTTGCCCGCGGCGATGTCCGGATTCTCGGCCGCGGACGCACTTGGCTGGAGCAGCAGTCCGATTCCCAAGGCGGCGGCGATCACCGCGCCGATGATCGCGGCGAGCCACGCCTTGAAATGGTAGCGCGTGTTCATCAGGTGCTTCACGAGCATCAGGGTGAGGATCACCACGATCAGGATCGGCACGTTGCGCTCGGCCGCGTGCAACCTCGGGAAATGCGCGCTGAGCATGAGGAAGATCACCGGGAAGGTCATGTAGTGATTGTGAAGCGAGCGGGCCTTGGCGCGTTTTCCGAGTTCCAGATCATGCGGCTGCCCGGCCTTGAGCGAGCGCATGAATCTGTGCTGGTTGGAAATGATGTGGAAAAACACATTGGCGGACATGCAGGTGCCCATCATCGCGCCGATCTGGAGGTAGAGCGCGCGGCCGTTGAAAACCGTGCCATAAGCGACCGCCGCACCGCAGAGAAACACGAGCGAAACCACGAGACCGATGACCGACATTTTCTTCAGCGGAGAGCGCCAGATCAGGTCATACACGATCCATCCGCCGATCACTCCGGCGAGGCTGAGCCAAACCGCGGACGAGGGTGAGAGCGTCGATCTCGTCGCGTCCACCAGCGTGGAGCCGTTGGTGTAGAAGAGCGCCACCAGAAGCACGAAGCCGGTGATCCACGTCGTGTAGGACTGCCATTTGAACCAATGCAGCCGCTCCGGAATCGCATCGGCATGCATGAGCCGCTTTTCCAGATGGAACACGCCGCCGCCGTGCAGCATGTCCAGCTCGCCTAACAGATCCGGGTCACGGGATTTCTCCGGTTTCACCAGATTGAGCTCCATCCAGGTGAAGAGCAGCGAGTTTCCAATCCACATGATCCCCGCCACCACGTGGGTGAAGCGGAAGAGCACGTTGATCCATTCGGTCCAGCCGGAGTCCATGGGAGGGAGGGGTTAGCAGTCCGCGTGCAAAGTTCAGGCGATCCTGTCCTCAAGGCGGAGCCGGGCGATGTGGTGGATCTGTTCCAGCGCCTCCTCCACCTCGGTGGCCACATCGTGGCCAAGCCGGGTCTCGAAGGCCTCCAGCACCCCGGCGCGGGTGGTCCGGCGGGCGCAGATGATGAAGGGAAACCCGAAGCGCTCGCGGTAACGGGCGTTGAGATCGGAAAAGCGTTCGTATTCCTCATCGCTCAAGCGGTCCAGCCCGAGTCCGGCCTGCTCGCGGGTGGATTCCGCGGTGAGGGCTCCAGCGCGCGCGAGTTTTCCGGCCAAATCCGGATGTGCCCGGATCAAGGCGAGTTTTTCTTCCGTCCCGGCCGCCTCCACCGTGGCGCGAAACACGGCCACCAGGCTTTCCCGATCCACAAATGGCCGCGCATGCAGGGCCCTCTCGGCGACCCAGGGCGAATGCTCATACACCCCGCCGAGCATCTCCACGAAGGCATCCGCAGGCAGCGAGTTCAGCTGGTCGATCGATGGCATGGGGTTCACATGCTGCCCGGTAGCCCGCGCCGTGCCAATCTCCGAAAACCCGCCAGGGCGAAATGCGGGATTGAGATCCAGGCCCGCCTCCCCCATCCTGGTCCCGATGGCCGTTTGGGATTGCATCGACACCTTGAGAAAGCTCGAAGAGGACTTCATCGTCATCACCGTGGCCGCACAGCGCGGCAGCGTGCCCTCCGAAGCCGGAGCCAAGGCCGTGGTCACCCGCGAAGGCCTGGCCGCAGGAACCCTCGGCGGCGGCAAGGTGGAAGCCCGCGCCATCGATCAGGCACTCGCCATGCTCGGGGCCACCACGCGCACGGCCCTCGTCACCTGGAACCTCCAACGCGACATCGGCATGACCTGCGGCGGGGAAATGACCCTGCTTTTCGAGCGCGTCGCCGCCCGCCACCACTGGCACGTGGTGATCTTCGGGGCCGGGCATGTTTCACAAGCCCTCGTCAGGATCCTGGCAACGATGCGCTGCCAGATCGAGGTGATCGATGAACGCCCCGACTGGCTGGCCCGCCTGCCGGAACTCGCCAACGTCCGCCGTCACAGCGTGCCCGCCTTTGAAGACGGCGTACCTCTCGTCCACCAGGGCAGTTTCGTGCTCTCCATCACCAAGGGGCACGCGTCGGATCGTCCCGTGCTCCGCGAACTGCTGCTGCGCCACGGCCCGATGCCCGCCTTCATCGGCGTGATCGGCAGCGCCGCCAAACGCGCCACCCTCCACCGCGAACTCTCCGAAGACGGAGTGCCAAAGGAACGGCTCTCCTCCATCACCTGCCCCGTCGGCCTGCCCATCGGCGGCAACGACCCCGCCGAGATCGCCATCAGCATCGCCGCCCAGTTGCTGGAAAAACGGGGAGATGCAGGAGGATGTCTTTCTTGTTAGATCCAGCCGCTTTCCCTTGAGGAACGTCGGCAAGGATCCATGGACGACATCACAGCAAACCGATCCTCGAAAGCAAACCGCGGGAGGTCGGGCGTTTTGCGGATGGTTTTGCGTTCACCGGCAGCGGGGCCGCCATGGCCGGCACGGGTCGGCGGGGCATCGATGGCGTGCGGGGCGGCTCGACCGTGGATTCGGCGGAGGTGAGCCATTGGTTCAGATCCGCGGCGAAGGAGGCGGCATCTTGATATCTTGAAGCAGGATCGGAATGACAGGCCCGGTGGCAGATTTCCGCGAGGCGGGCATCGGATACATGAACCCGGCCCGCATCGGCGGATCCGGCGGGGATGCCGGTGAGCATCTCGCGAAGGATGACACCCAGCGAGAAAACATCGTCACTGGGAATCGCCTCGTGAGTGCCATCGTTCCACCCGGGCGGCAGGTATTCCGGATGTTCGGTCACCCTTTGCGTTCCGGCGGCGACCCTGGGCAGTCCGAAGTGGCCGATCTTCGGTTCGAATTTCGGAGTGATCAACAAATGCGCGGGGCGGAGATCACCGTGCACCACGCCGTTCTCATGCGCGTGTGCGAGTCCGCGGGCGGCGGCCACGAGAATCCCGACAGCCTGGCGCGGATCGACCGCCATCCCACGGGCACAATCCCGCAACGACTCGCCGCGCACGTGTTCCGTCACCGTGTAGAGGCGGCCGGCGAGGTCTCCCGAATCATAAATGCGGATCAGACTCGGATGGGAGAGCCGCGCCATGGCCCGGGCCTTTTCCTGGAAGCGCTCGCGAAACCCGGCATCCGTCCCCAGGCGTGTCGGGAGCAGCCAGAATACCACGTCGCGTTCCAACGAACGATGGCGGGCCTCGTATCGGACTCCGGATCCTTCCTCGGCAATGCACGTGCCGAAGTCGTAAGCCGGCAGACTCTCTGCAAGAATGGCCAGCGTCTGATGGTGCTCGGCGGGCGATGACATGGGGTAAAAGGGTGGCATGACTCGATCCAGTTCGATGCTTAAGATCCGTTGAAGGTCGGGTTATAATTCATATCCATCCATCAGACGATTACGCGATCGCGTGAACGATGAACGGGCTCATCGGATCCAGCTCGGCAGGCGGACGGTCGTCACCAAACCGGGTTTCATCGAAGTCTGCCAACGTCCTCACGACGTCTCAAATCCGAAAAATCAGGGCTAGTCCCGCTTCTTGTCCACCGGTTCCACGTGCGAAGAATTCAGGGTCAAGCCCTGTGCAGGAAACCTGCTCCGGACCATTTGCCGAAACCACCAACCCATTCTCCATGAAACCCACATCCGCCCGCGGCTTCACCCTGACCGAGGTCTTGGTCACCATCACCATCCTCATCGTCCTTGCCGTCCTGGTCCTCGGGGTGTCCTCGCGCATGATCAACAACGCCCAGAAGGCCGTCTGCGTGTCGAATCTGCGCGGTATCGGCAATGCCCTGCAGATGTATCTCTCCGAGAAGAACGGCCGGCTCCCGGGTCCGCTCAACACCGGGCAATCCGCTCTCTACAACAAGGACTCGCGCAGCCTCGTGACCTACATCGGGCCCTACCTTGAAGACCCGCGGGACAACAACTCCGAGCCCTATCTCATCGCCAACTACGGCTGCCCGTCGCTGATGAAGCAGATCAAGGAAAACACCGTCGAGAAGCCCCCCGTCGTCTATCGGCTGGAAGACCGCCAGAACAAGCTCCTCGACAATGCGGTGCCCCCGAATGACATCAGCTACCCCTGGGGCTATGCACCCGGCAGCGTGCCCAAACGCATCGACCAGATCAGCCCGCGAAGCGCGGGACTGGTGCGGATGATCACCGAGCAGAACACCACGCTCGGCGTCGGCGGTTGGTCGAACGGCGGCGCGTCCGCACCGGCGCATGGCAAGCAGAGCATGGCCATGTTCTGGGATTTCTCCGTCAGACCGGTGAATCTCAGCCAGCTTTGAGCCCGCCACGTCGTCCCAAATCAACAATTTCCGGACCTCGGTCATCGATTGAGCCGGAGGCAGGTGCGCCGGACCCTGCCACGGAACCCATTCCGCGACGTTTCCGGTGTACATCCCGTTTTCACATCCGCATTCCATCACAGCAACCGCACAACCCATTCCCATGAAACCCAGATTCATCCCGCTCTTCATCGCACTCCCGCTCGCAGCCGCACCGCAGGGAAACGCACAATCGACTTATAACAACTCGACAGGCGACGGCAGCACCTGGGGTCTCTCCACCAACTGGACCCCCAACACCGTGCCCAACGCCATCGGGGCGGAAGCCATTTGCAACGGCACCGGCCCGTCCTCCACCCTGCCCGCCACCGGCGCGCTCGATATCCTGATCGATGGCAACTACACGATCGGCAAGCTCACCCGCACAACCAACACGCTGCCGCTCGCCGGCGCGCAGGCCGCCACTTTCCCGACGTCCCCCACCAGCATGGACGCCACCAAGGGCCTCACCCTCCAGACCAGTTCCGGTCAGCCCCAGATTCAGATCGGCGCCGGGGATGCCTTCTTCTACAGCGCGCTCTTCGGCACCCAGGGATTTGAGAAAACCGGGGCCGGACGTTTCACGTTTCGTTTCAATTCGATCGACCACACCTACACCGGTCCCATCAAGATTTCCGCAGGCACGCTGGGCATCGAAAAGAACTCGACCCTCGGAAACTCCGCAAACGACATCGAAATCGTGGGCGGCGCACGACTCTTTGCCGAGCCCGGCGCGAACAGCGGCACCATCACCCTTTCCGCCTCCCGCTCGATCACCCTCAGCGGCGGATTCGGCGGTGCCCAGCAAATCGGGGCAAACCCGGCGCAGGTGAATCTCAACATCGAGGGCGACATTACCGAAACCGACCCCAGCGGAATCACCAAGACCGATGCCGGCATCCTCACCCTGTCCGGAACCAACAGCTGGACCGGCACCACCACGGTAAACGGCGGCGTTTTGTCCCTCACCAAGCCGCAGGCACTTCCCGGCTATGACTCGGGCTCCGATGGCTTCACTCAGAGTTATGTGTCCAATGCCGGAGGCACGCTTGCCGCGAGATTTGGCGATGCGTCTCCCTGGTCCGCCACGGCGATCACCAACCTGATCGCCTCGACCACCTTCTCCGGCACGGGATCCTTCGGCATCGACACCACGGGAAACACCGGGGACACCACCCTTGCCGATGACCTCGTGGCGGCCGGTGCGGCCCAGTTCACCAAGGTCGGCGCGGGCAAGCTCACGCTTTCCGGCAGCCCCGGATTCACCCGCATCGCGCTTTATGACGGCACGCTCTCGCTGGCGTCCGGCAGCACTCCGGCCTCCGGCGTGGCCCTGGTTTTCCTGAAGTCCGGCGCCACCCTCGATCTCGGCACCACCACCACGGACGCCTCTGCGCTGACGCACATCAATGGCGGCACCACCACAGTCACCAACGGCACGCTCAACCTGCCCGCCACCTACAGCTTCACCGCCACGGCGGGCGGCACCACTCTGGCCCTTCCCTCCACCACCGCCACCTTCGGCCGGGTGCTTCCCTTTGGAGGCGGCACAACGACTCTAACAGGAAGCAGCGGCTCACTCACGGTGAACGGAGATTTCAACTTCGATGTGAACGGAGCCCAAAACACGCGGCTCGTCATGAGCGGTCTTTCCTCATTCACCTACAACCGCAGCAACCGCGCCTTCCGCTGCCTTCCCGCCACCGCCGCCACCGACACAACGACCCACGAACTCGTCCTCTCCAGCGGCACCAACACGGTCACCGCCAGCCTCGTCCAGATCGGCGGTGCCTCCGGCACCAGCCAGGGCAACGCCCATCAGGGGCAGCTGCGTCTCGGCACCACCAACGAGTTCCGCACACCCACCTTCCAGGTCGGCGGCTTCAACGGCTCCGGCGTGATCACCTATCAGAGCGGCCTCACCACTCCCGTCCTCAAGATCCGGGGAGCAGATGGCACCTCACCCGCCACCACCCTGCTGGTGGGCGAAACCTCCTCAGGCGTGCGCAGCGGTGCGGGAACGCTGGATCTCACCAACGGCTCCGCGGACATCGCCGCCACGGACGTGATCATCGGAAGGCACATCGCCAACTCCACCAGCCCGTCCACCACCAGCTCGGTGACCATACCCGACGGCACCGTGACAGCCACCAACCTGACCCTTGCGCGCAAGGTCGGAGCGGGATCGCCGCTCACCGTCGCCAACTTCACCCAAGGCGGCGGCACCGTGACCGTGGACAACCTCGTCATGGTTGAAACCGCGGACAACGCCTCTCCCAACGTGGCCTCGGCAACCCAGAATCTTCAGGCCAACTACAATCTCAACGGCGGCACCCTCGCTGCCAAACAGGTGAAACCCGGCCTGCTTGCCACGCCGATCACCGCGGGCAACACCCAGCGCAACCTGATCCTCAGAGGCGGCATTCTCACCAATGCCACCGGATCGGACCTCACGCTCAGCGGTGTGTCCATAGTGGTTTCCGGCGTCACCACCACCATCGTGGATTCCACCGCCGGACAAAAGGTGAGTCTTGCCGCCTCCGCCACTTACTCCGCCCGCATGAACTCGGCCAGCTCCACCAGCGGTGCCCTGCAAGTGGACGGTGACATCGACCTGTCCGCCCTGCCGGCCTTCAACATCGCCGACGACGCCGCCACTCCGGCTCTCCTCAACCCCGGAACCAAGCTTGTGCTGATCGACTATCAGGACGGCTCGCTCACCGGCACCTTCGCCGGCCTCGCGGATGGAGCGACGGTCAACGTCACAAAGGGAGCTGTTACGAACAGTTTTGTGCTCGATTACAACGATCCCGCCTACGGCGGCAAGGCAGTGACCCTCACCATCCCCGGTGGGGCCGGATACGATGCATGGGCCACCACCAATGGCATCACGGGCGAGCCCTTCACCGGAGACTTCGATAAAGACGGAATCTCCAACGGCGTCGAATACGGCCTCGGCAAGTCCCCCACCACCCACGACCTCCCTGCCGGTGTCTTTTCGGGAAACACCGTCACCTTCACCAAAGGCGGTGACGCGATCACCAACGGAGATGTCTCATGGGCTATTGAAACCTCATCCACACTGGCTTCCGGGTCATGGACTCCCGAGGTGACCCAGGCCGCGGGCAATCCCTCCGCCACCATCTCGTTTACCTTCACTCCCGGATCGCCCGAGCGGAAATTCGCACGACTCCGCGTGCTGAAGAACTGATCGCCGCAGCTTCATGCCACACTCCCGGCGGACCGCAACTTGCGGACCGCCGGGAGTTCCGTATCCGCCCCATGTCCTTCCTCCCCGTCCGTTCCGGCCTCATACTCCGCGCCACCGCCCTCGGTGCCGCGGTCCTGGCTTTCTGCACCGGGAGCGTCCGATCGCAGTCCACCACCCAAATGCTTGCGGACACCTTCCGCTTTGCCGACGCCCCCTCCACCCCGCGCCTGATGGCCTCTCCGGAGGAAATCCAGCGCGCCGTTTCCACGCTCACCTCTGGAGACAGTACCCACCGCTCCCGCCTGGACACCTCCATCTCCAAGGCCCTCACCGATATCGACACGCTGCAAGCGCGCTATCGTTCCGCCAATCCCAGCTTTGGATTCGACGCGCGCTCCATCCTCACCGAGGCCGCCATGCTCCACCGCATCGCCCGCGGCGTTCACGCAAGCACCGGATCCCCATCCTCCACGACCCTCAACCTGCTCCGCGACGAACTCGTCCAGGTGGAGATGGATCTGGTGGACGCCCTCCAAAGAGTTGGCAGCACCAGCACCAGCATCCACGTCGGCCAAGGCTCCAACATCCAGCCGCTGGCCGTCATTTACGATTTTCTTTACGACGAGTTCACCCCCGCCCAAAGACAATCGATCGCGTCCGCCATCATCCTCTACGGCATCATCCCCTCGTTCAACGGAATGCTCGCCCCGATGAACCAGAGCGACCGCAAATGGTGGGCGAAAAACACCAGCATCAACAACTGGTCCACCATCATCCTCGGCGGCGGCATCATGGGCTCGCTCGCCATCCGCCAGCAGGACTACGACGGCTCCTTCTCATGCTGGCCGGGCACTTCCAATGCCGGCAGCCGCGTCACACGCAGTTTCCGCGAGCACTTCGACGCCTACCTTCCCGCCGTCCTCTCGCTTCTTTCCACCGCATGGCGCTCCTCACAGGACATGGGTGGCATGTGGGATGAGGGCCCTGGATACTCTCATGATTTCATCTATCCACTGCTCGGCACCGCCGTCTCCCTCGAATCCGCGCGCCGCGAAACCACCAACCTGCCCGCATCCTATCTCACCGACTTCGCCACGCTCACGCGCCAGGCTTCGGTATCGATGATCCAGATGGGCATCCACTTCGCCGGCCCTTCACGCCGGGAGTTCACCCACAATGACGGCAACTGGAGTTATACCGATCAGGCCGCCTGCTACCGACTGGCGGACTTTGCCCGCCAGTCCGATCCGTCTTCCGCATGGCGGGCGGCGGCGTGGAGGGCACGAGACCGTTCGCCCACCACCTGGAGTGGCCTGCACCTGCTGTGGCATGCCTTGTTCGACTGGCAACAATCCATTTCTAACAACCGGGGCATGTCCGGTTTCGATCCCACCACGATCCCGCTCGCCCGCTACTTTCACAGCGCCCGCATCGAGGCCTCGCCCACCGCGAGATCGGGATCAAACGAACACATCGCCATCTGGCGGCAAAGCTGGACGGACACCAACTCCACCGCCGTGTTCCTCAAAGGCGGAGACAAACGCGCGGACCGCCACGAGCACCTCGATACCGGTGACTTCCTATTCGACTCGCTGGGCGTGCGCTGGAACGCGGATCTCGGTCCGCCCGTGGGATATCCTTCCTATCGTCCTCCATCGCCGGACAGCGGATCGACTTCCTATCAGACTTATCCCAAGCGGGCCATGGGACAAAACACGCTGGTGGTGAACCCCACTCGCAACGACTACCTCGCCCGCGCCGTGCCCAAGGCCTGGCTGGACGCGGTGCAGCCGGATCAGGCGATGGACGATGGACTCAGTTCGCACTGGGCCCCGTTGGAAAATCTAAACACCTCCGCCGCCGCCTCCACCTGGACGGCCCGCATCAACCTCTCCACCGCATACGCCCGTCATGGCATCCGCACCGCGGCTCAGGGGGCTCCCGCGGATCCCGTCCGCTCCTTCAACTGGGATCGCGGCACCGGTGCGCTGGAAATCCGCGATTCCCTTCATTTCGCCCAGGCGGACAACGAGGTGTTCTGGTACTGGCATCTTCCCGGCACCTCGCACAAACCGGTTTATCTATCCGAAAACCGCGTGGTGCTCCAGGCCGTCCGCGATTCGATGCCGGTGTATCTCAATCTGGAAATTCTCTCCTCGGATGCGTTTTCCAACGGGGGCTTCAGATACGGACGCATCGATGAAAACCTGCCATCCTCGAGACCGTCGGACACCTTGCTCTGGGGCTACGACAATGCCACCTGGCAACGGACGAACCTGAGGAAACTCGCACTTCGTTTCACCACTTCGGGCACCTCCATCGACGTCCGGGTCAAGGCCACTCCGCTGCCCCAGCTTACGGGTCTTTCGGAAAGCGCCGCCCTCATCCAGCTTGGGTTGTTAGAGGCTCAGGCCTCGGTCGCCTGTTCGTGGCCGCTCAATGGCACACTCGACAACGCCCACGGCGGCACCGCACTGGTCGCCGGCACCTCAGCCCCGCAATGGATCAGCGGTGCCGCGGAAGGAAGCGGCGCGGCGCTCTTCGATGGCGTGGATGACGAACTGCGCACCGTGATTCCACTGGACTTCGGCGACCGCATCACGCTCGCCGCATGGATCCGGACGACTCCCGGCGCGGCCAACATCCAGACCATCGCGGCCAACACGGCATCGGGCGCGGCCAATGGCTTCAAGTTCTACGTGAACAACTACAACACCTCGGATGGTGCCCTCGTGTTTGAAACCGCAAACGGCAGCCAGCAATCCAAAGCCTCCACCGCCCCAGGTGCGATTCCCGCCGGAACATGGACGCATGTCGCCGCTGTGATCGACCGGACCAACAGCCACACCCGGCTTTTTGTGAACGGCGTGCTTGTCACGCTGCAATCCTCGACGCGCACGGACTTCACACCGGACGGCACGTTGTATCTCGGACGCATGGCTCCGGGAGGCGGGGCCTTCCCTTTCTCCGGCAGTCTTGACGACGTGCGCCATCTCCCTCGCGCCTTGCCCGCTTCCGAGATCCGCCTCCTCGCCGCACCCGGGCCCGCCCACCGCTGGACCTTCCAGAACGATGCACGCGATGTCACCGGAGCAGCGCCCATACCCACCTTGATGCTGGGTGCCTCCCTCTCCTCCTCCACCACGCGTGGCGGCCTGCAATCGCTCGTGGTGGATGGCAATGACGACGCGGTGAACCTCGGCGCGCTCGCCCTCGGGGATGCATTCACGTTTTCAGGCTGGGTCCGCATCCAGTCCGGTCGCTCCAGCATGCAGACGCTGCTTTTCTCCCGCCCGATGGGAGCCACCACCGGCACCGGCATCCACCTCTATGCCAACTCGTGGACCACCACCGATCGGAAGCTTCATCTCAATACCGGCAATGGCACGCTTTCCTCCGCGATCGCCTCGCCCACCAACGCGGTGCCCTTCGGCGAATGGGTCCACATCGCCGCCGTGATCCAGCGCACGGCTGCCACCGCGCGACTCTATGTGAACGGTGCGGAAATCGCATCGGGTGCCATTCGCCCGGATCTTCCGGACAACATGCCGCTCTTCCTCGGCTCCATGGGCGGCGGCTCATTCACCCAGAATCTCCAAGGCAACTTCGACGAAGTCCGCATCGACAAACGGGCCCTCAGTGCCGCGGAAATCGCAGGGCTCGCCTCCTCTCCCGGCAGCCCCCCGGTGATCCAAGGCATCTCCCTCCAGCCGGATCCCCCCGTGCCCGGCCAACCTGTCACGCTCACCACCTCCGCCACCGATCCGGATGCATCGGATAGGCTCCGGCATTCGGTTCTCTGGGGAGACGGCACCGCACCCACACCCTGGAGCCCCCAGGCTTCTCCAACTCCGAGAACCTACAGCACCCAGGCCCTGCACACCGCGGTCGCCCGCGTCGATGACGGCACCTTCATCTCCGAGGCAAGCATCGCCATCAATCTGGCCCTTCCAAACACCCCTCCATCCATCAGCGCGCCTTCCTTATGGCAAGGCAGCGCAGGACAGATCTCCGTGCCGCTCGCCCTTACCGTGGGCGATGCCGAAACCCCGGCCGGCAATCTGATCGTCAGCTCTAACAGCGGTCTTCCACATCTCATTCCGGACACGGCCGTCACCATCAGCGGTTCGACCACCTCCAGGTTCCTCAACGTGGAGATTCCTGCATGGGCGTTCGGATCCGTGCCCATCGTCCTCACCGTCAGCGACGGATCGCTCAGCGCCTCCACCACCGTCACTCTCCAGATCACGAACAACGGATGGGGAAACGGGTGGATCGCCTCCCAGAGCGATGACATGCCTGCCTGGAGCCAGCCTTCCCAATGGTCCGATGACCGGGTTCCGGTGTCGGGCCCGGATGCAGTGCTGCGTTTCTTCGAAGGTCGTAACCTGCCCGGCATGTCGGTCCAGTCCCATCAGGATCTCTCCCATCCGTTCATCCTCAGCGAGTGGATCCTCGGCGGCATCGGCCCTACCACGGAAGGCGGCACCTTCACTCTCACCGGGTCTCCCCTGCGGCTGGTCGCCCCTCCATCCGGCGGCCCGGCCCGCGTGCGCTTGGACGCCACTTCCGGCGCGGGTTTCTCCTACGTCATCGGTGTGCCGGTGGAACTTGCGGCGGACACGGAGTTCAGTGGAAACGGTGACGCATCCTTCATTTTCGCAGGTCCACTCAGTGGCGGAGGAACCCTCACCAAGTCCGGCTCCTCCGCCCTCGGCATCGGTGGAGTCACACCTCACACCCTTACCGGCCCCTGGAGGCTCGCAGCCGGCAGCCTGGTCTTCGAACCCGGACTCGACCACCGCATCCCCACCAACTCGACCGTGAACTTCACAGGCTCCGCATCCTGGGACCTCGGCGGAAACCAGCAGTCGATCACCGGGCTGGACCTCGTGAATGCCACCCACCAGTCCGCCCTCCAGGCGACCATTTGCGATGGTTCGCTTCTGCTTCTCGCGCCTTCCGCCATCACTCTCGGACCCACCACCTCCAACATCGGCCCCGTTTCAGCCAACTCATGCCTCCTCGACCTCTCCACACTGGAATCATTCGTTTTCCAATCCACGTCCGATCTCTCCATCCAACCGAAAACCTACAACACGCAGAGCGCCTCTTCGACCCTGCGCCTCGGAGATGCCGCAAGCCTCACCGCCAAGCGACTCCACATCGGCGGTATGGCTGGCGGAGGAGCCCACTCCGGCACTCTGGAACTCGGTCTCAGCAATGTCATTCGCGCTGACGAGATCGCCATCGGCCGCTCCGCACGCACCAGCGGGATACTCCGCCATCGCAGCGGAATCACAGGCAACGCCACCACCCTCCTCCGAGCCTCCAACGGCACGTCCCGGATCTCCAAACTCCAACTCGGCGAACAATGGGGCGGAAGCGGAGACAACACCGCCACCGCCGATTTCACCGGTGGCTCGGTGGACGCACTCGTCGATCTGCTGGAAATCGGCCGGGCCACCGCCAACTCCCGCCCCAGCACCGCCACCCTGACTCTCGGCCCGGACGGCGGAGTGCTGGACGCCAACCAGATCACTCTCGGCACGGCGGAAGCCACCGCCTCCGGTGCGATCCAGGCGACCATCCAACAGCAGGGCGGCATCATCCGCACCCCTGCACTGGTGTTCGGCAGCACCAGCGGCCAGAACGCACCCACACTCTCCTGCCTCTATCAGATGCAGCCGGGCTCCACCTTGGAGTGCGCGTCGATCACGGCCGGAGCCGCAGGCAGGGCGGCGGCCGCTTCGGAGCGAACTCTCCGCTTCCACGGAGGCCTGCTCACCACACATCCTTCCTCAAGCACCCTAAGGATCGCCGGAAAACCTCAAAACGGAACGCTGATCCTCGATGTGGCCGCCTCCGCCACCTTGCTCGTCCCCCATGATCGGACCACGGTGATCGAGCCCACCGCCCGCCTCGCGGGCTCCGGCACACTGCGCAAGACCGGCCCCGGCCGCCTGATCTCACACAGCGCTGGATCCACCTTCTCGGGGTCCATGGAAATCCTCGCCGGCTCGCTCGAAATCACTTCGGACGCCGCAGCGGGAGCACCACCCGCCTCGGTCATGCCGGAGGCACTGACCATCGATGGAGGAACCTTGGTTCTCAACCGCGGATGGCAGGGTGAGTTCGGCCTCGTTTCCGCGGGTTCCGGCCACACGACATTTCCCACCCTTGATCTAACAGGCGTCTCCGGTGAATCCATCCAGACGCACGGAGGCATCGCCACACTCTCCATCCTCCAGCAGGGAAACTCCAACCATACCGCGGCCACCATTTCCTTCACCGCCCCGGATCTTCCCGGAGGCATTCAGGCCACCGCCACAGGTATCCTCACCGGAGGCAAACTCACTTCCGTCACTCTCACCCACCCGGGATCCGGATACACGGTGCCCCCCCGCGCCACCATCACTCTGACAGGCGGCAGTCAGGTCTCCGTCCCACCCGTTCTGGGCCTCACCGTGGCCGTCCAGGGAGCCCTCGTTCTCAACCCGGGCCACGATGCCGAAGGCTCCGCTCCCGCCGTCTCGCTGATCGGAGGAGGAGGCAGCGGCACGGTTTTCAGCGCCACTGCCGGAACCACTGTGCCCATCTCCCTCCATCATCGCAGGGGCCTGCGCATCGGCGCTGGCGGAGCAAACCTCGGCTGTGTTGGAAATCACGAAATCACAGGACCGGTTTCCGGTCCGGGCTCCCTTACCAAGACACTGCCGGGAACCCTCTCCGTCACCGGCAGCCGCAGCTACACCGGAGATACCCGGGTGCATGCGGGAGTGCTTCGTTTCACAAGCGCCTCCCTGGCGGATAAAGCCATGGTTTCCATCCAATCGGGTGCCTCGCTTCGTCTCGACTTCTCCGGGACCGATGAAATCGCCGGCCTCGTCCTGGAAGGAGTGTCCATGCCTCCCGGAATCTATCAGGAGTCTAACAGCAATGGACGCATCCTTGGCAGCGGTCAGCTGAGAGTCCCCGGCAGCGCGTTCCAATCGTGGATCGAGGCCGCGTTTCCCGGCATCACCGCCACGGCCACCACCGGCTTCCAGGCGGATCCGGATGCGGATGGCATCCCGAATGGCATCGAGTTCCTGCTCGGCTCGGATCCCACACGCAGCACCGGCACCTCATGGCTGCCATCCCTCTCCACGGAGGCAGGGACGCTCCGCTTCATCTTCCGCCGCAGCGCCGCAGCGCGCTCCCTCGCATTTCAGATCGAAGCCGCCACGGATCCATCCGGCCCCTGGCTGCCGCTTGCCCACGGTCTCGACGGAACATCGATCCGCGAGGAAACGGATGCCCTCGCCCAAGGCGTGGACCGCGTGACGGTGACCCTGCCGCAGGCATCCCACGCAGCGCGCTTCCTCCGTCTCGCCGCCAGCCAGCCGTGAGCGGCCAGCTTGTCCCAAAACGAGAATATCCCGTCGCCCGTCATCCATTGCACCGCGGCGGGCCATCGCTTTCGCTGCATCAAACCCTCGCCTTCCGTCCATGAAACCCAGACTCCGTTCCATCTTCGCGCTCGTCTGCCTGCCCGCCGCCGTTTCTCTAACAGCCCGCGCCGCCAGCGACTCCTGGTCCACCGCCACGGACGGGAACTGGTCGGACACCACCAAATGGTCCGGCGCATCCGTTCCCAATGGCGCGGGCCAGATCGCCACCTTCAACCAAAACTGGACCGGCCAGACTCTCACGGTGGACGGCACCTTCACGGTTGGCCAGATCCTCGGCACGGACACCACGGACGCCAGCCCCGCCGGCCTCACCCTGAACGGAGGCGTGCTCGTTCTCGACAACAGCGCGGCCAAGCCCGTCATCTCGACCAACGCGAACTTCACCGAGAGCCGCTGGCTCACCATCAACTCCGAACTCCAGGGCAGCAACGGATTTGAAAAAACCGGCGCAGGCTATATCCGCATTTACGGCACCAACACCTTCTCGGGAAACATCAAGCTCACCGGCACCACTGCCGGCAGCTTTCTTGTCATCAACAAGGACGCCAACCTCGGCGACGCCGCCAACGACATCGAGATCGCCACCTCAACCTCCGCCACCGGGCTCTACAACGAGGCCTCCGCCGGGGCATTCACCCTCAACGCGGGACGCAACCTCATCACCACCGGAACCGGTGATTTCTGGGTGAAAAACAAATCCGGGGCCAACATGACCCTCGCCGGCATCATCTCCGGCACCGCCAACTTCCGCAAGAACGACGCCGGCATCGTCACCCTCACCGGTGCCAACACCTACGCGCTCGCCACCAAACTCGACGGCGGCACGCTCCGCCTCTCCGGCGGCTCCAACCGGTTGCCCACCACCACCACCGTCCAGTTCGTCAGCGCAAGCACGCTCGATCTCACCAACACCAGCCAATCGGTCGCTGCACTCACACCACTGAGCGGCGGCACCAGCACCATCACTGGCACAGGCGGCGCGCTCACCGTCACCAACAACGCGAACTTCACGGTGAACGGCAACAACGCCACGTTGCTCGATCTATCCGGACTCTCGGACTTCACCTTCAACCAGAGCACGAAGAACTTCGTCATCCAGCCCATCACCGCGGCCACCGCATCCATCAATACCCTCAACCTCGCCAAGGCCGGCTCCAACACAGTCACCGCCGCCATCGTCACCGTAGGTGGTGCCTCCGGCACCAGCCAGGGCACCGGCCACGAAGGACGCCTCGGTCTCGGCACGACCAACACTTTCAACACCGCCACCTTCAACATCGGCGGCTTCAATGGCTCCGGATTGATCTCCTATCAGAGTGGACTCACCACTCCATCCCTCAAGCTCCGTGGCACCGATGGAATCTCCGCCGCCACCACTTGGAAGATCGGTGAAACCAGTTCGGGAACCCGCAGCGGCCAAGGCGTCGTGAACCTCACCGGAGGCTCGCTCGACGCACTCGTCACCGACTTGATCATCGGCCGCCACATCGCCGGCGCGAACAACGCGGACAGCAGCAGCCTCAACATCCCGTCCGGATCGCTCACCGCCTCCACCATCCTGCTGGCAGAGAAAACCGGAACGGGTTCACCCACCCTCACCTCCATCCTTACCCAAGGCGGCGGATCGGTCACCGTGGGCACCCTCAACCTCGGCAAGGACGCCGCGGGCGGCTCCACCCCCAGGCTGCTGCCCACCTATCAGCTCAACGGAGGCACCCTCATGGCCACGGACATCTTAGCCGGCACCGGTGCATTCACTGCGGACTCGGCACGCACGCTCGCCCTCGCCGGCGGCACACTCCGCAACAAGGCCTCCACCTCGCTGACCATCGATGGCGTCAACACCACTGCCGGCGGAAGGATCACCGTTTCCACCACGGCTTCCTCCACCATCCACGCGGATGCCACGCGTTCGGTCACCCTCGGCAGCAATACCGCCCTAACAGGATCCTCGCCCCTCTCGAAGACGGGACCTGGAGCGCTGATCATCAACGGCGCATCAAGCACCTACACCGGCACCCTCACCGTCAACAACGGCAGTCTGGGCGGAGTCACTTCCTTCGGTGGAAACGTCACCATCACTTCCGCAGGCACCTTCGCACCGGGGAACTCGCCCGGCACTTTCGCCATTACCGGCAATCTCGATCTCGAAGGCACCTTTGCCTATGAGTTCAGTGGTGGTTCCATTGCCGCCGATCTGGTCAACGTCGGCGGCACCCTCGACCTCACCGGCTCCACCGTCAGTTGGAACGCACTGGGCACCTTCACGCTCGGCGACAAGTTCACCCTTTTCGGCTACGGAGCAGGAGCGCTTTCCGGCACCTTCACCGGCTACAGCGACGATACGGAATACACCTTTGGAGGCGGCCTCTGGCGCATCAACTACGACGATCTCTCCGCAGGCTCCAACGGCGGCACAGGAACACGGTTCGTGACCATCACCGCCGTTCCGGAACCCGCCGCGGCGCTTCTTGGAGGCATCGGTCTGCTCGCACTTCTGCGCCGCCGCCGCTGAGAGTTCTCCGCAATGAATTTGCGGAACCATGCAGAGGGCGGCTCCGGCGCGAGGCCTGGGAGCCGAACCGCCCCCGCATCCAGACCGGCCAATTCGCTCATGTTCCGATTTTCAATCCATGATCCAGGGGCATGGCTGCCCTTGGGGCGATGATGTCACGAATCGGAAATGCGTCGTCAGCCGCCCGCGCTTTTCCCGCAGGGAGAGATCGGGCGAATCTAAGGCTATTCCAGTTGTCCAACCCATTGCCCACACCTTCATGAAACGCCGCGATTTCATCCGCCGGACCGGGGCGGGTCTTGCCTCTTCCCTCACGCCTTCATCCCTTGCCTCCACCGCCGTGGCGGACAACTTGCGGCTTACGCCCGCTGCGGAAATCCAGCGCCGAGTGCTCGCCGCACGTCCATCCCGCGGTGGAGCGATTCCTGCGGATTTCGCAAAGCGTTTCGGAGCCACACACTACGACGGACGATACCATTTCACCGACCAACCCATCCTGGTCGAAGGCGCACGCAAAATGAAGGAACTCGGCATGGGCGTGGCCAAGTTCTGGCTGCACGAGGACGATCTGCCCGGATACCGCTATCAAAGCGACTGGGGCATCCCGCTCGACGGCACCCTCTTGGACAAGCTGAAGCATCGCTACTTCCAGGAGGCCCTCGCACAACCATTCTCAACCATTCTGCTGGAAATCTTCCCCCTCACCGGTTCCAAAACCAACTTCTTCGATACCGAAAGCGATTACCGCAACGAGGAGGAACAATTTCATCTCGTCGCCTCCCACCTGCTGAGCATCTATCAGAAACGCGACGTCACTTTCATCCTCCAGAACTGGGAGGGCGACTGGTTGTTCCGCCACAACGACCGCAACACCTGGGAGCAAACCCCGGACAAGGAAGTGGGACGGCGTGCCAGCCTCTTTGCCGCATTCCTCGCCGCGCGCCAGCGAGGTGTGGAACGGGCGCGGCGCGAGCATCCCTCCGCAACCTGCCGCGTGCTGCATTGTGCGGAGGTCAACCGCGTGATCGACGCCACCAAGGGCATCGCCACCGTGATGACGCGGGTGCTGCCGCAGGTCGCCGTCGATCTGGTCTCATGGTCCTGTTACGACGCGATCGATGATCCGGTGAAGTTGTGGCAAGGCATCGAAATGCTGCGGCACCACATGCGGCCCAGCCCGGCCCTGGGAGGCAAACGCGTCTTCATCGGAGAGATCGGCGAGCCAGAGAACCTCAAGGGCAAGTCGGAAGCCGGCGTCGTGGACCTTTGGGATCGTTCGATGGCGGTGTTCTTCGAGCTTGATGTCCCATGGATCGTCCATTGGGAACTCAATTGCAACGAACCGCTCGATGGCACGAAGTCCGATCGCCGTGTCCGCAAGGCGGAAGAGCTCAAGGGATTCTGGTATGTGCGCCCGGATGGCTCGCTCGGCTGGGGAGCGCGGTACCTCGACTCCCTGCTCAAGCACGCCGGCGCAAAGCTGCCCGGACGCTGAAGCTCCAACCCGTCAGTTCCCTCCCCACCTCTTGATTGCCCATGCGGGCGGCCTTGTGTTCCGTGACGAGCAGGAGGCCGCTCAAAACATGAAGCCGGTATAAGGCAAGCGTTTCACGGACGGGTGAACGTGATCGATGAGCGGTTGGCATCCAGACGAACGGATTCGCTCGGGCCGCTGCCGATCCGCACTTCGTAATCGCCGGGAAAACCCCTTAGATGGAATCCGCCCTTCGCGTCGGTCACTCCGGCAGCCTGAGTCCACCAGCGCCGGGTGGTGAGGTCCAGCCACACCTTCCCGTTGGGTTTGAGCGACCAATCCTTTCTCCACAGCGCCGCGTCCGGCCTCCAGTGACGGCCTTCCCAAAATCCCCAGGTCATGATGGCGGTCACCGAGGGATGGCTGAAGGCAAGTGTGAGAAGATCGCGCGTGTAATCGGCCTGGAGTTCCTCGTCGGTGATGTCGATGTCAAACTCGGTCAACTGAACCTCAAGACCGAGCTTTCCCCATCGGTCGAGTTCGGCAAGCGCTGCTTCCGGCGGCGTGACAGACCATCCGAAATGGCATTGCAGGCCGATGCCGTGGATGGGCGCGTACCGTTCTTGGAGATCGCGCACGGTTTTCTCGAAGTGGTCCTTGTGGCGCGTGTTCATCCCACCGGCCGCCAGACCAGCGTAGTCGTTGAGAAACAATCTCACCTCGGGATCCGCCTCGTGGGCCGCTTGAAACCAATCCGCCATGGCACCCCCTCCCAGCACATCCATCAGATCATGATGAGCGTACGGTTCATTGACGACATCCCAGTCATGGAAGCGTCCCCGGGTGAGCGAGACCATGCCGTGCACTCTTTCGAGGGCGAGGCGGCGCAGCTCCACGGGGTTGCCACGAAGCCGGCGCATGGATTCCGGCAAGTACTGCCAACTCGGCCACAAGAGGACGTGGCCGCGCATGGCGATGCCGCGCTTCCGGAACCACTCGATGGCTTCCATGCTGAGCGCCCGCCGCCCATCGGACGCAGACTCCCATGACTGCCACTTGAGCTCGTTCTCAAACACAACGCGGGAAAACGAACGGTCGATCACCTCGCGGTACCGCTCCGAGTCCGCCCCATTTCCTAACAAAACCGATCCATCCACGGCAGAACCGAAGCCGAATGCGTGACGCCGGAGTCGGACATCGATTTTCACTCCCGGAGCGGGCTTTCCCGCTGCATCCACGACACAAAGCGTGAAGTCGTTTTTCCGGATCTTCTCGATGCGGGCCTCCGCCTCCATCCTCCAAGCGGCGTCCAGCTCCCGGCCCGGATAGTCCACTTGCGTCCGCGGAAGATCCGCTGGCTGCACGGAGGGGCCGTAGTTGAAAACCTCGATCCCGCCAACCTCGATCACCTGTGGGCGGAAGCCTGCGCGAATGCTGATCTGCGCCTCACCCGCGGCAAGATCGCTGCGGCATTCGAAGGGAAAACAAAACTCACGCCATTCGCTGCCTGCGCTGAAGGTGAGATCGATCGACTTCACATGGCGTTCATCCGCGCTTTCGAAAACGAAGGTGGCGTGTCCCTCGCCTGTTTCATTGCGGCTGGCGGACGAACGCAGAAAGAAACGCGCCCAGAGAGTGTCACCGCGTTTCACCGGGCCACTCGACCGCCCGCGAAGCTGGAACTTCCAGGTTTCCGCCGGTTGGCGCAACGTTTCCATCCGCCAGGCGCGGATCACCGGGCCGGAGGAGATGTCCATCAGCTCCGCGCGTGCCGTGTCCCGGCTTGGACTGTCCAACGCGAAGGACTCGATCGCCGAGACCTTGAACACGGGACTTCCCCCATCGGGTGCGGGAGTGGCGGCGTAGGCAGCGTGAAGGACTGTTAGAAAGACGATCGCGAGCGCTTTCATGGTCGCAGTTTGCGGATCACATCCTGGGGGAGGCTGGAACCCGCATGCTTGAGCAAGGTATCCAGGTAGCCGCCTCCATGGCTCAGGCTCCCATCGGGGCGCAAGTACCAGAACCCCCGCATCTCCTCCGCCTTGCGCGGCCGGCGGTCTTCCTTGGTGCCATCCGCGGGTTCGTTGCAATACAACTCCCAGTGGACGATATAGGGAATGTCCATCGCAAGAAACACCCCCATGGCACGATCCCACCAATCAATGATCTCGGCCGCGGGGACATCCTTCTCGGGTTTTCCCACCTCGCCGATATACACCGTCCTGGCACCGCTCACCGGACTGGGCCTCATGAAATGCCGGATGATTTCAATGCCCTGCCAGGTGGCCACCTCGTCCTTCATGCCGTCGTAGCTCGACCAGGAAACCAGATCGAGGGCCACATGCGGAAGCACCCGGTTGGTGAGGGTGGGCAGACCCGCCATGCCATCCCACACGCGGTTGACCTCGGCGGCATGCAATACGCGGCATTTCGTTTCCTTGATCTCGCGGCGGGCACGCTCGACCCCCCGTTGGCGGGCTGCCAACCAGCGGATGAAGGCATCGCAGCGCCGGTCCACCTCCGCAGCGGGCACCTGGCCCCAGGTGCCGCCCTCCTCGCGGCGCAGCATCCAGTCCCCCTCCCAGTGTTGGAGAATGAAGGTGATGCCGCGATCCCGATACGTTTTCAGGAGATAACAGGCCACTTCGTGAAACTGGTCTTCCTCATCCTTGAAATCGTTGGTGCCGGAGAAAAACGACTGCTTGTTACCCACCAACGGAAACACTTCCAGCATCACCGTGCGGAACGGCAGTTCGAGAGCCTTGCGGTATTCCTCGTGCTTGAGCACATCGACGAGCCGCCCGCCATGGAGCACCTCCTTGAGACGGCTGTTATAGGCGTAACCGGGCAACTCGTCCTCTCGCAGCCAGAACTTCGCCACATTCATGCCAAGCCGGTGAATCGCCTCCGCACCTTCAATCAGAAATGGCTTGTTGGTGAGATGATAGTGGCCGTCATAATGCGTGAGCCCGAGTTTGTCGCGGAGATCCGCAGGCAGCTGACCGCCATGAAGAGGCCTTGCCCGGCGGACACGCGCACGGATCTCATCGGCTGGAGTGAGCGCGGGCCCCGCCGGTGCGGCGGCGCCCCCCCTTCCGGGGGCGAGAATCATCGCCGCCCCGGCGGTTGTTAGAAACGATCTTCGATCCATGCGTGTACTGGTGTGGATTGAGGGCGGTCTGGGAATGTCACACCAACGCGTGGACCCGGCCTCCCGCATCGAACTGCATGACAAAATCCACCAAGGCGGAGAAGTCGCAGGTGGCCACTCCGATCGTCTGGTCCGCGCAACCGTAATAGACAAAGAGGGTGCCATCCACCACCACATTGGCCGTCGGGAACACCACACCGTGAGGGTAGAGGCCGTTCCATTCAAAGTCCTCCTCGGGCTCCATCACGGGCTCCGGCACGCGGGCGATGACTTGGGTGGGATCATCCGCATCGAGCATCATGATGCCCACCCGATAGGTCCCCTCGGCATCGACGGCATGATAGATCACCAGCCAGCCATGCGGTGTGGCGAGCGGCGGGCAGGAGCCACCGATCTTGTTTTCCCATGAAAACTCACCCTTCGCCAGCAAGGTGCTCTCGGACCAGGTGAGCAGATCCTCCGAATGGCAGATCCACATCGCCGGATACGCCGTGCCATACTGGGGCCCGGTCCACTGCATCGGTCGGTGCAGCATCACGTAGCGTCCGCCGATCTTGTCGGGAAACAGGATCACATCGCGATCGTCCACCTCGGATCGGGTGATCCTGCCGAGGCGGCGGAAGTGCCGGAGATCGTCGGACATCAGCAAACCGGACGCCGTCATGTTCCGGCCGAACAGCGGTGGCAGCGAAGGATCCTCCGGACTGTAGGCCGAGTTGTTTTCCTGGAGCCAGTACTGCCGCGGTTTGTAGGCCCGGTAGGCATAAGTGATGTAAAACCGGCCATCAAGACGCACGATCCGCGGATCCTCGATGCATCCCGCGTCCGGGCCATCCTCGCTGGGCGAGAGCACCGGCAGTGTCCCGGCTCGCTCGAAGTGGAATCCATCCTTGCTCGTGGCCAGGCCGAAGTGGATCACATGATCCTCATCATCCCCGGCGGCGCGGTACAGCATGTGGAACACACCGTCATGATGGATCACGCCCGGATTGCATACGACAAGGTTTTCCCAGGGATGATCCGGATGCGGGAGGAGGATGGGGTTGGCGGAGTGTTTGCTGAGTTTCATGAAGGTGGGATGAGGGCGGGTTGGCGGGTCACTTCCAGACCCAGAGGAAAACGGAGGTGACGACGAGGATCAGCAGGCTCAAGACACGGTAGTTGAGATACCATGGAGTGCCCACCAGCGCGCGTGTTTCGTTGCGGAAGAAAGCAGGGTTCCAGACATATCTTGAGACCACGTCTTCGGAGGGCGCGGCCGATGCATAACTGGCCGCAACGAGGACAAGGAGACAGACGACAAAAAGCAGAGGGGCCACATACAGGAAATTCCAAGCGGCGAGGGGCGTGGCATCCCGGAAGACCAACAGCCCTACAGCCAGACCCAAGCCTGAGATCAACGCGGCGAAGGCTCCGGTGCCCGTGGCCCTGCGCCAGAACAACCCGGCGAGGAACACCGCGACCACCGGCGGAGCCATGTAGGAGAGAAGCTGTTGGAAATACTTCACCACCGAATCAAACTGATGAATGCGCGGTGCCCACAAGGCCGCGGCGACGACGATGACCAGACCAGCCACGTTTCCTGTGCGGACCAAGGATGCCCCGCTCATTCCGGGGCGCAGCTTGGCCACGATATCCATGGTCACCAGGGTCTGCGCCGAGTTGAGGATCGAGCTCAGGGTGGAGACCATCGCGGCGACAAAACCGATCACCACGACCCCCGTAACGCCCGGAGGGAGAAGTTCGAACACCATCGTCGGGTAGATCTTGTTAGGGGATTCCAGGTTCGGAAACAGCACGCGCCCGGCCAGCCCGGGGAGGACCATCACGAAAAACACCGAGAAATGAAGCGCGGCGGCAAAGAGATTGCCCCAGCGGCCATGCTCGATGCTCTTCGCGCTCAAGGTTCTCTGCACCATCGCCTGGCTCAAGCCCCAGAAATAGAATCCCAACAACGGCAGGCTGATGAAGAGCGTGGGCCAAGGCACCGACGGGTCGTTGACCGGCCGGATCAGGTGAAGATGCCCGGCCGGTGCGGCAGTCATCACCGACTCCCATCCGCCCGCCTTGTCAAAGGCGATCACGGTGAGCACCACCGAGCCCAGGATCAGCACGACGGACTGGATCATGTCCACCCACATCACCGAGGCGAGGCCGCCAATGAGCGTGTAGGAGGCGGCGAGGATGGCGATTCCCCAGATCACCGTCTCCAGGCTCGCACCGGGAAACACCAGCTGGACCATGAGAGCCCCCGCGTACAACGTGACTGCGGCATCCGCAAAGGTGTAGCCGAGAATCGTCACCGACGAAAGATAGTAGCGGCTGCGTGCATCGAAGCGGCCCTCCAGAAACTCCGGAAGGGTGAAGATCTTGTTTCTCAGGTAAAACGGCAGGAAGAAAACGACGAAGAAGAGGATCGGAATGATCGCTCCAGCAATGCCATAATTGAAGACCGCGATGCCGGTGCTGTAGGCATCGCCCGCCCAGCCCACCAGCGAGGAACTGGAAACACACATCGCCATCATCGAGAGGCCGATGATCGGCCACGTCATGTTGCGCCCGCCGAGGAAGTATTCGTCCGCTCCTCCGCGTGCGGATTTATACAACCCGAAGGCAACGATGCCGACGAGATAAACGACCATCACAATCAGGTCGGTGGAGGAAAGGTTGATGGTCGGCATGGGTTTGCTGGGAGGAAGCATGCCCGGATTCTGTTCCTTGGGGAAACTTCTTGGCGGGTCGGGGTTTTTTGGATTTGAGACGTTGTCAAAACCCCGCCGCGTCGTTAGCGTTGCCGATTGAATGGCGAGAAGAACCCCAGATGCGCAGCGATCCCACCACCCGGGGAAGAAACAGGTGCTGGTCCTGCTCGCGTGGTATGCCACGGATGTGTTCCGCGGCATTGCCCGATTTGCCCGCGATGCCGGGTGGATTCTGGACAGCAGCTACGAGCGCACCGGCGAAGTGCCCGCAGGCTGGCGGGGGGATGGAATCATCGGCGTGCTGGGAGTCCATCCGGAAGTGGACCGTCTCGCGGTGGAGGGGAGGATTCCCTTCGTCAACATCGGCTACAGCCTGCCGGATGCGGCGCCTTCCGTGTCCGCCGACCAGACGGCAATCGCCCGGCTTGCAGCCAACCACTTCCGCAACCGGGGATTCCGCCGCTTTGCCTATTTCCTCAAGAGCAATCAACCCGGCGACCGCGGCCGATTGGAGGCTTTCCGGAGGGAGCTCACCGGATTCGGGGCCGAACTCACGGTGATCGACGCCTCGGCGCTCACCAGCCAGGCACTGGCCCAGCGTTCGAAATGGCTCATCCGCCAGCTCAAGGCCCTGCCCAAACCGGTGGCCGTGCTGGCGGAGATCGATGATTATGCCATCGAGGTGATCAGCGCCGCCACCGAAGCGGACATCCGCATCCCCGAGGAGCTTGCGGTTCTGGGTGTGGGCAACGATGAACTGCGTTGCCCCTTCGCCCATGTGCCGCTTTCCAGTGTGAACGACAATGCCCACGGCATCGGACAGCAGGCCTGCCTTCTGTTAGAGAAGCTCATGTCCAGAGACGCCCCCACCGTGGATGCGATCACGGTCCAACCGCTCGGTGTGGTCACTCGCCGCAGCACCGACGTCGTCGCGGTCGAACACCCGCAGGTGGCATCCGCCCTCAAGGCCATCCGCGAGCACTTCCGCGATCCGATGACGGCGGAGGGGATCATTTCGGAAGTGCCGATGTCGCGCCGCCGCCTTCACGATGCTTTCATGCGCCACATTGGCCGCAGCGTGGCGGATGAGATCACGCGCTTGCGCGTCGAGCATGCAAAGAGACTGCTGGCCGAGACTGCGGAGAAGCAGCACCAGATCGCACTGCAGTGCGGATTTCGGAGTGATTCGAGGTTGGTGATGGTTTTCAGCCGCGTGACCGGGATGACTCCGGGAGAATACCGGAGCATCTTCAACCCGGACTTTGCCAAGCAGCCGAAGGTCGGTCGGCCTCCGGGCAGCATCCGCCAGGATTGAAGCGAGGTGTTCTGCGGATCAGAAAGCGAAGGAGGCACCGAGGCCGACGGTCTGGGTGGGCATCGAGTCGCTGCCGAACTCGCCGCGGTAGGTGGCGCCGACGCGGGTGTTCTCGCTGAAGTCGTAGAAGAGTCCGGCACCGAGAGTGAGGGCCTGGCCATCCACGCCGGGAGCGGTCGTCGAGAAGAGCTGTGCGTCCGAACCGGAAGCGGCGAAGGTGGAGCTAACCGTTTGATCCGAGCCGGACATTTCGTTCACAAACCCGAGGCGTCCGGCCATCGTGAATTGCTCGGTGACGCGGTAGGAAAGGTCCACGCCCACATCGAGCAGGAAGGAATCGACGTCCTGGGACTCCACAGAGAGCGGCACGCCCGCACCCTCTTCGAAGAAGTCCTCGACGTTGCCCATCAGGTAGCGGAGGGCGCCGGAGCCTGCGATGCGGAATTGATCCTTGTCATAGAGAACGGTGCTGGAACCGAGGGTGAGCTCGACGGCATCCGATCCGATGCCATCCGCAGTGGTGTCTCCACCGAAGCTGTGGCGGGTGGCATCGTAGGAATAGTTTCCGTAGGTGATGCTGCCGATGAGGGTGGTCTGGTTCTTGTCGTGGAACTGATAGGTGCCGAAGCCGCCGAAGACCACGCCCTGGGCATCCACATCCAGCAGGGAACCTGAGATCGATCCGTCATCCACGCCGAGCAGTGCACCGACGCGGACATTGCGATCCAGATCCTGGGTGAGGCCGGCGGTGGCTCCCTGAATCTCGATGTCGTATCCGGCATCGGTCGCGGCATCATCCACACCGGCGGAGCTGCTATGGGCGGTCGCGAAGATCCGGGTGCCATCTTTCTTCGCCACCGGAGCCGCATCCACCGCCTCGCGGACGTGGGCGCGGAGGGCCTGCTCGGTGTAGTCGGCGAGCCCGGCGTAGGCTTCGGGTGAGAGGCGGTTGACGGTATCGACGTCAATCGAACCGGGCTGCGCGAAGGTGGATTGGTTGAGAGCCTCGACGAGCTGTGCATCGCCATTGGTGGCACCGCTCGTGAAGTTGATCACGTTTCCTGCGCGGACCACGTTTTTGGAGCCAAGCTGAACGGAGTCTTCGAAGAGGGCGAGGTAGGTGTTGGTCTGGTTTTTGTTGAGGTTGAGATAGCCGCCGCCCTTGTAGGACTGACCGCCGCCCAGGCCGATGAGAGTGCCGGTCTTGTCATTGAAGAGCAGGCCGTTGTTGAAGCCTTCCGCACTGAAGGCGGTGAAGGCATTGGCATAGGAATTGGCCACGATGATGCGTGCGGTCTCACCGGCATCGAGGCCGGAGCCGGTGTTCTTCACGAGGAGGCGGCCATCGAGCACGGCGCTATCCGCGGTGATGCGGTCGAACTTGTCGGGGCCATTCAGCGTGATGGAAACCGTGCCCTTGTTGATCAGGCTGCCGGTGATGTCGAGCGAGAGCAGGGTGGTGCCGCGGTTGGTGACATCGCCGTTGATGGTGCCATTGCCCTTGAGGGTGGCTCCCTGACTGACGCGGGTATCCGCATTGGCGGTGCCGTTGAGGGTGAGCGTTCCGCTGGCCACGGAAAGCAGGCCACCGCCGACGGTGCCGGAAACAAGCACATTGCCGGTGCTGGTGGTGTTTCCGAGCAGCGATCCCTTGACGGTGCCGCCATTGAGGGTGGCTCCGTTGGTGGCTGTTAGAGAGCCCTTTCCAGACAAGCTTCCACGGCCGTTCTGGGTGTAAGTGGACACCGTGTCGGCGGCATTCACCACGAGCGAGCCGGAATTGGTCACTTCCGCTGCGGCGGACAAGCCACCGTTCATGTTGATGAGAGTGGGACCGGAGCGAAGCGGCATGGTGCCAGCCGCAGCCGCGCCTTTGGTGCGGCTGCCGTCGATCACCACCTTGTCATTGGTGGAGGTGCCGGTGAGGAGGAGGGTGCCATCCTTCACGCGAAGGGTGCCACCGCCGATGGTGCCGGAGACGAGCACGTCGCCGGTGCTGATCGAGTCACCTTGCAGGCTTCCGGAGACCGTCCCTCCGTTGAGAGTCGCTCCATTGAGGGTGGTGAGTGCCGCGCTTCCCGCGAGGGTTCCATTGCCGTTCTGGACGTAGGTCGAAATCGTATCGGCCGCGTTCACCGTGAAGAGGCCGTGGTTGATCACATTGGTGGCGGAGGAGAGCCCGCCGCTGGCATTCACCATTTCGGCATCTGCGAAGATGGTGATGGGATTGCTGTTCGCGATGCCGGTGAGGGTGAGCGTGCCGTCCTTCACCTTGAGCGAGCCGCCTCCGATGGTGCCGGAGACCAGCAGGTCCCCGGTGCTTCGGATGTCGCCGAGGAGATTGCCGGAGATTTCCCCGCTGCCGAAGGTGAATCCTTCCGTGGCCGTGAGGATTCCGGTGCCGCCGATGTCGCCACCGTTGCTGACGACAATGCGGACCGTTTCATCACCCGAGAGTGTGAGCAGGGTTCCTTCGGCAAGTTTCACCTTGATGCTGTCCACCAGGTTGTCACCGGTTAGAGCCACCGTGCTGGAGAGCAGGCTCAGGGTGCCCGCATTGAGGGTGGAACCCTTGACGAAGGTGCTGATGCCACTGGAGTCCAAGGCGAGCACACTGGCCGAGTTTGAACCGACGAAATCGGTGTCCGAATCCTCTCGCACGATCACCCTGCCGGATGAATTCACGGTAAGGGAGCCGAAGTGGGTGGTTTGAGAATCGCCCCCGAGCTTGATCGAGGTGCCGGTGAACGAGGCCAAGCCGGTGACGTTCAGGTCCGCACGATCCTTGATGTCTCCAGCGGAGAAAAGCTCCAAGGTGCCTGCATTGCTGGTGCTGGTAAGCAGTGTGGATGAGTCTTCACGGATGGTCACCTTGCCTGCGGCATCGAAGGAAAGGGAGCCGAAGTTCATGGTGTCTCCGCCTACCGATCCGAGCGAGATGCTGGCTCCGGCAAAGCTGGCCTTGTTCGCGACGGTGAGGCTGGTGCCGGACTCGTTGGTGATGCCGTCGGTTGATTTCAGCGACAGCGATCCTGCGGTGCTATTGCCGGTGAGAAGGGTGGACGAGTCTTCCTCGATCGTGACCGCTCCATCGGCATGGAAGGTAAGGGTGCCGGTATTAAAGATGCCGCGACCGAGGGCGATGGAAGTGCCGGTGAATTCTCCAAGGCCCGCGATGTTGAGGCTGGACGCTGCGTGGTCCGCCAACCTGCCGGTGGAAGTGAGAGTGGCGCTGCCGGCGGTGTTCGCGCCGACGAGTTTCATGTCACTGTCCTCGGAAATCGTGACAGCTCCAGCTGCATTGAAGTTCAGCGTGCTGGCATTGAATGTATTCGCCGCACCGACGCCGAGGTCGATCGAGCTGCCTCCGAGAGTGAGTGCGCCGACGTTGATGTTTGCATCCGCCGAATCCGAGATACTGCCGGTGGAGGTAAGACTGGTGGTGCCGCCGGTATTGGAACCGACGAGGTCCATGCTGCTGTCTTCCGAGATCGTGACAGAGCCGGTGGAATTGAAGGTCAGCGTGCCCGTGTTGAAAAGGCCTGCGCCGAGATCGATGGAGGTGCCGCTGAAGTCGCCAAGGCCGGTGATGTCCAGGCTGGTGGCTCCGCCATCGGAAAGCGAATCCGTGGACGAGAGCGTGGCGCTGCCCGCGGTGTTAGAACCGACGAGGTCCATGCTGCTGTCTTCCGCGATCGTGACTGCACCCGTCGAGTTGAAGGTCAGCGTGGCGGCGTTGAACTCGTTTCCGGCACCGACTCCAAGGTCAATGGAAGTGCCGCCCAGAGTGAGAGCCCCCACGTTGATGCTCGAATCCGCTGCATCCGAGATGCCCGCGGTGGAAGTGAGGCTGGTGGTGCCTCCGGTATTGGCACCGACGAGGTCCATGCTGCTGTCTTCCGAGATCGTGACTGCACCCGTTGAGTTGAAATTGAGGGTGCCCGTGTTGAAGAGACCCGCTCCCAGATCGATCGAGGTGCCGCTGAAGGTGCCGAGCCCCGTGATGTCAAGGCTGGTGGCTCCGGCGTCGGAAAGCGAAGCGGTGGAAGAGAGCGTGGCGGTGGCTGCGGTATTCACGCCGACGAGATCCATGCTGCTGTCTTCCGAAATCGTGACTGCGCCCGTCGAATTGAAGTTGAGGGTGCTGGAGTTGAATGTGTTTCCGGCTCCGTCGCCGAGACTGATCGAGGTGCCATTCAAAGTCAGCGCGCCGACATGGATGCTGGAGTCCGAGACATCTGAAATGCCTGCAATCGAGGTCAGGTTGGTGGTGCCACCGGTGTTGATACCGACGATGTCCAAGCTGCTGTCTTCCGAGATCGTGACCGCACCCGTCGAGTTGAAGGTCAGCGTGGTGGCGTTGAACTCGTTTCCGGCACCGACGCCAAGGTCAATGGAGGTGCCGCCCAGGGTGAGGGCACCCACGTTGATGCTCGAATCCGCCGCATCCGAGATGCCCGCGGTGGAAGTGAGGCTGGTGGTGCCGCCGGTATTGGCACCGACCAATTCCATGCTGCTGTCTTCCGAGATCGTGACTGCCCCCGTCGAATTGAAGTTGAGCATGCCCGCGTTGAAGAGGCCACCGCCGAGATCGATGGACGTGCCGCTGAAGGTGCCGAGACCTGTGATGTCCAGGCTGGTAGCTCCGGCATCGGAAATCGAGGCCGTGGAGGACAGCGTGGCAGTATCGGCCGTATTGATACCGACGATGTCCATGCTGCTGTCTTCCGAGATTGTGACCGCACCCGTGGAGTTGAAGGTCAGGGTGGTGGCATTGAATGTGTTGTCATCACCCACTCCGAGTTCGATCGAAGTGCCGCTCAAGGTGAGCGCGCCCACATCGATGCTCGAATCCGACGCATCCGTGATGCTGCCCGTGGACGAAAGCCCGGTGGTGCCGCCGGTATTGGAACCGACAAGATTCATGTCACTATTCTCCGAGATCGTGACGGCCCCTGCGGAATTGAAGTTGAGAGTGCTGGCGTTGAACGTATTGCCTGCGCCGATACCGAGGTTGATGGAAGTGCCGCTCAAGGTGAGATCCCCCACCTCGATGCTCGAATCCACTGCATCCGAGATGCCGGCGGACGAAGTCAGGCTGGTGGTGCCGCCGGTGTTGGTGCCGACGATATTCATGCTGCTGTCCTCCGAGATCGTGACAGAGCCCGTGGAGTTGAAGTTGAGCGTGCCCGTATTGAAGAGGCCACCACCGAGATCGATGGAAGTGCCGCTGAAGGTGCCGAGACCGGTAATGTCGAGGCTGGTGGCACCGGAGTCCGAGAGCGCTGCCGTGGAAGAGAGCGTGGCACTGCCGGCAGTGTTCACACCGACGATGTCCATGCTACTGTCTTCGGAGATCGTGACCGCACCGGGGGAATTGAAGTTCAACGTTGATGCGTTGAAGGTGTTCGATGCACCGACGCCCAAGTTGATCGAGGTGCCATTGAGCGTAAGCGCTCCCACGTTGATGCTGGAGTTCGACGCATCGGAAATGCCCGCAGTCGATGTCAGGCTGGTGGTGCCGCCGGTGTTGGTGCCGACGATGTCCATGCTGCTGTTTTCCGAGATCGTGACCGCACCGGTTGAGTTGAAGGTCAGTGTGCCGGTGTTGAAGGTATTGCCCGCACCATCGCCCAGGCTGATCGACGTGCCGGTGAAGCTGCCGAGGCCGGTGACATTCAGACTGGAGGTGGCATTGTCCGAGAGGGAGCCCGTGGAGGAAAGCGTGGCACTGCCGGCGGTGTTTGCGCCGGTGAGGTCCATGTTACTGTCTTCGGAGATCGTGACCGCGCCCGTGGAATTGAAATTCAGCGTGCTCGCGTTGAACGTATTCGATGCGCCGACGCCCAAGTTGATCGAGGTCCCGTTGAGCGTGAGTGCGCCGACGTTGATGCTGGAGCTCGACGCATCCGAGATGCTGGAGGTGGATGTCAGGTTGGTGGTGCCGCCGGTGTTGGTGCCGACGATGTCCATGCTGCTGTTTTCCGAGATCGTGACTGCACCCGTGGAGTTGAAGGTCAGCGTGCCGGTGTTGAAGGTATTGCCCGCACCATCGCCCAGGCTGATCGACGT